>JABXKT010000025.1 GCA_013619155.1 Desulfobacteraceae bacterium
CCCATACATCCCCCCACCCGCTTCCAGCACTTCCCCCACGTCCCACGGATAAAAAAAGCGGTCTATCCGATGAGATAAGGGCTTATATTCGTCACGTGGTACGGGAAGAGGTGGCTCGAGTGATGGCGCCTAAATAGTCAATTATATCGCTTGAACTTAGATGTACAGAGAGTGCCTTTATCAAAGATAACGGTGTGATATAAAAGAGTGCCCCCCTCCTTTTTTTTACGTGGTTCGATATCCTGACATATGAAATCTTTGGGATAGACACAAATCATTGTAAAATCATTATAAAAAATGTCCCCGGAGCCTGGGGATGATCGAAACTCCCCCCGGAGTCCGGGGATGATTCCCGGAGCCTTCCATTGTCTCGATCGCCGCCTTCGGCGGTTCACACTCTCTTTAAAATTAGGTGTACTTCTAAATTTTAAGACAGATTCCTTATCGTTGAATGAAGGGGAGGGGTGTCATCAAATTTCAAGGCCCAACAAGGAGCAGGATATGGTTGTGATATGTGAAGCGTGCGGTAAAATGTATCGTGTGGATCCGCATACTTTACATCTTCATAGTAACGGGTCGCCTAGCATCAAGATGAGGTGCAAGGCGTGTAGCCACCTCATGCCTATTCGACTCTCCAATGAGGTACCGCCTGATCTTTTGCCCCATATACCCCGGCCGTCTCTTGAAAAAAAAGGGGGGATCTCCCGTGAAACGGATGGGTCTGTCCTAGAGGGAAAACCGGGCCCCTCTTATGCGAAGCGAACCTGTAAGGGCTTAAGTTTACGAACCAAGATGTTTTTTCTCTTTCTTCTTACCCCCGTTCTTCTCTTTATTTGCAGCAGTGCCTTTAGCCAGTACCAGATGCTGGCGTTGGCAAACAGGATCACCGCAGAGAGTCGTGATGTGGTGGCGCAGATGGCAGAAGAGATTATTATGAATAAGGCGCGCAGTGTGGCGTTGCAGTGTTCAATTTTTCTGCGCAATAATCCAGGTCTCTCCAAGAAAGATTTCTATTCCAATCCAGGTATGAGGGAGATCGCCATCCAGAAAGTGGGAACGGGTGGGTTTACCACGCTCATCGAGATGCCGACCCCGGATCAAAATAGCGACACGGGGTATACTATTTGGTGCCATTCCAATAAAGCGTTTATTGGTTCGCCCTTACTCTTCAGGATGAAAGAGGCGTTGGGGCTGGGATACCCCAGTTTCGACACGATATTTCGGGCCATGAAGGGGGGGCGAAAGATCAAGGGGTACTATCAAGGGGCCATGGATAATGAGAAGTTTATGGCCGTCGAACCCATTGAAGAGACACCCTATCTTATTTTAAGCACCACCTTTATCAAAGACTTTACAGATCCCATTCAGTTGATTGAAAAAAGGGCCAACCGGTTGACGCGATCCACCCAAAAAATGAGCCTCTCTTTTATGGGGGGTGGCATCTTATTTATCGGCCTCTCCATCATGATTTACGGCTACCGGTTAACCTCTGATATTCAGCAATTGACCGATGCCGCAGATCGCATCAGTGTGGGCGATTTGGGTGCAGCCGTTGATATCCATTCATGCGACGAGATTGGAAGCCTTGCCGACTCGGTAAACCGTATCCAGGAGAGTTTGCGCATTTCCATCGATAAACTCCGTCAAAAAAATAGTGGATAAAAAAATCACCATTCGATAACTAAGATATTTAGTAATTATTCAGCTTATGCCTTCGATGGCCCTGCTGGGGGGCTAAATTTTTGCCTGATTTTATAAAAACGCGTTTAACAAATAGATCTTAAGAATTGTTCTTGATTAAATTTCATCTCAAAGGTGGATGTGATTTGCTCCGAGGAGCGGGGCACAATGTATCCACTGGACGGCTTTTAAGGTATTTTTGCCGAAGTGGCTTCGCCACCCTTGCCGCCGGCAGTTTAATAGTTACGATATTTATTTGGATAATTATATAAAACAATGAGGCCACCTTATTCCAGATCTGGGGTGCGCTAAAATTGAGCGAGGACGTGCTTTGGAAAAACAGTTAAAATCAAAGATGGATACCGCCAAAGCGTATAAAAAACATGGTCTTTACAGTGAATCCACTGCCGTTTATTTGACGATTAAAGATACCTATGGCGATACGCTTGAAGCGAATACACGGGCATTTATAGACATTGAACTCGAAGAACTGCGAGAAAAACTCTCAGGAATTGATAAGGAGAGTGAAATTTTTGAGATGAGCTCCCAGGAACTCGATACCATTAAAAAGGCCTGGTCCGAAGACAACATATATGAAATTTTAGAGAGTGCCCAGGCGTTTAGAGAACTTGGCCTTCACCGAGAATCTTTAAACGAATTAGTAAAACTTTTTACTACGCCATACCCTGTGGCCACACTGGTCCCCCAAATTGTGGCCGCCTTGATGCACATGTACGCCGTCTCCCAGTTGCATGAAAAGGCCCTGGAATTTCTTGAGGCGCATGAGGTGGGGCAGGATGTCGCCGCCGATATTTTATTCTGTTTTGGGCTGGAGATGGAAAAACGTGAAAAAAATGATGCCGCCATAAAATTTTATGGGGAGGTTCACGAGTTAGACCCCGATTATAAAGGGCTGAATGCCCAGATCGAGGGGGTCCAGGAGAGCCGAAGTTATGAATCGGCGTATGGTTACCTTCTGGATACCGGTCAAGCCAGCCCAACCCAGCTTCAAAATGCGGTGATCCTTGCAAAAAAGAGGGGAAAAAGTTGTGAAGCTATCCTCTTGGAGGATATGCACATCGACAAGGAGGCCTTGGGAAAATCCCTCGCCTATTTTTACAACTGCCCCTTTGTGGCCTTTAGTACATCGATTCCAGTTCCTGTGGAGCTGCTCGGAAAATTGAAGAAGAGTTTTCTTATTCAAAACAGCTGGGTCCCCCTCTCATGGGATCTGACCGAAGGGGTGGTGGATGTCCTCATTGATGATCCAAGAAACCTTGAGAAAACAGATCATATCTACGCCTTACTCAATGCAAAGCATATCCGATACTCTGTGGGAATTCGTGAAGATATTGTTGAACTAATCAAATTCTTTTATGAATCGAACCACGCCATGGAAGAGGGGCAGGGTGACGATGACAATGATGAATTTGACATGATGCTGGATGTTGAATTCGAAGAGGAGGTGGATGAGGGGGCCGGTGACCCGGATGCGGATAGTGAACTCACCGAAGCATCGAGCCAGATCGTCAAGATCGTAGACCAGGTTATCATCACCGCATATAGAAAAGGGGCCTCAGATATTCATATTGAGCCCTCTCCCCATTCCAAAAGAGTCCTTGTGCGTTACCGTATTGATGGCGTGTGTCAGGATGTGCTTCGGGTCCCTCTCTCCAACGCCATGGGTATGATTTCTCGTATTAAGATCATGAGTCATCTCGATATTGCCGAACGACGGATGCCCCAGGATGGTAAAATTAAATTTAAGCGAAAGGGCGTCAAGGCTTTTGAACTTCGCGTGGCGACCATTCCCACGGCTGGGGGCTACGAAGATGCGGTTCTTCGTATCTTGGCTGACTCTGGGGCCATGAAAATGGATAATATGGGCTTGACGGCGAGAAATTTAGAGGCTTTAAAATCCATGGTGGTTCAGCCCTACGGGCTGGTTCTCTGTGTGGGGCCCACCGGTTCGGGAAAGACGACCACCCTCCACTCGGCCTTGGCATATATCAATAAACCGGGGGTTAAAATATGGACGGTGGAAGATCCGGTGGAAATTACCCAGCCCGGACTTCGTCAGGTCGAGTGCAAGACCAAGATAGGCCTAGATTTTGCCAGGGTGATGCGCTCATTTCTTCGTGCCGATCCCGATGTCATCATGATCGGTGAAATGCGGGATTACGAAACGGCCTCCATTGGTATCGAAGCGTCCCTTACCGGACATATGGTTCTCTCCACCCTCCATACCAACAGTGCACCGGAGGCCGTCACCCGTCTGCTCGATATGGGGCTCAATGCCTTAAATTTTTCGGATGTGTTTCAAGGTGTGCTGGCCCAGCGTCTTGTTCGTCTGCTCTGTACCCATTGCCGGGAGGAGTACACGCCGGATCGTGAGGAGTTTGATCAAATTGTTAAGCTTTACGGTGCGGAAGCATTTGAACAAACAGGGGTGCGCTACTCATCGGAGCTTCGTCTTTTTAGGCCCGTAGGGTGTCCTGTCTGTTCGGAATCGGGCTATAAAGGCCGAATGGCCATTCATGAGTTAATGTCTGGGTCCAAGACGATCAAGAAGATGATCAAGCAAGCAGCGACGCCCGATGAACTGTTTCAGGCCTCGGCAGAGGAGGGGATGACGACATTGATTCAAGATGGTATTTTAAAAGCCTTAAAGGGGTTCACCGATATTGTAGAGATCCGTCGGGTGTGTATCCACTGATGGGGTTCTTTTTTCTGTGGTGAGTCTAAGAAGGGACGGGTGATCGATTTTTATTCGGGTGATCGTTTAATTTTTTTATGCGGTCATCATGGAAAGGCAAAATAATGGTAGAGAAGATATTTGTTGGAAACAGCACCACGGTGACCTTTGTTTGTCCGAAATGTGACCGATCGAGGGTATCGGATATATCAAAATTTTTAATCGTTAAGGCCCAACTTAAAATCAAATGCACCTGCAAGTGTGGGCATGTTTTTTCTGTGATGATTGAAAGACGGAAGTATCATCGAAAGACCCTTAAACTTTCAGGGCTTGCCTTCTCTTCGGAGAGGCAACGACGATTTATTATGACCGTGGCAGATCTTTCACAGTCGGGGTGTCGAATAACAATGCATACATCCTTTCCCTTTCATGTGGGGGCGGTCATTCAGGTGGTGTTTAATTTAGACGACAAGGCCCTTACTTTGATTTGTAAAAAAGCGGTGATCCGGAGTATCAACGGTCTCGTCTTGGGTCTTGAATTCACTGAGATCGAAACATATGACAAAATTGGTGCCTATCTGATGCATTCATGAGGGGCTCAATGAAGGTCGGGGATGATGGCTCATACTATTTTTGTCAAAGAGAAAGGTTGCATCGAGAGGTCTTACAAAAGATAAAATCTCCCGCTTGATTTATCATCACACATTTTTAACCGGATTTTTTCGCGCAAGCCATTGAAGCGACTCCTTATAAAAGGAGCCGCTTTTGTTGTCTCAGAGCCTAAGGGAATCTTAAAAAAGCAGGGGCTCAGTGGGAGTGGAGGTACGATTGGATGCTATCGGCAACGGTCTGAAAGGTCCATTGACGCTTGGTGTCATCGGTCTCCAGGAGGGTGATGCGGAATCCTTTTTGATTGCAGCAAAAACCGGTGAGAGGAACCACACAGATACCTGTGGCGGCTAGCAGATAGTAGACAAATCGCTTGTCCACTTCGACACCCTCTACCTTTTTTTCGATATAGTGACGAACACGATCGTCACCGATGGCAAGGGACTGCTCGTTGTTTAATGCATCATCTTCGAAGAGTACCGCCATGTAAAAGGCGCCCCTGGGCTTGATCACAGAGATGCCATCTACCCCGTTAAAGATATCGTGGGCTTCGTCTGCCCGTGCACAAAACATATCCCGGCGCATCTTTAGGTGGCCCTTGTAGTTGGGGTGACCCATAACAAGAGGAATCGAGTACTGTGGAAGGCTTGTGGAGCATACTTCCAGCATCTTTGCATTGACTATACTTTGGATGTACTGTTTGAACATGGGATAGTTGTTCTGGTTGTACACTTCAATCCAGCCGCATCGACCACCAGGCCAGGGGTACTCTTTGGAGATACCACGCAGTGCCATGCCAGGTACTTCACCGATCACTTCGCTTAGATGAACGGTTGCATCATCCTCATAGACAATGTGGGAGTAGATTTCATCGCAGATGATAAATATATGGTGCCGCCGGGCAATATCGACAATTTTTTCCAGGGTCTCCCGAGGATAGACAGCCCCGGTGGGGTTATCCGGGTTGATAATCAGGATACCGGCAATGGCATCGTTGTATTTAATCTTGTTTTCTAAGTCTTCCAAGTCTGGAAGCCACCCATTTTTGGGGTCCAACTCATAGGTGAGGTGGTTGTACCCGGAGTGTGCGGCCTCCGCCGATGAATGGGTGGAATAGGCGGGAGAGGGACCGATGACGCGTGCCTCTCGTTTGAGGAATCCAAAAATCTTTGCCACGGCATCTCCCAGCCCGTTGAAAAAGACGATATCATCCTTGGTGATCTGTGCGCCGCAGCGCCCGTTGACACAATCGGCAAGAAACTGCTGGGTTGCCGAGACACCCCGTGTTGCCACATAGCCGTATGTCGTGTCTTGGGTCACGAGATCACCGATGATCTCCTTGATCCAGCTTGGGATGATCTCCCCTTTGGCCACAGGATCGCCGATATTTTCCCAGGTGATGTTGACACCAAATTCAGCCAGCTCATTGGCCACCGCCACAATTTCTCGGATTTCATAGGTGAGCTGCCCGGATCCGACGTGTACAATATTTCGTCTCATTTTTTCGCTAATCCTCTAACCATTTTATAAGGGCCGGTTATCCGGCTTTATTCGATCAAATATATCGTCATTCTTATCTGAACCGTTCCCCATGCAGAAGTGCCACACTGCCTAAAAAAAATGGACTGACAGCTAAGGCTCAATTTATCATGGGCTGGTTTTCCAGAGCCAACCCTGGCCCTGTGGGGGCGGGACGCCATATAACCGGAAGAGATATATGGGCGCGTGGAATGAAAATGAATCGGTCCTGGCCGCCGTATGCCCGGTCTTAAATTCTCTTTATTCTGCTTACGGGCATATTTTTTTTAAAAAAAAGAGTGAACTATTCAGCTTACGCCTCGCTTGGTCCTACCGGAGGCTAAACTTTTTTTTCATTATTTTATAAAGCGCGGATGTGATTTACCCCCCGGTACATGGCAAATCGTATCTGCATCCTGCTTTCACGGTGTTTTTGCCCCATGTGGCTTTACCACCCTTGTCGCCGGAGGCCATCGCTCAAGAGCTGAATAGTTACAAAAAGTGTGTAACTATTCAGCTCTCGAAAAAATGTCTGCCGGCACACACGGTGTGCCAACGGATCAACAACGATCCGTAATATTAGGATTCCGTTATTTTATTATCACGCGTCTTACCCTTATTGCTCGGCCGCGATTTTTTCAAGCACTTTTTTGGAGATATCATTCGGTACCTCATCGTAATGTGAAAAGAGTCGCGTGAAGGTACCCCGTCCGCCGGTCATGGAGTTTAAGTCCGGGGCGTAGGTGAGAATTTCAGCCATGGGGACATGGGCGTTGATCACTTGGTATTTGCCTTCGCTCTCCATCCCCAGGACGCGTCCACGGCGAGAGTTTAAATCGCCCATGACATCGCCTGTAAAATCATCGGGGACAATAACGGCAACATTCATAATGGGTTCAAGAAGCACGCCACCAGACTCCTGACACGCTTTTTTAAAGGCGATGGACCCTGCCATCTTGAAGGCCATCTCCGAGGAGTCCACGGCATGAAAGGAACCATAATCCAAGGTCACCTTAAAGTCCACACAGGGAAATCCGGCCAGAACCCCTTTGGAAGAGGATTCCACAATCCCTTTTTCCACGGCAGGGATATAGGTCTTGGGGATGACGCCCCCTACGATGGCATCAATAAATTCAAAACCGTCACCGCTCTTCTGGGGTTCTAAAACGATCCAGCAATCGCCATATTGACCGTGACCCCCAGTCTGTTTTTTATGTTTGCCCTGAACCCTCACTCTTTTACGAACCGTCTCGCGATAGGGCACCTTGGGGGGCTTGATGACCACCTCGAGGTTGAATTTCCGTTTGAGTTTCTCGATGGTGGCCTCGACGTGGACCATACCCATCCCATTTAAAAGAATCTCTTTCGTCTCCGCGACACGGTCCAGTCCCAGGGAGGGGTCCTCCTCCTGGAGCCGGGTGAGACAGGAGAAGACCTTATCTTCATCCCCTTTCTTGGCGGCTTCCACAGCAAATGAGATCACCGAGGCGATGGGGGCGGTGGGGGCCAGGCGTACTTTTTTGTTTTCATCACAAAGAGTGGCCCCTGTAAAGGTCTCTTTTAATTTTGCCACAGCCACAATGGCACCGGCCTCTGCATAGTCGATGGGTTTTTGCTCTTTTCCGGACAAGTAGAGAAGCTGGGAAAAACGTTCCTTCGTCTCCTTGGTGCTGTTGTAGAAGCTCCCATCTTTTCCCAGGCTTCCCGAAACTATCTTGATGACAGAGAGGCGTCCAGCATAGGGGTCTACGATGGTTTTAAAGACATATCCGGCAAAGGGTGCATTCACATCGAAGGCGATATCCTCACCATCCATGGATGGAAAAACGGATCGGTCGCAGGGACTTGGAAGGGCATCCACGATGAAATCTGCCAGGAGGGTGATGCCAATATTGGCCGTGGCCGAACCACAGAGGACGGGCATGAATTGACGCCCCTTAATTCCATTTTTTAAAGCACGGAAGAGCTCTTTTTCTCCAATATCATCCCCTTCAAGGTAACTCTCCAGGAGATCATCATCGGCCTCTGCAATATTTTCAATGAGTTCGGCACGCTCGTTCTCCACCTCATCCACCATATCGGGGGGGATGTCGATGGGGATGGCCTGACCCTCTTTAAATTCAAAGGCCTTCAGGGTAATGAGGTCTACCATCCCTTTAAAATGCTCTTTTTCACCGATGGGGATCTGGGTAAGAATGGGTTTGGGATTTAAGGTATTGACGGCGCTCTGAAAGGCCTGTCTGAAATCGGCGCGCTCGTGATCGACTTTGTTGATAAATCCGATCACGGGAATCGTGTTGGTCTCTGCAAAGAGTGCCGATTGTTCGGTGCGAATATCGGATCCTGAGCAGGCATCGACGATGATGATGGTGGCGTCTGCAGCGGGCATGCAGGTTTTGGTATCTGAGAAGAAATTCTTGTCACCCGGCGTATCGATGAGACTGATAATATGCTTTTTCCACTCGTATTGAAAAAAGGCGCTGCTAAGAGATGCATTACGGCGTTGCTCCTCTTCCGTGTAATCCATCACGGTATTGCCCTCTTCCACACGGCCAAGTCGGTTTGTCGCACCGGAGTTAAATATCAGTGCCTCGGCAAGAGAAGTCTTGCCTGCACCTCCATGGGCTGCCAGAGCGACGTTTTTCAGTTTATCAGAAGATAACTTCATTAAACAACCTCCTCAATATGTAGTGATTCAAAGCCTATGCCTATATGACCGTTATTTCTCCTAAGGTTACTTGGTTTGCCCTCGTTCACACCTTAAAATTCGGTAAATCGAGTATGCGTTATTAACGCCGGAAGGGAGTAAATTTCATATCCAGACGTCGTCTGTATAGATTCTTGGGGAGGGCTCGGCCCTTTTTTTCACCGTATTGAAAGTGCCTTGCGGCGCGTAATGCGCCACAAGGCACCGAAGAATAACGGTTGAAAATATCCCCACTATTTTTTTAAGATCCTAAAATCAAAAAGTCTTACAATGGTGATTTATATACTAACCTCTTCAGTATTTCAAAGAGATAATGAATTCGCGATTTCCTTTGGGTCCCAGGATAGGGGAGGGGATGACCGCCTCTTTTTCCAAACCGAGTTCGATAAAAAATTGGGAGAGGGTCTCTATTACCTCTGCGTGCAGAGCCGGGTCTTTCACCACGCCGCCTTTTCCCACTTTTCCTTTTCCCACCTCAAATTGGGGCTTGATGAGTGCAAGGATCCGCCCCCCTTTTTTTAAGAATTTAAGGGCGGCTGGAATGACAAGTTTCAATGAGATAAAAGAGGTATCGATGGTCACCACATCGATGGTGTCGGGGACCTGCTCTTTTTCCAGGTAGCGAATATTGGTACGCTCTAAGACCACCACCCGATCATCACTTCTTAAGGACCATGCGAGTTGACCATATCCCACATCCACCGCGTATACTTTTGAGGCGCCGTTTTGAAGAAGGCAGTCGGTAAACCCTCCGGTGGAGGCTCCGATATCGAGACACACACTCTCGTTGATATCTATGGCAAGGACTTTTAGGGCTTCGACGAGTTTTAGGGCGCCGCGGCTGACATAAGAGGTCTCTGGCTGCTTGACATGGATCTCTGAACAGGTCAATACACGGGTCCCTGCCTTGGTGACAGGGACCCTGTTTACTAACACTTTTCCTGCCAGGATCAGTGCCTGGGCTTTTTGACGACTCTCCACCAACCCCTTATCCAAAAGGAGCTGGTCGATGCGTTGTTTAACTGCTTGAATCAAAGGTTTTCCTTCATCTTTAACAAATTACTGACCGGTACTCTCCAAAAGAGAGATGGCCTCTGGTTTCCCGATGAGGCGAAGGGCGGTATCCATAATCCCCTTCGTTGAAATGCCATGAAGCTCGCAGAGCTCCTCTCGGGTTCCGTGCTCGACAAAAAGATCGTCCACTCCCACAAGGGCCGTGGCGACCTGAAAAAGGCCGTCTCTTGCAAAGAGCTCGAGGATAGCGCTTCCGAAGCCGCCAGCCTTGACGTGCTCCTCGACGGTGACTACATGGCCTGTTTTTTGAGCCCAGGCGGTGATGAGGTCTTCATCGAGGGGTTTGACAAATCGTGCGTTGATGACGGCGGCTTCGATCCCCATTTTGGCAAGGTGCTCGGCGGCATCCATGCATAGGGCCAGAGGTGTCCCGATGGAGAGAAGAAGAAGATCGTTCCCTTCTCTGACCAGCTCGCCCTTGCCTAAGGGGAGGGCCGGGGCCGTTTCATCGATGGGGACTCCTTCGCCGCTGCCACGGGGGTAGCGAAGGGCGATGGGGCCATCATGCTCGATGGCCGTTCTCATCATGCGCCGCAACTCATTTTCATTGGCCGGGGCCATGATGACCATATGGGGCAGGGGCCTTAAGTAGGCGATATCAAAGAGCCCATGGTGGGTGGGGCCGTCTTCTCCCACGATACCACCACGGTCCACGGCAAAGATGACGGGGTGGCGGTCTAAACAGACATCATGAAGAATTTGATCGTAGGCCCTTTGAAGAAAGGTGGAGTAGATGGCCACCACCGGTTTCAATCCCTGGGTGGAGAGGCCTGCGGCAAAAGTGACTCCATGCTGCTCGGCAATACCCACATCGAAAAATCGATCGGGAAAGGTCTCGGCAAAGGTGGTCAGGCCTGTCCCTTCGGGCATGGCGGCGGTCACCGCCACAATACGTGAATCCTTTTTGGCAAAATCGACCATGGCTCTGCCGAATACATCGGTATAGCTGGGTATTTTGGCCTTGGACTTGACGCTATTTCCCGTCTCTTTCTCGAAAGGGCTGACGCCATGAAAGTAGACGGGGTTGGCCTCGGCTGGCCCATAGCCCTTGCCTTTTTTACTCATGACATGGAGGAGGACGGGCTTATTCAGCTTCTTGATGTTTTCCAGTATATCGATGAGATGCTCTAAATTGTGGCCGTCGATGGGGCCAAAATACTCGAATTTAAAGGCTTCAAAGAGCATACCCGGGGTCACAAAGGCCTTGAAGGACTCCTCGGATTTTTTGGCAAACTGGTAGATATCATCCCCCACCTTGGGCAAGGATTTGACCAGTTTTTTAAACTCGCCTTTGAGGTCCTGAAGATATTTCGCCGAGAAGGTGCGGCTCAGGAAAGAGGAGAGGGCGCCCACATTTTTTGCGATGGACATCTCGTTGTCATTTAGAATCACCAGATGATTTTTTTGAGAGGGCCCAGACTGATTGAGCCCTTCGTAGGCGATGCCACCGGTGAGACTGCCATCACCAATAACAGAGATGACCTTGCCCCCCTCTCCCTTGATCTGTCGGGCACAGCATATACCGTATCCGGCAGAGACGGAGGTGCTACTATGGCCGGTGGTAAAGGCATCGTAGGGACTCTCACTGATTTTGGGGAATCCTGAAATCCCGCCTCTTGTCCTCAAGGTGGGAAAGGCGTCTCGCCGTCCAGTGAGCAATTTATGGGCGTACGCCTGATGTCCGACATCCCAAACTACCTTATCAAAGGGGATATCAAAGACATAGTGAAGGGCGATGGTGAGTTCTACGACTCCTAAACTGGAGGCCAAGTGGCCTCCAGTCTTGGAGACCACATCCACGATCTCTTCCCGGATCTCTAAGGCGAGCTGGGGAAGTTGGCTGCGATCCAATTTTCGGAGATCGATGGGAGAGTTGATCTGTTTTAAAAGCGTCATTACCGGTACCTGTCAGATGACCCCCACCCGTGGGAGGAGATAAGGTTCGTATACGGCCCCTTTCTAAGGGGTCAGCTTCGGCGTTGGATACTATAATACGCCAGCGCTTCCAAGGGTTTTGCCCTCTCGTTAAACGGGGCCAGGGCACCAACGGCTTCATCCACTAAGGTGGCCGCATAGGCCTTGGATTCGCTTAAGCCCAGGAGAGACGGATAGGTAGCCTTGTTGAGCTTGGCATCGGTACCCACCCCTTTGCCCATGAGAAGGGGATCCCCTTCCACATTGAGAATATCATCGGCCACCTGAAAGGCGAGGCCCAGTTTATCAGCATAGTACCGTAAGGCCCTGCGTTCTTCCGCTGTGGCCCCACCCAGAACGGCACCGATCTCTACAGAGGCACAGATCAGGGCGCCGGTTTTAAGCGCGTGGAGTCTTTTTAAGGCGTCAATACCTAAGCTACACCCCTCGGCTTCGATATCACGCATCTGGCCCTCAACCATACCCAAGGCCCCTGAGGCGGTGGCTGTGATGCGTACCACCTCCAGGGCTACGGATGGTGATGTGGTGCCATCTATGGCCAGAAGATGAAAGGCGGCGGTTAACAAGGCATCTCCTGCAAGGACGGCGGTGGCCTCGTCGAAGGCCTTGTGACAGGTGGGGTGACCCCTTCTTAAATCATCGTTGTCCATGGCGGGCAGATCATCATGGATAAGGGAGTAGGTGTGGATCATCTCAAGGGCCGACGCGGCCCTAAGGGCCTTTGTCGTGTCGCCATTGACGGCCTGGCAGGCGGCCAGGCAGAGGATGGGACGCAGTCGTTTGCCCCCGGCCATGAGAGAGTACTCCATGGCCTGTACCACACGGCCTGGTGTCGATGGGGTGCTCTCCTTCAGGTGATCTTTAAGGGACTGCTCCATGAGGTGCTGGTGGGCATCGAGGTACTCTTTGAGTTTAAATACACTCATTCGTCGCCTCGCTGATCATCCGGGAAAAAGGGGGCATCGATGAGCCCTTCGTCGGTCTCACCCGTCAGGATACGCACCTTCGACTCTACCTCATCCAGGGTGTCGGAACAGGTTTTTGAGAGTTTGACCCCCTCTTCAAACCGCTTCATGGCTTTGTCCAAGGGGAGATCACCGGACTCAAGCTCCTCGACAATGGATTCCAGCTGAGCCACAGCCTCTTCAAATTTCTTTTTTGCCATCATCACTCCTTTCAACAACGACTTCTAAAGAGCCGTCTGCAAGAACCACATCCAGGGACGCACCGATTGTCACCTGGGACACCCGGGTGATCACCTCACCTCGTTTCATATCGCGTATAATACTGTACCCCCGATTTAAGACAAGCTGGGGGCTTAGGGCGGTGAGGTTTGTATCATGCCGTGTGAGGGTCTCTCGTCTCTGAGATATCCCAAGGTCCATGGCACGGTTTAGACGCCTTTTCAGTCGTTCAATCTCGTCACGGCCATCCTTGACGGCCATCATGGGGGATCTCTTGGCGAGACGATCACATCGCCACATATGACCGGCCCGATGGTTTTTTATCTCTCGGTGCATGGCGCGGGCCAGGCACCGAGTCAGATCATCCACACGCAATCTATAATCATATATCTTTTTTCGTGGGTCCACAAGGCGGCGTGATAAAGCGCCAAGGCGGCTCCGGCCATCGTCCAGGCGCCGGGTCATGGCACCGAGGAGTCGTGTGTGCATCACCGAGTGCTCTTCTTCGAGGCGTCTCTTTTCCGGTACAGCCATGGAGGCTGCGGCCGTGGGGGTAGGGGCGCGCATGTCGGCGGTGAAATCGGAGATGGTGTAATCGGTTTCATGGCCCACGGCACTAATGACAGGTATCACAGACTCGGAAATGGCCCGGGCAATGGGCTCCCCATTGAAGGGGGATAGATCCTCTATAGAGCCGCCACCCCGTGCCACGATGATGAGGTCAACTGCCGTGTGGCGGTTGAGATGCGCCAGGGCCTGGGGGATATCCACCGATGCCTGGGGACCTTGAACCCGTACAGGTACCACGAGAAGGGCCACACTGGGGTACCGCAGATGAAAAACGGTCATCATATCATGGACCACGGCTCCGGAGGGCGAGGTGACCAGGGCAATACGTTTGGGAAAACGGGGAAGGGGTTTTTTCCTCTCCGCATCAAAGATACCCTCATCTGAAAGCCGCCGTTTCAACTGTTCGAAGGCGAGCTGAAGGGCACCGGTGCCCTTGGGTTCTATAAATTCAAAGATGATCTGGTAGGTACCCCTCGGTTCATAGAGGCCGATTCGCCCCAGACCGGTGATGGTCATCCCATCTTGGAGACGAAAGGTCATGCGGTTGGCCTGACCCCGAAACATCACACAGCTGATCTGGGCCGTTGCATCTTTGAGTGTAAAATAACAGTGACCCGACGGCGGAATGCGAAGATTGGATATCTCCCCGTATATCCAGATATATGGAAACCGATTCTCAAGCATGGCTTTAATATCACCGGTCAGGCTCGATACCGAATAGATCTCTTTTTTCTCCATGGTCTTTCTGGCGCTCCTGATTGTGATTTAAAAAGGTTCACCAGCCGCGTGTGGCCGTGCCTTTTAGAGGCGCAAATGATCACGCCAAGTTCGACAATCTAGCACAGTTGCCTATGGGGTTCAACCAAAGAGCCCAATTTACGTGGGTATTTTCAAGGTCTGATAAGATATATTATGTAAACTTTTTATTATCACGTCCCCATATCCACTATATTCCCCACGCCTTCCCCTTAACACATGCATCAAGGATGCAACGAACACCCCTGAATAAAATCTCGCACCGGGTCTGGCATCTCCAGGGTCTCTATACCCATGCGTCCAAGGGCGCTTCCGAGGATTCGGTTCTTCTCGCCGATTCTCTTGCGGCTGTCCATGATAAAAAAAAGGTCCCCATGGACTTTGCAGAGTCCGCTCTTCACGGAGACCGGCGATGTTTTAAACCGATGCTCCTTGTAGGTGGCTCCGAGTTCGAGAACGACGGCCTTTAAGTGCTCAAACAACTCTGTCTGAGACCATTTCATGGGGGCTTTTTCCTGGCCTCCGTACGGGGTGGATGCGGTGGATTTCATGCTTTGCATGGATTATAGCCAATGGTGCAAAAGGTCAAGACCTCCTTGGTTTCTAAATCCCGTATTCCTTTTTTAAACCGTAAAAACGGCTTGAAATTGCCAGATCCTGTGTTATCTTTTTTTCAAATGGATCGTCTCATTTAGCGTCCACGGTGATCCGTTGACCACAGATGTGACTCTTTACGCGGAAGTATCTTAAGATTTAAGATACTTAGCGTCTCTTAGAAGCCATCATCAATTTCTTATTTCGGAGGATTTATGCACTCGTCAACCGTTCAACATGCCCGCACTCAGTCAGCGGTGAATGCCTTTCTCATGAGTGTTTACAACTGGATGGCCTTAGGGCTTCTTCTTACCGCAAGCGTTGCCTGGTACGTGGCCAACTCCCAGGCCATGCTGAACCTTATCTTTGGCAACCGCATGGTCTTTTTTGGCCTTATTATTGCCGAATTTGGCATGGTCATCGCGATATCTGCCGGTATTCAACGCATGAAAGCGGGTACAGCCACCCTACTCTTCATGCTCTACTCGGCCTTAAATGGGGCCACCCTGGCCTCGATTTTTATCGTCTATACCCAGTCATCGATCTTTGCCACCTTTGTGGTCTGTGCGGCGATGTTCGGAACCTGCAGTATTTACGGCATGGTGACAAAAAAAGATCTGACGGGCATCGGTAACTTCATGTTTATGGGCCTGGTGGGGATTATCATCGCCAGTGTGGTCAATATATTTCTCAAGAGTTCCGGCATGGCGATGCTCATCTCCTACGTGGGCGTTGTGGTTTTTGTGGGGCTTACCGCCTACGACACCCAGAAGATCAAGACTATGGCGCTTTCCCAGCCCGGTGACTTGGACTCTGGCACCTTGCGCAAAGGGGCTATTTTAGGCGCCCTCACCCTCTACCTCGATTTCATCAACCTCTTTCTCATGCTTTTGAGAATCATGGGAGATCGCGATTAAATATACGTGGATAACCCCTTATAGGGGTCAGCACATCCATATATGACGGCAAGAAAAACGGCCGATGCTCTTATTTAAAGGGCATCGGCCGTTTTATTTTTATCCAGACTACTTAAAGCCTGCCTCCGGCAAATACCCTGGACCCCAGGTTGGCCAAAGGCCCTGTACTCAGATTTACGTCGAATCGAATGCGGATGTGATTTGATCCGAGGCACGAGGGTTAAAACGCATCCGCATTCTGCTCTCAAGGTGGCACACCTTGCCGCCGGAGGCTGTGCGCTGAAAGTATAGCCTCCGGCGGCCCTGCCGGGAGCCAACCTTTTGCAAAAGGTTGCCAAACAGGTTTTTATAGTGACTGTAACGGACCGTTGGTCCGTTACAGTCACACACGTGGGGTCCAGGGAATTTATCTCCTGGCCGCCGGAGGCCCTTTTTTGGTCACTTTGACCATAAAAGGCTCGGTTTTTAAACTGACTTTTACCATAGACGGCTGTTAACGCCGATTATGGTATGGAGAGCCTATCCAATTTCGGTGCGGACGGCATCGGCAATCTCTTCGGCACAGCGGCGGGTCAGTTCGGCATCAATGCCTTCCACCATGACGCGGAGCATCATCTGGGTGCCGGAGTAGCGCACCAGGGTGCGGCCCTTGTCCCCTAAGGCCTCTTCCGCTGCCCGGATACACCGTGAGACCTCGGCCAATGAGTCGATGGGCCTTTTTTCGGAGACATCCACGTTAATGAGCACCTGGGGAAACACGGTCATGATTTTTTTGAGTTCCGACAAGGGCTTTTTTGTCTCCATAAGAACCGAGAGGAGGATCAGGGCACTTAAGAGGCCGTCACCGGTGGTGTGGCGATCGAGAAAGATCATGTGCCCGGAGTCCTCTCCCCCCACTACCGCCCTCTTCTCCTTCATGGCCAGCATGACGTGGCGATCGCCGACGGCGCTTTTTATGTGGGCGATCCCTTGAGCGTCTAAGCAGGCGGTAAGGCCCATATTACTCATCACCGTGGTGACCACGGTATTTTGAATAAGACGGCTATTTTGCTTGTAGTGGGTGGCGATAATGGCGATGACCTGATCGCCGGAGAGGAGCTCCCCCTTTTCATCCACGCAGACCAGGCGATCGGCATCCCCATCGAAGGCGAGACCCACCTGGGCATTTTGGGACCGTACGGCCTCTTGAACATCTTGGGGGTGTTCGGAGCCGCATTGGTTGTTGATGTTTATTCCGGTGGGAGAGGCATGAAGGGGGATGACCTCGGCGCCGAGGTCGATGAAAAGGTCCGCCATCAGCTTACTTGCCGCACCGTTGGAGGCATCGGCCACCAGACGAAGGCCAGAAAGATCCACCGATGCGGCCTCTTTTAAGAAGTTAAGGTATCGGTGGGCAGCATCGGGAAGATGGCGCAGGGAGCCGGCTCCTTTAAAGGAATCACCACTGGATATTTCAAGGGGGCCCTCCTGATGAATGAGGGCTTCGAGCCGCGCCTCCACGGCCTCACTGAATTTAAATCCATTCTCATCGAAGAGCTTGATGCCATTGTCCTCAAAGGGGTTGTGGGAGGCAGAGATCACCACGCCGGCGGCGGCACTCTCCTCGGTGGCGGTGAGCCGTGCCACCGCCGGCGTGGGAAGAACGCCGACCAGGGAAACATGGACCCCCATGCTCATGATTCCCGATGCCAGGGCGGAGGTGAGGGCCTGACCCGACTGGCGGGTATCGCGTCCGATGATGATGGTATTTTTTTTTTCGGTGGCAAAGGTGACGGCCACTGCCTGTCCCACTCGAAGGGCGATCTCCACGGTCATGGGGAAGTGGTTAAATCGTCCGCGAATGCCGTCTGTGCCAAAAAGTTTCATAGTATGCCTTCATTTAAAACAGATATTAGTTAGGGGGTAGTTAGGGCGTGTGATTTTTTAGTGCTGCTTCGCTTGACCTTGCCGGAAGCCAAACTTTTGAAACGTTTGATAAACATATCGTAACTATTCGGCGGCGCCTTTGGCAGATTATAGGTTTGGTCCACCCATCTTCATGCTCGTGGAAGACCGATGGAGTTTGCAGCTCCGTCCGTAGGGTGCACTAGGTGCACCATCTTTGCTCCATTCCCGGCCCTCATTTTCCAATGAATCCGAGGGACCCCATGCCGTCGGTTTTGGTGCATAAAATGCACTCTACAATCACGATACCCACCGGTATGGGTTTGGTTCATTCTTGTCGTCATTCTCAGGGAAGGCCGATGGGGCCTGTATCTCCTACCGTAGGGAGCCCTATCGTGCACCGTTTTAGACGAATAGTTTGCCTGATTATTTACGCGTATATTGACGGAAAACACCGGGTGGCCATGCTCTCCATTTCATCAACGATGTCAAATAACCAGTGGCATCCCACATCGCGATGGGAGGCCTCAAGGGTTTGAATGGCGGTGATGTAAGGGGTACCATTTTTTTTGACCAGGGCGTCTAAAAACGAGGATGGGGGGCCACTCGATAGGTGGGTCTCCACACACTCCCGTACAGCGGCCTCAAAGGCGTTAATCTGTGCCGCTATCTCCTGTTTTTGAAGGGAGAGAGAAGAGTCCTTGGCAATGGAGCCCCTCTCGATGCCCAGGGCCAGGGAGGCGGGTAATTTTTCGGCGAAGGCACAGAACCGCTTCATGCGTTCATCAAGGGCCCCTTTAAGGTTAATGAGATGTCCCTCATAGACCGCCTGGGGATAGGATGGACCCACAAAGGTCACCCTTACGTGGCGGGTCCATGCCAGAAGCGCCATGAGGTTTCCCATATAGTGAATATTATTTTTCACAATACGTTTCACATTTTGATAGACCCCGTGGGATGCGGCCATGGAAGTCGCCCGGGTTGATCCGCCAAAGTGAAGTCGTCCCGGCCTCTCCTCATCTTTTCGCATGATAGTTCCTGCGGCGACCACGGTGCCGAAGGCGATGCGGCTTGGACCCACAAGTCCCCCTTGCCCTCCCATGAATATGGGCGATTGGTCGAGCATCACCCCTTCGGGAATATTTCCGAGGATTGAAGCCGTGGCCTTGTCCTGATTGGGGGTGTAGTTGAAGTGGATATAGGAACTCCCCACCTCACTATGGTCTTTGCGGCTGGTGCCGCCTGTCATCAATACATCGCAAAAGTTAATGAGACTTCCTAGGGTGACAAAAGGGAGGAGGATGGTCTGCTTAAGCCCCACGGTGTGAGCGCAGGAGGCCTCCTCCTCGAAGATGGTCCCTTCGCGGAGATGGGCACCGGATCCGGCCTGGGCGTTTTCCAGGAAAACAGTTTTTTGAGCATACCCCCCTTTGAGACGGACCCCCGGAGCCAGCTGGCAGGAGTCCAGGGTCATGGGGGCCTCCTCACCCAGGGTCACCCCTGCGGCAATGGAGGTGCTCTGCCCCGATATGCGGCAGCCCCGGTGCAGAGTAACCCCTTCCCCTGAGATGCGATCGATATTGATATCTGGGGCAATGTCGATGCTCATGGGGGCCGGGATGTGAACGCCTTTTTTTATAAGGGCCTCAATTTTTATATTCATGGATCCTCATGGTAAAAGAGTGTGTGCATGATATGGCGAAATAGGGATGATTTGTCTGTGACATACGGGGTTGAAAACCCTGCTGCTATTTTTAACGGCTCATTTTTCTCAAGTCAAGGTAAGGGTCTCTTTGAAATCGGGCCGTGACCCCTTTAAAAAAGGGAATCCCCCCTTTTTCTCTTGTGTTTGGGCCTTACCACGATTAAACTTTATTGTTTTTTGCAACCTGAAAATCAG
Organism: Desulfobacteraceae bacterium; assembly: GCA_013619155.1. Classification (GTDB taxonomy): domain Bacteria; phylum Desulfobacterota; class Desulfobacteria; order Desulfobacterales; family Desulfolunaceae; genus Desulfoluna. The sequence goes on from JABXKT010000025.1 coordinate 20,024, forward strand.
GTACAGATAAAAAATCGAGAATTATAGGCACCCTTTCAGTCCACCGGATCATCTGTCTTGAGACGTTTTTTTTCTAACGATTCAGTTCCTTGGGAAAAGAACCTCCGGCAGCCCGGGGATAATCCCCTGGACCTTCAAGGGAACGAACGTGAAAAGTACCGTGTCTTTTTTATTGGCCACACGAAAAAAATTTGCCGGTTTTTTTGTAACTATTCGGTGATGCCTCCGGCGGGCCGCTTATTGAAAAGCGCCGCAAAAACTTTTCAATAACAGGCACTCCTTTTCTTTGTTCCGCGGAAAAAACGTGCCTTTAAAAAAATCCTTTTGTGGATATAAAGCACTGAATAAACTTATTGTTCATGCGTTTGAGGCCCTGATACAGCAAGGGCTCGGAGGCAAAAAATCCCCTGGCCACCGGCGGTTTTTTTAGACGCTGAATAGTTGCGTTTTTTTGATAAAAAGGGGCGACGGAGCGTAAGGTAACTTCCTTACCTGTTTCAAGACGCGTTTTTAAATACCGGGGTACACCAGCGTTTCTCATTCCCCTTCTATAAAATACTAACCACTATAAACATTTGGAGCGACTATGGCTGAAAAAGGATTCAGGATCAGCAGAACCCCTGTATGGAAAAAATTAAAAGAGCATGCAGAAGAGATGAAGAGGCCTGAATACCATTTAAAGCATCTTATCCAAGAAAAGCACCGTCTGGATAAGTTCTCCTTGAAGCACGTCGATTTTTTTTACGATTATTCCCGGCAACGCGTCACAGAAAAAACCATGGATCTCCTCTTTGAGTTGGCTGAAACGGCTAAGGTGCATCGTAAATATCGCGACATGGTGGAGGGGAAAAAAGTCAATGTAACGGAAAACCGAGCGGCCCTTCACACCGCGGCCCGGAGTTTTCCCGGGCAGTCGGTCTGCATTGATGGCGATAATGTGATGGATAAAATTGATGCCGTTCGTCATCAGATGCGAGCCTTTAGCCAAAAAATTCACAGTGGCGCGATTCGTGGTAGCACGGGAAAGGTATTTCGGCATCTCGTGGTCATCGGTATCGGAGGCTCATATCTCGGCACCGAATTCGTGGGCAATGCCCTCTTCGCCTTTGCCGATAAGGGGATAGAACTTCATTTTCTCTCCAACGTCGACTCCCATAATTTCGAGACGATTAAAACCAAAATCGATCCAGCCAGTACCCTCTGCCTCGTGATATCCAAGAGCTTCACCACGGTGGAGACCATGGCAAACGCCAAGCAGATGATGGCCTATATGACCGCTTGTGGCCTGGATCCCATGAAGCACTTTGCTACCGTGACCAGTAAGGGGAGCCCCGGAGACAATGGTCCCTTGTCGGGCATTGAAACTTTTCATATGTTTGATTTCATCGGGGGCCGGTTTAGTGTGACCTCCGCTGTGGGAGGGGTCCCTTTAAGTCTCTATCTGGGGTACGAGCGTTTCGACCGATTCCTCGAAGGAGCCCGGGAGCTGGACATTCACACCAAGTACGCGCCCTCCCCTGAAAACATTCCCCTGGTCTCCGCCCTTATCGGAATCTGGAACAACAATTTTCTGGGTTATCAGTCCCAGGCGATTATTCCGTATGCCTCGCCCCTCTCCAAGCTGGCACCCCATATTCAACAGCTCAATATGGAGAGCAACGGAAAATCGGTGACTATCAATAATTATGAATTGGATGACTCCTCCGGGGTGATCATCTTCGGCGAGCCGGGGACCAACGCCCAGCACTCTTTTTTTCAACTCGCCCACCAGGGGCACCCCTTCCCCATTGACTTCATCGGTGTGGTTACTCCCCAGTATCCCGAGGGGAGCTGTCGTCCCCATGGGGTGAGCAACCATCAGGAGCTCTGGGCCAACCTCATCTCCCAGGCAACGGCCCTGGCCGTGGGAAAAGATGACAATAAAAAAACCCATTTTTTTCAGGGGAATCGCCCCTCCTCCACCCTCCTCCTAAACGATCTCTCTCCCGTGAATGTGGGACGTCTTCTCTCCTATTACGAGGCTCAGACGGTTTACAAGGCCTTTATATGGGACATTAACCCCTTCGATCAGTTTGGGGTGGAGCTGGGAAAAACCATTGCCGATGATCTTCGGCGAGAGATCGTCGCTAAAAATAAGAACGAGAGCTATAACTTTAATCATATGGATGAGATCACCCAGTTTTATCTCGATACCCTCTTTAGCGGGCGTTTCTCCTGATGGCCTTTATTTTATATACACCCAATTCGTAACTGGCTTGGCCTCGGTTGTCCCTGCCGGGGGCCAACCTTTTGCCAATTTTTATAAGATGGGAATAGTGACTGTGACGGGCCAAAGGCCCGTCACAGTCACAAATCTGGGGCCCAGGGGATTTATTCCCTATCCGGGCGTGTCGATTTAATCGAAAAAATGCCTATTTTAACCATTTGCACCCCAATATATGGCAGTCACTATTTACAAAAATTAGACATACAGTGGGTCGTACCCGCCCTAACGTTAGGGTCATGGTAAAAATAAATAGACGAATTTCATAAGAATACCGATGTGATTTGCCTCGAGGAGCGGGGTAAAGCGCAGCGGTCACTCGCTTTCGAGGTGTTTTTGCCGAAATGGCTTCGCCACCCTCGCCGCCGGAGGTTTAGCTTTTCACGCCCACTTTGGCCATAGAAGGCCCTTGGTCTTAACGCAATGCAAAAAAAAACGGGACTCTCCTCCATGGAGGAGAGTCCCGTTTTTTTTATACAAAGTTAGGTTTGGAAAAGATGCGTTGGAGATGATTACTCGCCAAACCGATAGATCATGGCCGCCCATGTGAGGCCCGCGCCCAGGGCGAGGAATAGCACCGTACTCGACTGGGTGTCCACAAGGCCCTGCTCGATGACTTCATCCAGAGCTATGGGAATGGTGGCTGCGGTGGTATTACCGTATTTCTGAATGTTGTTAAAGATCTTCGAATCGGGAAGCCCCATGGTTTTCTGGTACGCCTCGTTGATGCGTAGGTTGGCCTGATGGGGGATTACCAGATCGATATCATCTAAGGTCATGCCCGTCTTCTCCAGGATCTCTCGAGTGACCTCGGGGAGCTTGCGTAGGGCGAGCTTAAAGATACGGGTGCCATCCATGATCGGAAACTGCCCGCCGGTCTTAAGCATCTCTTCGTTGATACGCTCGGGGTATTTTGAACCGGGCAGTTCAATCATCAGTTTTTCGGCAAATTTTCCATCGGCTTTTAAGATGGTGCCTAAGATCCCCACCTTATTCTCGGTCTCCACGGCTTCCACGCAGACTGCTGCCGCTCCGTCGCCAAAGAGTACCGCCACATCCCGACCGGAAGTACTCTTGTCGAGGCCCGTGCTGTGCACTTCGGCCCCCACCACGAGTATTTTTTTGTACATTCCACTTTGGATATAGGCATCGGCGATGCTCATGGCGTAGATGAAACCGGTGCACTGCTGACGAATATCCAAGGCGGGGGTATCGGTGATACCCAGCTTGGTCTGGAGAAAGCAGCCGGCCCCGGGAAAGAAGACATCGGGGCTTAAGGTGGCAAAAACAATAAAATCGAGCTCTTCGGCCTGCCACCCTGCATTTTCCAGGGCTTTTTTAGACGCCTCTAAGGCAAGGTCGGATGATCCGACAGTCTCGCCTTCCGGAATCCAGTATCGAGTCTTGATTCCGGTTCTCTGCTGAATCCACTCATCATTGGTATCCATCATGGTGGCCAGGTCGTCGTTGGTGACGCATCTGGAAGGGAGAAAGCGGCCGGTGCCTCTGATCACGCTTCGTTTCATATATAATAGGTCCTTTTTTTATCAAATGGTGGGCGCCTGTAGGAAATGGGCCGACATACGCCTGTATGGTCATTTATAACCCCATCTGGTTTATAATCGTGCCTCGGCTTTATTCTTTTATATCTGTATCCGGCATCATCGTCATAAAAATATGGGTAATGCGGAAATTGGGGCATTTTTTTGATCACATTATCCCATTCTTATCCAATGAATGGCGGGCTTTGTCAAATTCAATTCCGCTGTATCCGAGGTGTCACCATAAAAAAAACGGGATGCGCCTGGGCGTCCCGTTTTTTTTATGGGCCGTGCATCGTACCGACTCGAAATGAAGCTATGGCATCACGTCCTTACCTGGTGCCACCGGTGCGGCTTTTTTTAGGTATGTCGATTCATGATGCCCTACTTGAGAAGGATCTTCACCTCTGCCTTGTCGGCCATGGACTGCTCAAAACGGGCCCGATGGGCCTGGACTCTCTCTCGGATGATATTGTTTTTGATGGACTCTTTTACCCCATCGAAATCCAAGGTCGATGACGCCTTATGATCGGTCACCTCGATGATATGGTAGCCATCCAGGGATTTGATGATCCCGCTGCGCTCCCCTTTCTTCAAGGAGAAGGCGGCGGAGAGAAGGGACTTGGGCACCGGTGAGGTCTCGGTGATAAATCCCACATCACCGCCATCTTTGGCATCGGATGCCTCGGATCGGGCCGTGGCCACCTCGGCAAAGGCACCGCCTGCTGCGAGTTCTTTCTCCACCTTTTGGATCTTGAGACGCCCTTTTTTTGTCGCTTCGGGGGTGGCGTTGGGGGGTAAGGCGATATAGATATGGCTGACCCGTACCTTTTCCGGGGTATTAAAGAGGGCGGGCTGTTCGTCATAGAAGAGTCGTACCTCTTCATCGCTCACCGATACTAAAGCCTTCTCATCGATTGTCTGCATGAAGGCCTTGACCATGAGCTGCTTTTTGATGCTCGATTTAAGGCTCGTGCTGGTGGTGCCTTGCGCCTTCAAAATTTTATCGAACTCGGCCTTATCCGCGGTCACCGAATCCATGAGCTTTTGATAATTTGCATCCACCTCAGAGTCGGTAACCGTCGTCCCCGCCTTTACGCTCTCCTGATAGTACAAGGTATTAATAATCACACGGTTCAGCACCTTTTGCTGGAATTTTTGATACTCCGGCAAGGTCTGCATGGCATAGGTTAAATCTTGAAGTGTAATGGTCTCACCATTGACGGTGGCGGCATCCATCGCTTGGGCTCCGCCTGTTCCGATGAGGAGAAACACCGCAGCAGCGGCAAAGAGTCTGGCCAGAGGTTTCGACATGAAGTCATCTCCAAATGTTTTGAAGGATTATAGTGCTGTGACGAGTGATTTAAGACGTTTTTTTCGTTACCCTACCAGAAGCGGAGGCGCTGTGAAAGTGTGGCCATCGCCTCCGCTCGTCTAAAAGAGAAGCGAGGGCCGGAATGTGCCAATGAAAATGGGTCACTAAGATAAAAAAAAATTGTAACGATGGATGCTCTCTGAAAAGATGCTTCGGTTGGCTCTTTCTGGAGGCAAGCTTTTGAAAAGGTTAATAAACAGCTTGAATGTATTGGGCCCGGTTGGTGGTGGGCATGTGGATATGATTTATCCGGGGCATGAGGGGGACACATCTTTGGCCACTCACTACGGTTATCTTGATTGATTTCATGGGAATATTTGCGAATGATCTCGCCCCGTTCCTCGGGGCAACGATCATTCGCAAGCTGGGGGCCAGGGACGGTAAAGTCGCTTAGGCAAAGAGTTTCCTAGCTGTCGACTGAACCATAGAAGGCTTTCGGAGGAAGTGGGTTTGATACACTCTGCGAATCGCTGTCATACAAGGGCGTCAACGTCCTGTTAATGAAAGAAGGGGTAAGGCCATTCGTTCGGGCTAAAAATTTGATGACGCGGTATTTTTTAGGGATAAGGTCGATAGTCATCACCTACTCCCTACGGCGTGGTGCAAGAGAGATGGGATAAGGTCAGGCGTGTATGATTCCATCATCAAAAAAACGCCTCTGCCCTACCCTGCGAATCGGATTATAGAAAGGATCGGCGTCATCCAAACCTCTGCCAAATTATTGGAAGGCGATAAAGCGAATCGTGCAAGGCGTGGATGGTCCCTCTGATTGAGCCGTCGTATCTTTATGGCGATGCATTATGCATTATAGGTGGATCGTAGCGCTAATCGAAGGGTATGGCCTGTATGGTGGGGATGAGGATGAAGGCGGATGAGGCTACGATGAATGAGGCGTTGATAATGTATGGCAGCGTAATTTCTGAACCCGATGCGGCATGGCCATCGGTTTGTCTCTTTCAAAATAAAAGAGGGGATATCGCATGATGCAATATCCCCTCTTTAACATATATGGTCGGGATGAGAGGATTTGAACCTCCGACCCCTGCGTCCCGAACGCAGTGCTCTACCAGGCTGAGCCACATCCCGTTTGTTTTACGGAACCATTTCTATCGAATGGGCTGACAAATGTCAAACCCAAAAGTGACATTAGAAATGTTTTTTTATCACGATGGTTTCCTCGCGACCGGGACCCACAGAGATCACATCGGCGGGAGTCTCGGCAAGTTCTTCAATCCGCTTGATATATGCCTTCGCATTGGCAGGAAGTTCTTCGAAGGAACGCATACCTGTGATGTCCTCATCCCAGCCGGGAAGGGTCTCACATACCTGGGTGCAGTTGTCCAGAATATTTAAATCGGCGGCAAAGTCGCTTACCACCTCTCCCTTGTATGCATACCCTGTGCAGATCTTCAGCTCTTTAAGGCCACCCAGGACGTCAAGCTTGGTGATGACGAGTCCCGTGAGTCCGTTGAGACGAACGGCATTTCTAAGGACGACCATATCGAGCCATCCACAACGGCGACGGCGACCGGTGGTGGCACCGAATTCGGCACCCTTCTCCTGCATGTAGTTGCCCGTCTCGTCAAACAGCTCCGAGGGGAAGGGACCGGCACCCACACGGGTGGTGTATGCCTTGACGATGCCCAGGACGCCTGTGATTTTGTCGGGTCCCACACCAGCGCCACAGCAGGCATTGCCGGAAACGGTGTTGGATGAGGTGACAAAGGGGTAGGTGCCGTGGTCAATATCCAAATGGGTACCCTGGGCACCTTCGAAAACGACGTTGAGACCATTTTTCATGCCGGTATTGATTTCCACGGAAGAATCCGTGATGTAAGGCTTCAGTTCCTCTGCCAGCTTGAGGCAGTGGGCCACTATTTTTTCTGCATCTTCGGGGGCTTCACCGAAGTATTTCTCCAGAAGAAAGTTTTTCTCATTGAGGGCTTCGATCACCTTGGCTCGAAGGACATCGGCATTTAAAAAATCGAGGAATCGAATGCCCACACGAGATGCCTTATCTTCGTAGCAGGGACCGATGCCACGACCCGTGGTTCCGATCTTGGCATCCCCTTTTTTGATCTCACGGGCGTTGTCGAGACGCTTATGGTAGGACATGATCACCTGGGCGCGATCTGAGAGTCGAAGATATTCGGGGCTGACATCCACGCCCTTATCTCCAAGATACGCGATCTCTTCCAGGAGGACCTCGGGGTCGACAACCACTCCGTTTCCGATAAAGCATTTCTTTTTCTGAAGGATGCCGGAGGGAACAAGATGGCTTACAAATTTTTCTCCGTCGACAACCATGGTGTGTCCCGCATTATTTCCACCCTGGAATCTGACAACGTAATCGGCGTGTTCGGAAAGCAGGTCAACAATCTTTCCCTTTCCTTCATCGCCCCACTGTGTTCCGACAATCACATAGTTACCCACAAGATGCTCCTTGGCAAGTGTGCTATAAATAGACAATAATTTAATGATTAAATACGTCCAAGCGTTTTTGGCTTTTGCTTTGTTTGAAGGTCAGAATATGCCCTTCGACATGTCCTATACCATATATAGATGAATCTATAACCATAGATGAATCGTAAAACATCGTTTTGTTAGCCGGGGCCTTCGTTTATGACCCGCGCTTTTTTTAACGCCTTCTTCTCTTTTCGTCGGGCCTTAAAAAAGGCCTGTATCAGTTCTCGGCTCTCCGCGGCACAGACACCGGAAACCACCTCTACGGTGTGGTTCAAGCGTTTGTCATTGGCCAGGTTGAAAAGAGAACCCGCCGCACCCCATTTATCATCATGGGCTCCGAATACCACACGTGAAAAACGTGCATGGATAATGGCCCCCATACACATAATACACGGCTCGATGGTGACATAGAGCGTGGCGCCTGGCAACCTATAATTGGCGCTCGCTTCCGTGGCCTTTCGTATGGCGAGAATCTCCGCATGGGCCGTTGGGTCCGATCGGGAGATCGTCAAATTATGGGCGGCAGAGATCACCTCTCCAGTTTCTGTCACAACGACACAACCTATAGGCACTTCTCCTTTTTGTCCAGCCTTTTTGCCCTCTTCGAGGGCCATGGCTATATAATAGGAATCGTTTTCCATGTGATGTGTATCCTTATCAGACACCGCTTGATACTCGTATATACGGATGCGTTTAAAAATAAAGGGGCCTTCGCCTTGAAAACCACCCTTTAATATATCATCGGGTCCATGGACGCACCCCTTTTATTTTTATAGGCGCCAACCGCTTTGTATCCCCTCTATGGGCCTTTTTTTTTAAAAAAATGGCGCGGGCTATGGGGCTGATATCATGCCCCAACCCTTTTTATATGGTGCTTTTGCCCCGTTCAAAGGGACCACCCGTACAATTTTCACATTGACAAGCAAAGGTGCTTTGGTTAAAAGAAAGCCAACTTTGAAACGCGCTTGTCGTTCGAGGGAGAGACTCTCTCGGTGGCGATTCAAAGGGACGTCGTTTTTTTAATCCGACGATGCGCCAGTACCGCTGGTACGATCTTTTTTAAGCAAAAAAAATATGCGCGCGTAGCTCAGCTGGATAGAGTACCTGACTACGAATCAGGGGGTCGCAGGTTCGAATCCTGCCGTGCGCACCATAA
>JABXKT010000026.1 GCA_013619155.1 Desulfobacteraceae bacterium
TCTAAGGGGTAATCCGTGACTCGGGGTTCGTTGGTGCGTGTCCCCATGGAGACCGGCGCGCCCATGCTTTCGGCCTCCACGGTCATGCAAAAGGGGACCCCATAATTTTCGAAGCCGCCCTGTTCGTAGACGCCTGCCGCCAGATCGGCCATGCGCTTCGGATCGCTGTGGGCCTCGGGCCATGGACTCTTTGTCGTATCCATGACCGCTTCCACGATCATATTCATCATACCGCCGGGGCAGATACACGGGGGGCGATCCACTGGTTTGCCCTTCAGGGCGAGGGTGAGCCTCTCTTTTGGCGTCATCAATGGGGACATGAGCATTTCTCTGATGGGGTGATTATCTCCGGCTGGGAGGGGGGCGCCGGCGTCTCTGCGATCATGCGCTCCAGTTTTTCAGGCACGACGGGATAGCCGATCTCCCGTGCCGCATTCATCATGGCATCGATATGCGCTAAGGGGGTCTCCACGGGCAGGCTGCATCCGGACATGATGACGTACCCCTTGGGGCTGTCCCAGGCCTGCTGCACGCATTCGGCCACGGCGCGGCGGATTTCAGATGGGGGGCCGGCATAGATAATGGCCGAGGGATCCACGTGACCCAGGATCTTCACGCGATCTCCGATCTGCTCCTTGCAGTGCTTGAGATCCACGACATTGTCCACGCTGAATCCGGCAATGCCCATATCGACGATGTCTTCCCAAATTTTATCTGTTTTTCCGCAGATATGCATGGTGACGGGTTTGCCATGGGCGTTGATATACGCCACGAGTCGTTTAAGGTAAGGCGCTGCGAACTCCCGGAAATGTTTGGGACTGACCACGGTGCACGAGGACATGGGCTCGGATATGGTGGGGGTGAGTCCCTGATCGATAATGGCCTGGGCGTATCGGATACAGGTCTCTAAGGAGACTTCACACGCCCTGTGTACCGCCTCGGGGTTTTTAAAGAGGAGCTTGATAAAGGTCTCGATGCCGAAGAGGAAGAAGGCGTTGGTGAAGGGGCCCACAATGCCTCCGGCGCAGCCTACTTCATCACCCAACTCGTCGATGAGGTATTTCATCGCATCGATATGGATGGGCAGGCGGCCATCTTTATAGGGATCTGCCGGCTCCAGTTGATAGATCTGGGAGATCTCCTTGATGGCGGGTTCTGCCAGGTTTGCCGTGTTGTCATCGGGGAAACTCACCGTCGCCCCCATGGCCTCGGCCCAGGGAAAGAGGTCGGTGAAGATTCGCACGCCATCGTAACCGAAGCGTCGGTAGGCAGCGATCTGGGCGTTGGCGATGGCCTTGGCGCTGGTGTTGAACTCGGAGATCTTGCAGCCGTAGATACGGGCCACGCCGTTGGCGACGTTGGGGTTGCAGGGGAGACGGTCGACCTTCTCTCCGCGTGCCAGGGCCGCGCCTCGTTCTAAGGGGGTCATTTCATCCTTTAGCATGGGACAACCTCCCCGACCAGGCTCTTGGCCATCTCTACGGCTCGGGATGCATTTCTGGAGTAGTGGGCCCCTATTTTTCGAGCAAAGCCCGAGGAGATGGGGCCACCGCCCACCATCACCTGAATCTGGGTCTGACCTTTCTCGGCAAGGATCTGAACCACACGCTCCATATTCTCCATGGTGGTGGTCATGAGGGTGGAGAGGCCGATAATTTCGGCACCGATCTCTAAGGCTTTTGCGACAAAGTCTTCCGGAGGCACGTCCCGTCCCAGATCCACCACCTCAAATCCGGCCGTCTCAAGCATGATCTTTACCAGGTTTTTGCCGATGTCGTGGGTATCTCCCTCCACCACGCCCATCACCACCTTGTGCTTGTCTTTACTCGCATCGGCCTTTAAATGGGGGGTTAAAATATCCATGCCCGCGTACATGGCATCGGAACACATGAGGAGCTCGGGGATATAGTACTCCTCCTCCTCGTAGAGCTGACCCGCCCTCTCCATACCCGCTGCCAGCCCTTTGTCGATGCCCTCGTAGGCATCGAAATGCCCGTCGATATAGCGCTGTGCCGTCTCTACGGCCATCTCCTCGTCCATGTCGACCACGTGGTTCGACAGCTCTTTTAACAGACTCTCTTGTGACTCCATCACGTCTCTTCCCTTTATCAATGTAAATAAAATCTTTCGTCGGGTCTTCGGATAAAAAAAATGGGCCTCCGGCGGCGAGGTGAGCCACCTCGAAAGCGAGTGACCGCTGCGCTTTACCCCTCGTGCCTCGGGGTAAATCACAGCGGTATTTTTATTGAATTCAGATATTTGTTTTTATCAGCGATCTTAAGGCGTTTTTTCGATTGAATCGATAGCCCCCAGGGACCGCCCCCTGGACCCCAAGTGAGTGAGCATGACGGGCCAAAGGCCCGCCATGCTCACGATAAAATCTTATTTGGCAACCTTTTGTAAAAGGTTGGCCCCCGGCAGGGCCGCCGGAGGCTGGTTTTTATCTAACTCTTCCAGCTCAAGAGGCGTCGTTCGATGCATTCGAAGCATCCGGTGATGGCTGTGACCACGCATCCGATGAAGAGAATACCCGCCACGACCCGGGGGTAATCGGCAAAATCGGAGAAGTATTTGACGTACCACCCCAGTCCCGATGAGGCGCCGATCATCTCGGCGGCTGTTAGGAGGATGAATGAGAAGACCAGCCCGAGGGTGGCTCCGCTGATGATGGCGGGCATGATGCCGGGGAGGATGATCTCAAAGAGCATGGTTCGTTCCGGCACATTGAGTACCCGGGCCGAGTCGATGAGGCGCTGGTCCACATTGAAGGTGGCGTTTAGGGTGCCGATAAATATGGGCCAGAAGGCTCCGATAAATATGATGAAAATGGAGGCGCATTTGAACGTGGGCAAGATGACGATGGCGTAGGGAATATAGACAATGGGGGGGATGGGTCCCAGCACCTTGGTCAAGGGGTTGACGGCGGCGAAGAGGCGTTTGCGCCATCCGATGACGAGGGCCAGGGGGATGGCCGTGACGAGGGCGAGGAGGTATCCGGCGCCGAGGAGTCCCAAAGAGCTTACCAGGCAGTGGGCAAAGACGGGGAGCTCCGCTATAAAGACGGCCACCACCTTACCCGGCACGGGAAAGAGCAGATGCTGGAGGAGATCGAAGTGGCTCGTCATGAGTTCCCAGGCCATGATGCCTAAGAAGAGGACGGCCGAGATATCTCCGGCGGATCTTTTTTTGACGGGATTTTTGTGCAGGGTGCGGTAGAGCTGGTGGATGAGTTCGATGAGTACGAGAAGAGCCATGAGGTAGCCCCGGAACTCAAAGGCGGTGGTCCGTTGACCCGGTAGGGAGGCCAGGACCATGGCTGAGATAAAGAGGATATCGGCCAGGCGAATCTGGGGCCGGAGGGCTATTTTACGGAACCATTTTTGGGGGGTATCGGGGGCCTTGGCGGCCCGGCATAGAGTATTCATGGGACTCGTCTCCTAAACGGCCACCTCTTCGATGAGATCATCGAAGAGTGAGTTGATCAGCATATGACGCATCGCCGCATATTCGGGGGTTTTAATGAGGGTGGCTCGATTGCGGGGGCGTTTAAAATGGACCGGTATGATCTCTTTAATTCCCTTGGTGCAGGCCGACATGATGACGATTCTGTCCGATAAGAGGATGGCTTCATCCACATCATGGGTAATGAACACCACGGTCTTTTTCTGGGCGCCGCTGTTCCATAAATTGAGGAGTAACTCCTGGAGCCCCATTTTGTTTTTGGCATCCACGGCACTGAAGGGCTCGTCCATGAGAAGGATCTCCGAGTCCATGGCAAAGGCGCGGGCGATGGCGACCCGTTGCTGCATGCCTCCAGATAACTGGTTGGGATACTTGTCGCCCACATCGTGTAATCCCACCAGGGATAGGTAGTGGTCCGTAATCTCGGCCAGCTCTTTGTGGGATTTGCGTTTTTTCAACTGGCGGAGGCCAAAGATGATATTTTTGCGGGCGCTCATCCATGGAAAGAGGGAGTAGTGCTGAAAGACGACCCCGCGTTCGCTGCCGGTGCCACGGATCGCCTCGCCGTCGATGCGGATGCTCCCGTCTGAAGGGGTGTTGAGTCCGGCCAGGAGGCTTAAGATGGTGCTCTTACCGCAGCCGCTGGGGCCGATAATGGTGACAAACTCTCCCGCCTTAACGGAGAGAGTGACCTCGCGGATGACCGGGATCATGACTTTTTGCTGTGCGTAGGCGAAGGAGATATTGTCCAGCCGGATCTTTTCCATATATTTTTTGATTTTCCCTTATTCCAGTCATCATTATAATGATGCGTTTATGTGCCTTTTTTTGATAACCGTTACAGCTTGTCGTAAAAAAGTCGTCTATGGCCAAAGTGACCAGAAAAAGGGCCTCGGTTGTCCAGGGAATAAATCCCCTGGACCCCCGTTACAGTAAAAGTTTGTTTGGCAAGCCCGACCTTTTAAATCAGGCAAAAGGTTGGCTCCCGGCAGGGCCGCCGGAGGCTATACTTTAGCCGCACGGCCTCGGTTGTCCAGGGGCGGGTGGCCCCCCTGGACGGCGCCCCTTTAAAAAGCGGCGGGCCTAGTTGTTGGCGGCAAACTCTACGGTGAGTTTTTTGTAGCTCTCATTGTCCGGATTCTCTCGGAGGAGTCGGGCCAGGGCCGCCTCGTAGACGGCAGTATCGATGTGATCCTCGATATCGATATCCGACTGGATGAAGCCGGTCTCTTGCATGATATTCCAGTACCGGTGGGTGGATTTTTTCAAAGGGTCTGGGCTGCAGATCATGGTGGCATCATCGGCATAGGTCTCTTTTCGTAAGTATTTCTTATCGACCTTGACATATTTTTCGGTGATGTCGATGGTCTCCTCATGCTGGGTCTGGTAAAAATCGTAGGCTTTGATGAGGGCGGCCATGAAGTGACCCCAGAGCTCGGGGTTCTTCTTCAGCTCAGATCCCAGGATGGCCTGGCGGCAGCAGACGTTGTTGTCGAAGAGGTCGGTGATGTGCATGGCGATTTTTACCCCATGATCCTCGGCCATGGCCACATAGGGGGACCAGATCAGTGCCGCATCCACACGCCCCTTCTTAAGGGCCTCCATGGTGGAGGCCGGAGATTCCATCTCGATGATCTGGGCCTCTCCCTTTCGCCAGTCGATGCCCGCATCGATAAGGGCCCCCCGGAAAATGACATCGGCGGTGGAGAGGCGGACGCTGGCAATCTTTTTACCGGCGTAGTTTTTGATATCTTTCAGCTCTTCATAGCGAGCGGGGTTGCAGACGAGGGCGCAGGCTCCGGAGTTCTGGCCGCCAATGACGACGATATCCGCTCCCTTGGCGGTAAAGGCTAAGGGGGCAGAGACCCCGAAGCTTCCCACATCGAGTTTGCCGGAGATGGTGGCGTTTAACCCTTCGGCAGAGTTTGTAAACTGAAAGAGTGTGGCATCGATGCCCTCCTCCTCGAAGAAGCCCTTCTCTTTGGCCACAAAGTAGAGGAGGTGCTCGGGTGAGGCCAGGTAGCCGATATTCATTTTCGTGTTTTGAGCCGAGCCGTCGCTGGGCTTTGACGGGGTGCTGCACCCAGTGAATATGATGCTCCCCATGAGGGAGAGTAAGGCGAAGGAAATAAATAGTCTCTTCATTATAAGTATTTTAATCCCTGAAATGGTTGGTGATCCTGGTGTGTGGCGGTACACCTCGGAAAAGTGTCAGTAAAATTTGTCTCTTCATATCCGGCTGATCGCGAATATTCCAATACTATATATTGATGCTATCTTTATTGATTATAGATAATGTCGATATTGTTGACGATGCGATATATCATTGAGGCGGGGATGATGAAGCGATCTCCTGGCGGCTGCCCAGGGCTCTTCTATGCTTAAAATAGTCATGGATATATGCCCCCTTTTTCGGCATATTCCACCGTGGGTGTATGACGGTACGTCTGACCCGGCGTCTTCCGTGATTGATAGCCGTCGGTGAGAGACACATACCCCGGGGGATACGGGTTTTTGCCACGATGGTTTCTTGGCCGGGGAAGCGATAAAAAATAATAGTAATATAGGAGATTTTTACCATGAATGAGGGCACAAAACGGGCGGATATCAAAAGGGGACTTACCGTCTCCATCGTCTTGAAACAGGACCAGAGAAGCGGAACGCTCACCGAAGGGGTCGTCCGCGATCTTCTCACAAAATCGGCCACCCACCCCCACGGGATCAAGGTCCGGCTGGAGAGCGGTCTCGTGGGTCGGGTGAAGCGCATTCATCGCTAAAGACGATGAGAAAATCCCGGCTATGGCGGTGGGCGAGATTTGATGTTTTTTAGATGATTTATCATCGGTCTTGATTGCGGGGCGGTATTTTGTAACACTGGGCGGAACGGGCTCCGGGGTGCCGCCCAAGAAAAGGAGCGCTTAGGCGGTTCTTTTAGATAAAAAAAGCCGTATCGGGCCAGAGCAGGCGGGGGGGGCACTTGACTCCTTAATCTTGACTTCTTGTGCGGCAACCCTTGCGGATCCCCCTTACACAGGTCTGTTTAAGGGGGACAATTGTGAGTCAGTATCCCTTCTTTTTTTACCCCTTCCTAAGATAATGGTTTTTTTTCGTGCCAGAGAGTGCCGACTCCAATGGGGCTTTTGCCTTTTTTAAACAAGCCGCCCTGGCCATACCGGGCCCTTTTAGGGCCTGGGCAAAAACAGAACAGACAAAAAGCGATGCCTTCTATGGTTAAAATGGGCGTGAAAAGCAGAGCCTCCGGCGGCAAGCTGTGCCACCTTAGAAAGCAGACCAGCGAATGCACTCTGCCCCTCGTGCCTCGGGTCAGATTACATTCGCCTTTGATTTTTCAGTTAAATCGAAGTGATTTAACGAAATCTGTTTGGCAAGCCCGACCTTTCAGATCAGGCAAAAGCTTGGCTCCCGACAGGGCCAAGCGAGGCTAAACTCTCACCGCATTGTCTCCGGCGCTCTTTTCCTCAAAAAGCGCCGCAAAAACTTTTCGATGACAGGAACACCTGCCTGTCAGATTTTTTTTGTAGCGAATGTGAAGGACCTTTGGCCGCCGAAGGTATTGGCAGCCGTGGGGTCCCGGGGATCCCCCCTTTTCATCCCCTCGCCGGACATGGGGTCCGGCCATGCATCGCTTCTGAGGGGAGAATCCATATATGCCACTTCTTTTTTAAGGAGATTATCATGGTCACCACAAGGGAAACCGTCACCCCGCCTCAGATCCGGCAAACAGAGTGTTTCATCGGTGGACAGTGGGTCGCCTCGGTTAGCGGTAAGGTGTTTGACACCATCAACCCGGCCACTGAAGCGGTCATTTGTCAGGTAGCCGAAGGGGACGCGGCCGATATCGATGTGGCCGTCGCTGCGGCCCGTCAGGCCATCGATAAGGGGCCTTGGGGGACCATGGACGCCCGGGACCGGGGCGCACTGATCTACGCATTGGCCGATTTGATCGAGGCCGACGTGGACGAGCTGGCCGCCCTGGAGGCCCTGGATAACGGTAAGCCGGTCACCGAAGCGCGAACCATCGACCTGCCTCTGGTGATCGACTGTTTGCGGTACTATGCCGGATGGGCGGACAAGATTCATGGCAAGACGATCCCCATTCGCGGCCCCCATTTCGTCTACACGCGTCGCGAGCCGGTGGGTGTTGCCGGACAGATCATTCCCTGGAATTTCCCCATGCTGATGACGGCGTGGAAGTGGGGACCGGCCCTGGCGGCGGGGTGCACCGTGGTTATGAAGCCGGCGGAACAGACGCCTCTCTCCTGCCTTCGTATGGCCCGCCTGGCGCAGAAGGCCGGTTTTCCCGACGGCGTGATCAACGTCGTACCGGGTTATGGGGCCACAGCCGGGGCGGCCATCGTTAGGCATCCGGGCGTCGATAAGATCGCCTTCACGGGCGAGCACACGACCGCCAAGCTGATCATGCGTGAGGCGGCAGAGACCATGAAGCGGCTCACCTTCGAACTCGGTGGCAAGAGTCCCAATATCGTGTGTGCCGATGCCAACCTGGATGCGGCCGTGGAGGGCGCTCACCTCGGACTGTTTTTCAACCAGGGGCAGTGTTGCTGCGCTGGCAGCCGTATCTTCGTTGAGGCGCCGATATACGAGGCCTTCGTCGAGAAAATCGTCGCCAGAACCAAGGGCCGTAAGCTGGGCGATCCCATGGCGATATCCACGGAGCAGGGGCCGCAAGTGGACCGGGCCCAGTTCGACAAGATTATGCGCTATATCGATCTTGGCAACCAACAGGGGGCCCGTTGCCTGACGGGGGGCCAGCGATTCGGCGACAGAGGCTATTTTATCGAGCCGACGGTATTTACCGGAGTCACCGACGATATGGCCATCGCCACCGATGAGATCTTTGGGCCAGTCATGACCATCCTGAAGTTCGATGGCGTCGATGAGATCGTGGCCCGGGCGAACCAGACATGTTACGGCCTGGCCGCCGCGGTCTGGACCCAGGATATCGCCAAGGCACACCATATCGCGGCGCGTGTCCGGGCGGGAACAGTCTGGATCAACTGTTACGATGTTCTCGATGCCGCGGCTCCCTTTGGCGGATTCAAGATGTCCGGTATCGGTCGTGAACTGGGCGAGGCGGCCTTGAATAACTACCTGGAAGACAAGACGGTAACGGTGTCCCTGAGATGAGAAGGGGGGCTATGGCAAATGGGGATGTGGTATTTTTGCCCTCGGACGTCCGGGATCTCCTGACAAACTTGGCTACCCACCCCCACGGAATCAAGGTCCGACTGGAGAGCAGACTCGTGGGGCGTGTTAAGCGTATTCACAGTTGAGGTGATGAGGCTACTGGCGGATAAAACTCTGGAGAGATATAGTAGATATAATTTTATTGATCTTTATTCTAAAACGCCGGATGATTCCTGGCGATGAGGGGGCCTTCGGGTACGCTTCATGACAAAGCGAATCCGGCTGAACAGGAGGGGTGAATGAAATATTACGCCCATACGACCGACGATGACGATACCCGGAATAGCTGGCAACCCCTTGAAACCCATCTAAAAGCGGTCGGTATCGATTCAGGTCTCTTTGCCGGGGCAGTGGGGCTCTCTTCGGCCGGTACATTGATGGGGCTGCTCCACGATGTGGGTAAGTATACACGGCAGTTTCAGAGGTATCTCGATAAAGAGGAGGCGACGGGCGGAGATCACTCCTCTGCCGGTGCTCAGTGGCTCTGGAATGAGTTTCGGCAATATGGCCCTTTCGGGGTGCTGTGTGGCCAGATTTTAGCTCTCGGGGTGTGTTCCCATCACTCGGTGCTGAGTGATTGCCTCTCTATGGATGGTGAAACGGATCTTTTTACCCAGCGCATGGGGAAGGCAGCCAACCTGGCCGAGGTGATGTCATCTCTGGATGGGGAGATACTCTCATCCGTTATACCCCTTTTTTCAAAAAAGAGTGTGGCCGAGCTTAAGGCGCATCTCTTCTCGATTAAGGCGGGAAATGATACCCGGGGGCTCGCCACCGGGGCGGCGGCTCTGTGTGATGCCTGCCCGGATAAGATAAGGCGCTCATGTGCCGCACGAGATCCCATCACGGCATTTCAGTTTGGTCTGGTGGCGCGGTTTTTATACAGCTGCCTCATCGATGCGGATCGAATAGACGCTGCGTCTGTGGGGCACTCCAAGCCGTCGGATGAACCTCATCGTTCTTATGTCGGCTGGTCTATCCTTAGTCATCGTATGGAAACCTACCTTTCCGGTTTAAAGGAGCGATTTTCCATTGACGGGATTCGCCATCGCGTGTCGGGTTTTTGCCGGGAGCGTGCCGGGGATCCCAAGGGCCTTTTCTCCCTTACTGTGCCGACGGGAGGCGGGAAGACACTGGCAACCCTGCGATTTGCCCTTCACCATGCGGCCCGGCACTCTATGCAGCGGGTGATCTATGTGATTCCCTATACATCCATTATCGATCAGAATGCCCAGGAGGTGAGATCCATCTTAGAGGTTGAAGAGCCTTTTGGGTCTGTAGTCCTTGAGCATCACTCGAATCTGGAACCGGAAAAAGAGACGGGTCAGAGCCGGAAACTGGCCGAAAACTGGGATTCACCCATCGTTTTTACCACCATGGTCCAGTTTCTGGAGGCTCTCTTCGGCAGGCGTACCCGGGACGCCCGACGCATGCATCGTCTGGCTGGGAGCGTGATTATTTTCGATGAGATCCAGACCCTTCCTATCAACTGTGTGCATCTCTTCTGCAATGCATTGAACTACCTCGTGGACCATTGCGAAACCTCGGCTCTGCTCTGTACCGCAACCCAGCCCCTTTTAGGATCATTGGATAATCCTTGCTACGGTGCACTTCGTCTGGGGCCGCAACAGGAGATCGTCCCGGATATTCAGGCGCTTTTTAAGGCGTTGAAGCGGGTTGAGATCATTGATCTCATCAAACCAGGGGGGTGGGGGGCAGAGGAGATCGCAGCGAAGGCTAGGGCGCTCTTTCTCGATACGGGGAGCTGTCTCGTGGTGGTCAATACCAAGCGGTGGGCCAAGGTATTGTACGGACTCTGCGCCGATGCGGGCCTCGATAAAAATAGTCTGTTTCACCTCAGTACCGATATGTGTCCGGCCCATCGCATGGCTGTTTTAAAAGAGATGCGGAAGCGCCTGGGTAAAAAACCGGTGCTCTGCATCAGCACCCAGCTTATTGAGGCGGGGGTGGATGTCAGCTTCGCCTCGGTGATTCGTTTTGTGGCTGGCATGGACTCTATCCACCAGGCGGCAGGGCGCTGCAATCGTCATGGAGAGTTGGCCCTGGGCCGGGTCTATATCGTCAATCCCGATCATGAGTCGATCGGACGTTTGACGGATATCGCAGAAGGGGTGCAGGTGACTCTTCGTCTTCTGGGTGAGTTCCGGAACGACCCCGATTTTTACGACGGGGAGTTGATGGGGCCCCGTGTGGTTGAGCGCTACTTTCATTACTATTTTTACAGGCGGCAAGATGAGATGCGTTACCCCATTTCAGAAGCCGGAAGGGATGACACCTTGTTGAATTTGCTCTCCTGCAATTGTCTCAATTCCGGGACTAGGAGCGATAAGTGGGTGCTGCGTCAATCCTTTGCCACCGCATCCAGAGCCTTTGCCCCCATTGATGCGCCTACCCAGGGAGTCCTCGTTCCGTATGGAAAAAAAGAAGAGACTGTCAAGGAGGGAAAACGCATTATTGGCGATCTCTGCGCGGCTTTTGAGCCGAAGAGGCAAAGGGAGCTCTTAAAAAAAGCCCAGCGTTATGCGGTCAATGTGTTTCCCCATGTGTTGAGGCAACTGGACGGGGAAGGAGCACTTCATGAAATTCAGGAGACGGGGATCTTCTATCTTGATGAGCGTTACTACAGTGACGAGTTTGGACTTTCCACTGGAATTGTTACACCCCTGGAGACCCCACTATTTTAAGGAGGAGCCTTGAAAAACAGTATCGCATTTACATTGTCCGGGCGCTATGCCCTCTTCACAGATCCCCTGACCCGCGTTGGTGGGGAGAGATGCTCCTACCATATTCCCACCTACGAAGCCCTTAAAGGGGTGGTGAAATCCATTTACTGGAAGCCCACTCTTACTTGGGTGATCGACCGGGTTCGGGTGATGAAGTCTATGAGAACCCAGACCAAGGGGATGAAGCCCATCTCATATAATGGGGGGAACAGCATTGCCATCTACACTTATCTTGCCGACGTTACATATCAGGTGGAGGCTCACTTTATATGGAATGAACACCGCCCGGAGCTGGCAAGGGATCGTATCGACGGTAAGCATTTCTCCATCGCCCGGCGTATGGTGAATCTCGGGGGACGGCAGGATATCTTCCTTGGCACACGCGAGTGTCAGGGGTATGTGGAGCCTTGCGTCTTTGGGGAGGGCGATGGGGCGTATGATGATCTCGATGAGCTGGGTTTCGGCCTGATGTTCCATGGATTTGACTATCCGGATGAGACTGGGAATGAGGCACTCTCCAGCCGTTTCTGGTACCCCACGATGCGAAGAGGGGTGATTGATTTTCTCGCCCCAGAGGCATGTGAAGTGCGAAAATTTGTTCGGCCGATGCACCCCAAGCATTTTGAGGTGGGGGGCAATATGAGGGATGTGGCCATCGAGGAGGTGGGGGGATGAGCTGGATTCAAAAACTCTCTGATACCTATGATCAGGTTAAAAAGAGTCCCTCAATTACAAGTGATGCGCTGTTGCCTGTGGGATATATCAACAGCCAGGTGAATATCGAGGTCTGTATCGATGGTTCGGGGGAATTTTTAAGGGCTCGGGTTCTCGAAGATGACGATGCGTTAACCCCTATTCCATGCACAGAAGGATCGGCTGGTCGGGCGGGAAGTCGCCCTACATCTCATTCTCTTTGTGACAAACTTCAATATGTTGCAGGCGATTTCGACGCGTATGGCGGGGCCGTGACATCAGGTTTTAAAAAGAATCCGAAGGAGCCGTTTGAACACTATATTGATTTATTGGCCCGCTGGTGTGGCACATATCCCGATCCTCTCCTTGAGGCTGTGTTGGCGTACGTAAAAAAAGAGCGGTTAATTCGTGATCTTGTGGCGCACAAAGTGCTTCCCATCGATACCGATGGAATGCTTGTTAAGAGAGCAGACAAAGAGGCGAAGATCGGTTGGCCGATATGGAAGAGTCTGGTTCAAAGTCAGTCCCCTGAAGCGGCTTCGGTACGTTGGGTGGTAGAATCTGTGGATATTCAAGAACCTCGGGTCTGGAAGAGTCAAATGTTGCAGGCAAGCTGGGCGGAGCACTCTCTCTCCTTGGTCTCCCGTCATGATCTCTGCATGGCGTCTGGCATCGAGACCTCTATCTCCAGTAATCATCCCAAGGGCATTCGTTACTCGAGTGATAAGGCCAAGCTGATCTCCGCTAACGATGGGCAGGGCTTTACCTTTCGTGGACGATTTACCGATAAGACCGGAGCCCAGGCGTGCGGGGTTGGCTCTGAGGTGACGCAGAAAGCCCACAACGCCCTGGCTTGGCTCATTGCCCGTCAAGGGGTCCGCACTGACACACAGGTTTTCGTCTGCTGGGCCGTATCTGGGGCTTCCCTTCCCAAGCCCCTGGCCCCGGCCAATGACATCTGGGCAGAGGAGATCCCCGATAAGGGGGCGACGGTGGCCATAGAAGATGAAGGCTTTACCGTCGATTACAGCCGGGATGCCGGCCAGCGATTCGCTTTGAAGCTTCGTCGTTTTATTAAGGGGTATGCCGACCGGATTTCGCCCACAGAAGATATCGTGGTGATGGGGCTCGATGCGGCCACACCCGGTCGTATGAGTATTATCTATTATCGTGAACTGCTGGGGTCTGAGTTTCTTGAACGTCTGGAGGCCTGGCATTGGTCGGCGGTGTGGTGGCAACGGTATACGCGGCCCCTTTCCCAAGGGACATCCAAAAATGGCAAAACCGAGGTCGTCTGGCGGGTCTCCTCTCCATCTCCGAAGGGCATTGCCGAAACAGCCTTCGGATTGCGCCTGGATGACTCTTTAAAGAAGGCGACCGTCGAACGCCTGGTGCCCTGTATCATCGATGGTCGGCAGATCCCCTGGGATCTCGTGGCTCGTTGCGTGGGGCGTGTTTCAAACCGGGTGGGGATGGAGCGGTGGGCGTGGGAGAAAAGTCTGGGGATTGCCTGTGCCCTTTACCGCGGTTTTTTTATCCGACACTTTGATCTTGAAAAACGGAGGGAGTATTCCATGGCACTGGATGATGAATGTACGAATCGAGACTATTTGTATGGTCGATTGCTGGCCATTGCCGAGCATGTGGAGGGCATCGCCCTCTATGCTGGAGGGGAATCACGGCCGACAACAGCTGAGCGTTTGATGCAGCGATTTTCGGATCGGCCCTTCTCGACCTGGCTGACTATCGAGAAGGCGCTTCAGCCGTATATGCAGCGTCTTCACAATATAAGGCCCGGCTTTCTGGTCAATATGAATCGATGCCTCGATGATGTGCATGCTCTTTTTGATCCAGTCGATTACACCTGCGAGACACGGCTTTCGGGAGAGTACCTTCTGGGCTACCATTGTCAGCGACGCGTGTTGAAAAAAAGAGTGGATAACGCCTAAAATTTTCATACCTAAGGGAGATAGATGATGAGCCTTCAGCATAAGATTGATTTTGGTGTCATTTTTACCGTGGATCATGCAAATCCCAATGGAGACCCCTTAAATGGAAACCGGCCTCGAATCGACTACGATGGATTCGGAGAGGTGAGCGATGTCTGTCTCAAGCGGAAGATCAGGGATCGCCTGGCGGAGTCTGGGAAGACGATTTTCGTGCAGTCCGATGATCGCAAGAGCGATGGGATGCCAAGCCTCCGTGTGAGGGCCGAGTCGGCAGAGTATGGGCTGGGAAAGGAGGCCTTTAACCCTAAGAAGGCAAAGATTGATGATACGGCCAGGGCCGCCTGTGAGAAGTGGTTTGATGTCCGGGCTTTTGGTCAGCTCTTCGCCTTTGGAAACGAGGGGAGCAAGGGGGTCTCGATTCCCATTCGCGGGCCGGTGAGTGTTCAGTCTGCATTTAGTATCGAGCCGGTGAGTATTACCAGTATACAGATTACAAAGAGCGTCAGCGGTGAGGGAGATGGCAGTAAGAGGAGTTCAGATACCATGGGGATGAAGCACCGAGTCGATAAGGGGGTGTATCTTTTCTATGGCAGTATGAATCCACAGCTTTCGGAGAGGACGGGGTTCAGCGATGAGGATGCCCAGGCCTTTAAGGCTGTTCTACCCCGGCTCTTTGAAAATGATGCCTCCTCGGCACGACCTGAGGGGAGCCTGACCGTGGAGAGGGTATTCTGGTGGAAACACAATTGTAAATCGGGGCAATACTCGTCGGCACGGGTACACCGAAGCTTGCATGTCACCGTTGCGGAACCCTATGACTATCAGCTGGATGATCTCCCCGGCCTTGAGCCTGAGGTGATGGAGGGCTTTTAGAAACCATGTACTCCGATGACGATCTACTTCCCATCTCTGCCCTGCAGCACATTCTCTTCTGCCCCCGGCAGTGTGCCCTGATCCATCTGGAGAGGCTCTGGGTAGAGAACAGATACACGGCCGAGGGGCGGGTGCTCCATGAGCGGGTGGATAAAAGAGGGGGGCGTCCGGGAAAAGGGGTGCGGGTGGTCTACGCCATGGATCTGAAAAATAGGCGGCTGGGTCTTACCGGCAAGGCAGATACGGTGGAGTTTCATGCCGACGGGAGTCGGTGGATGCCCTATCCTGTGGAGTATAAACGGGGAGCCTCTAAAAAAGGCAACCACGACAGGGTTCAGCTCTGCGCCCAGGCCCTCTGCCTGGAGGAGATGCACGATCTTTTTATCGATGAGGGGGCGCTTTTCTATGGGAAGACACGGCGGCGGGAGTCTGTCCTCTTTAGTGACTCTTTACGGGAAGAGACGGTAAAAACGGCCTATGCCCTGCATGCACTCTTTGATTCGGGAATTACTCCTGAAGCGGTGTATACGAAGAGATGCGATACCTGCTCATTTCTTGGGGTCTGTATGCCTAAGGTCCTGGGTAGGGGGCGGGTGCAGAGGTATTTAAAGGAGATTATCAGGGGATGAGAACGCTTTTAAACACCCTTTATGTCACCACCCAGAAGAGTTATCTCGGTAAAGACGGGGAGACCGTGGCAGTGAATATCGACCGGAAGGTGGTGGCCCGGATTCCAGTACACACCCTCTCGGGGATCGTCTGTTTTGGCAATGTGGGGATGAGCCCTTTTTTAATGGGATTCTGCGGTGAAAAAGAGGTGGGGGTCTCCTTTTTAACCGAACGGGGGCGGTTCCTCGCCCGGGTGGAGGGGCCGGTATCGGGGAATGTTCTGGTGCGTCGTACCCAGTATCGACGGGCCGATTGTCTGGACGTCTCCGCCGAGATCGCTCGGGCCTGCGTGATTGGTAAGGTCTCCAATAGCCGGGCTGTATTGGGTCGATCCCTTCGTGACCATGGGGATAAGATCGATGCAGGGGCCGTTAAAGATGCCATGGCTCGGCTGGGGGGGACCTTAAAAGAGCTGGGAAAACCGCTTCTTCTGGATACCATTCGTGGGCTGGAAGGGGATGCCGCACGCGCTTACTTTGGGGTGTTGGATCATCTGATCTTGAACCGGAAGGAGGCATTTCGGTTTTCCGGGAGGAGCCGCAGGCCCCCTGAAGATGCCGTCAATGCTTTGCTCTCATTTCTCTATACCCTGCTTCTTCATGACCTTCGGTCGGCTTTGGAGGCTGTGGGGCTGGACCCGGCGGTGGGCTTTCTTCACCGGGACCGTCCAGGTCGGCCCGGTCTGGCCCTGGATATGATGGAGGAGTTTCGAGCCTTTGTAGCCGATCGTCTGGCCCTCTCCCTTATCAACCAGAACCAACTTTCGCCAAGCGGTTTTCAAAAACTGGAGTCCGGGGCCGTGATGATGGATGATGAGACCCGGAAAACCGTGATCATGGCGTATCAGAAACGAAAACAAGATGAGATTCATCACCCCTTTATCGGCGAAAAGGTTCAGATTGGGCAGCTTTTTTTTGTTCAGGCCCAGCTCCTCAGCCGCTATTTCAGAGACGATCTGGATGGCTATCCACCTTTTGTCTGGAGGTAATCCCCCATGATGGTATTGGTGAGTTACGATGTGGCCATGGATGACAGTGGGCAAAAAAGGTTGCGACGGATCTCTAAGACCTGTCAGAATTACGGGCAGCGGGTGCAATACTCTATTTTTGAGTGCCGTGTGGACCCGGCCCTCTGGACGTTGTTTAAACAAAAACTCTTAGATGAGATGGACCCGGAAAAGGATAGCTTGAGATTCTATTATCTGGGCTCTAACTGGAAACGCCGGGTGGAGCACGTGGGAGCCAAGCCAGCCCGTGACCCTGATGCGCCCCTTATTTTTTAGGTGCGAACCCAAAGCGTGTTTTTTGGGTTTCTGTCTAAGTAGCTGTATTTTATATTAAAAACTGCATATATGCAAAACAGGGTTCGCGTATTTGTATCTTGTTGAAATTAAAAGGAATCGATATGGATCTCCCTTTAACACCCCCTTTGATCTGGAGAATCGATGAGGGTTCGCAAAAGTACGTTGCATACCTTCGTTATATCGGTATGTTGCATTGCAAGTATCGCTCCCCGTGCGGGAGCGTGGATTGAAAGTTCCTCTCAATCATGGTTTGGTCCGAAATGGCTTATCGCTCCCCGTGCGGGAGCGTGGATTGAAAGCTCCGATACCCTTAAGGATGTTCACAAATCCGTCTGATCGCTCCCCGTGCGGGAGCGTGGATTGAAAGCTCGTTATACTCAAAAGGATCGGTTTCCGAATCGATCGCTCCCCGTGCGGGAGCGTGGATTGAAAGGGGGATCGGTACATAGACAGTTTGGAGGATCTCATTATCGCTCCCCGTGCGGGAGCGTGGATTGAAAGATCACTCCCGGTCACACCCTGCCAAAAACCATTTATCGCTCCCCGTGCGGGAGCGTGGATTGAAAGCACTCACCGCTTTGGTGTCAACCTCCCCCTCCATATCGCTCCCCGTGCGGGAGCGTGGATTGAAAGTCATGGGTTAAGGAGCATACAAATATCATGCCAATCGCTCCCCGTGCGGGAGCGTGGATTGAAAGAAAAACACTATCAATTTTAGTACCGTGCGAGTCACATCGCTCCCCGTGCGGGAGCGTGGATTGAAAGCTTATACCTGGGGTTTCTTGATGGATGAAAAGGATCGCTCCCCGTGCGGGAGCGTGGATTGAAAGCCTATCGTCTACCACGGCTCCAAGGTCGATCAAAACATCGCTCCCCGTGCGGGAGCGTGGATTGAAAGGAAACAACAGGAGGGTTGTCCTCTTCAAGCTCAATCGCTCCCCGTGCGGGAGCGTGGATTGAAAGGAGCGATGCTTTACCCGTTGCGACGACGTTAAAAATCGCTCCCCGTGCGGGAGCGTGGATTGAAAGCACTGGCGGGATAAGATCCGAGCGTCGGGCATAGATCGCTCCCCGTGCGGGAGCGTGGATTGAAAGTGTGGGAAATGCTATAAACCCTACAGCTGAAACATCGCTCCCCGTGCGGGAGCGTGGATTGAAAGTCTAATAGTTATCTTTTATCCCTAATATCCCTAATATCGCTCCCCGTGCGGGAGCGTGGATTGAAAGACTTCCATCACCAAAATGGTGGATTTTCTCGCACATCGCTCCCCGTGCGGGAGCGTGGATTGAAAGAATGGTAAAACTGGAAACATCCGAAGCCGTCCCAATCGCTCCCCGTGCGGGAGCGTGGATTGAAAGCCAGTAATCGTAACCATTATAGACTCCCCAGATAAATCGCTCCCCGTGCGGGAGCGTGGATTGAAAGAGAAAAAAGGGGCTTGGAGTACTCGTTTACTCCGCATCGCTCCCCGTGCGGGAGCGTGGATTGAAAGAATAGTGAAACTGGAAACATCCGATGCTGTCCCAAATCGCTCCCCGTGCGGGAGCGTGGATTGAAAGAAACGATGCACATAAACGAAAGGTAGAAGGAAGATATCGCTCCCCGTGCGGGAGCGTGGATTGAAAGCTTCAAAGTCTCGATAGCCCATGTCGTCTTCCCTGATCGCTCCCCGTGCGGGAGCGTGGATTGAAAGAATCTATCTAAACGTATCACACTCCACCCCCAAAATCGCTCCCCGTGCGGGAGCGTGGATTGAAAGAAAGACGACAATCGAAAGATGGATGGCAGAGAACCTATCGCTCCCCGTGCGGGAGCGTGGATTGAAAGAGACCTTTCTTTACCAAGGCGTTGAATGATTTTTAATCGCTCCCCGTGCGGGAGCGTGGATTGAAAGTCCTTTGCCCAAGGCACCTGGACCCTCACTGAGATCGCTCCCCGTGCGGGAGCGTGGATTGAAAGATCAAATGGAGGGAATACCAGCCACGCATGGATATCGCTCCCCGTGCGGGAGCGTGGATTGAAAGTACTTCTCCGAGAGCCAGGATAGCCGAAAGGATGATCGCTCCCCGTGCGGGAGCGTGGATTGAAAGAACTAAATGTGCTGGGGGCCGACACGAATGAAATCGCTCCCCGTGCGGGAGCGTGGATTGAAAGGAGATCGTGAAAACGCTCACATATAATGGAGTCAATCGCTCCCCGTGCGGGAGCGTGGATTGAAAGAGATAAACCCAGAATATGTAGCGTGTCTCGATGGATCGCTCCCCGTGCGGGAGCGTGGATTGAAAGGGCCCGTCATGGTCACTAACCTGGGGTCCAGGGAATGTATTCTCTGGCCAAGCGAGGCTTGGTTTTTAAACCCACGTTAACCATAGAAGGCCCCCTTCGGTCAGGCCTTTTCATCGCGCCCCGGGCGGGTTTTTTCTGGTGAGAAGAGGGGGAGCTGACGGCCCCCCATCACCTCGGCGAAGGAGAGGTCGAAGAAGATCATGACGGCATCGAAGATGGGCGTGATCTGTTTTTCGATGTAGTGGGCGTAGTCGATATCCGGGTGGGGTAGGGCCACGGGGATGGGTCCCCGTCGGGTCATGAGGTAGCGGCTCTCCTTGGCGTGTTCCCCGGCTTTTCCCAGGAGGCGGGCCGCCCTGACGTGGGGGGGGATCGCCTTGGTGTACTCCCCTGGGGGCTTGGTGAGGCGTTTTTGGTAAACGAGATCGTCGTCGTGGCGGTGGGCCTTGAGATCGGCCACCGTTTTTTTGAGCCAGGGGATCACCTCTTGGTCGTGAAAAATCCGGTGGAGGAGTTCGTATTGAAAATTTCGGGCGAGACGGGTCCAGTCGGAGCGGACGAACTCCAGGCCGGTGAGGAGAAGTGTCTCTTCACCATCTTTTAAGACAAGGCCGGCGTATCGCTTCTTGGCGCTGGCGCCCCCGCCCCGGGTGGCGGGGAGGAAAAAGCGGGTGAAGTGTTTTTCGAACTCAAGCTCTAAGTGGGAGGAGAGGCCAAATTCCTCCTCTATCTTCCGGTCCATCCATGCATTGACCCGTGAGGCGAGGCGGTGTGCCGCCTTGGCACCCTGGGCCACCTCCCTCTCTTTTAAGCGTACAAATACCGAGTCCGTATCCCCGTAGATCACCGCGTACCCCTCCTCTTCCAGATAATCCCGGGTGGCTTTGAGCACCCATTGTCCGGTGCCGGTGATGGCCGTGGGCAGGTCCGGGTGGTAGAACCGGCATCCGGGGGTGCCCATGACGCCGTAGAAGCTGTTCATCAAGATCTTGATGGCCTGGGAGAGGTGGGGGTCCTCTTCTTCTTTGGCCTGCTGGCGTTTTTCCATGAGGTGTGTAATGCCGTCGGGCAGCACGTGGAAGGAGCGGGAGAAGGCGATCCCCATGGGCGTTTGAAGGGGATCCTCCTGGGCCGTGATCCGTGAGAGGGGGTCGATCTTGAAGGTGCGGATAATGGAGGGGTAGAGGCTCTTGAAATCTAAGACCACGATGTGCTCATAAAAGCCCGCCTCCGTGGAGAAGACCCAGCCGCCTGCGGCGTGGCCCATGCTCTCCACGTCTTTGACGTTGGGGGCGACCCTCCCTTTTCGGTGGGTGCGGGGCAGCATAAAGTGGTCGAAGGCGGCCACGGACATGCCGACCCGGTCCATGGCGAGGCCACTGATGATGGCCCGCTTGAAGAGGTGATCCATGAGCCCCGTTTTTTTGTAAATCCCGGTGACCAGATGGCAGTCCATGAGGTTGTAGGTGGCCAGGGCCCTTTTGTCGTTACGAAACCGCCGCTCGATCTCCGCCACCTTGTCTGTGGCCTCGCCGATATCCTTGCCCGTGCCCAGAAGGGCCGATGCCACCGTCTCCAGCCTGAAGTTATCGAAGGTGTAAAAGGCCCCGCGTAAGGCCGGAGGGCCGTCGATGACGATCCGGCCGGTGATCTCCACCCGATACACCCCCTTTCTTATTTCGCGGATTTTTGGTACCCGGCGGTCCCGACCGATACCAAAGGCCACGCCCCATCGTCTGAATACCCTCTCGAGAAAGAGAAGATCAAAGCCCACCACGTGCCAGCCGATAATCACATCGGGGTCCAGCCTCTCCACCACTTGTATGAAGGCGTGAAGCACCTCGGTCTCGTTAGGCAATCGGTAGAGCCGCTCCCCTTTTTTAAGGGGCTCCCAGGTGTATCCCGGCAAGGGCTCTTCTTGCTGGGGTGTGGGGCCCTTGGCGGGTGGTGGGGCCTTGTCGTCCACCATGAGGACGATGCCCGAGGGCATGGAACTCGTACCCCGTCCTGTTATATGGCAGGCGATGGAGTAGAGCTCTCCGTGCTGACCGGTCTCGATATCCAGGGAGAGAATGCCAAATTGCGGGGTGTAGTCGGCGGGACGCATGGTGGGGTTTACACACCGGAGAATACCACCCCGATGCTCACACGCCCCGTGAAACTCGATACTCCCATGGATGAACCGCTCCATGATGAAGCGCTCTGCTGGATAAACATCGGCCTCGAAGGTCCGGATGCCCAACTCGGCACAGGCCTTTCGTGCCCTGTAGAGATGGGGCTGGGTGCGAAAGTAGAGGGCATCCACCGCCCCTCCGTCAAAGGAGGTAAGGGCCAATGGCCGCCTCTGGCTGTGAAACGATTCTGCCGGGAGGACGGCATTATGCTGGATGAAGAAGAGGGGGCGATCGGTGGTGATGATAATCTCGAAGGGGCCCGCATCGCAGATCCCTGAGTACCGGAGCCGGTGCGCACCGCCTTCCTCGACGTGTTCCCGGGTGAGGATAAATCCTGTGTGTGTGCGTATCATCGTGGGCTCTGGTTTGGGGTGTAAAAAAAGAGGGCGGCCTTCGTCACTATTTAAGTGATCAAAAAAATGAAGGCTATGGCCACAGGGGGCGTAAAAAGCCAGCCTTCTATGGTTAAAATGACGAGAAAAAGGGCCTCCGGCGGCCAGGAGATAAATCCCCTGGACCCCAAATTTGTAACGAAGACGGACCAAAGGTCCGTCTTCGTTACTATAAAAGCCTGTTTGACAAGCCCATCTCATAAAAATTGGCAAAAGGTTGGCTCCCGGCAGGGCCAAGTGAGGCCTCGCTGTTTACGCCGACCCTTAGGTCTCCTCCAAGGCCAACTCATCTAAGGCCCATTTGTGCATGATCGACAGGAGAGGAAAAAGGCTGTGACCGCGTTCGGTCAGCGAGTATTCCACCCTGGGCGGGACCTCCGGGTAGACGGTTTTTGTAAGGAGGCCGTCTTTTTCCATCTCCTTGAGCTGCTGGGTCAGCATTTTCTGGCTGACCCCGGGAACGATACGCTCCAGCTCCTTGAACCGCATCTTTCCCTCGTGTAGGTGCCATAGGACCAGGCACTTCCACTTACCCCCCACGATGTCGATGGTCACCTCCACCGGACAGCGGTACATTTTGTTCTTCCATGACACCATAAAAAAATTCTCCCGTCAGACGTCTGTCGTTGCTCAAATCATACCAAAAGGTGCGCAACTCCCCTTAAAGTGCCTACTTGTCGGCAGTCGTAAGTCCCATTATATTCGTATCATAAGCAAATGACAGATATTCATCCACACAATAGAATCATAAGGATCCTTACCATGACATATCCTCGGACATTTTCCCATATAGGCATCTCCGTCACCAACCTGGAACAGGCCGTCAAATTCTACACTGAAACTCTGGGGTGGTATGTGATCATGCCTCCGACAGAAATTGTCTCTGACGATTCGGCCATCGGCATCATGTGCGATGACGTCTTCGGGAAGGGCTGGGGGAAATTCAAGATCGCCCACCTCGCCACCGGCGACAAAATCGGTGTGGAGATTTTTGAATTTGCCAATGCGGAAAAACGGGAAAATAACTTCGAATTCTGGAAAACAGGGGTGTTCCACTTCTCCGTCCAGGATCCGGATGTGGAAGGCCTCGCCGCAAAGATCGTCGCCAACGGCGGCAAGCAGCGGATGCCCGTGCGTGAATACTACCCCGGCGAAAAGCCCTACCGCATGGTCTACTGCGAAGATCCCTTTGGGAACCTCATTGAGATCTACTCCCACAGCTATGAACTCACCTATTCGGCTGGGGCCTATCAGGGTTAAACAGGGACCGACACTTAAGGCGAATGTAATCTGCCCCGAGGAGCGGGGCAGAACCGGTTAAAGGAACGTTTCAGGAGTTGTCAATAAAGTGTTCCCCGCAAACGGAGGGGATGAACCGCTGTTTCAGTTTAGTTCCTGCCAGTTTTAAATGTGTTCCCCGCAAGCGCAGGGATGAACAAACCGTCACCTCTCCCCATGTGATAGTCCCATCCGTAGATGTCGGCAACTTTTTATAAATATGAGTGGTTTATAACCTTAAGCGATAGGCACTGAAACGGCGCGCCGCACTCCTGTGCGGCTTTTTAGTGCGTCATTACCCATGCCGCACGGAGTGCGGCGCACCGGGGATCAAAGGCGACCGGGTGTGGGGAAGCCGCTCGGACCTGGTTTTTAGAGCCAGCGGGTCTTTGCCTCATCTCGTTGGGGGATGCGCGGGTAGTTGAATTTGGGGTAACCGAGCATCAGGGCGGCGTACACATTGTGGCCCTCGGGTAGGTCGAGGGCGGCTTTCAAGGGGGCGTAATGGCTGACAGCCTCCATGAAGAAACCGGCCCAGCATCCGCCGATACCCATGGCGCTGGCGGCCAGCTCCAGGGTGGTGGCGGCAATGGTGCAGTCCACGGTAGGGATCAGGGACGATTCATGGGCATGGGCAATGGCCATTAAGGGGGCATCTCGTAGGATGAGATCCTCTCCCCGTTTCTCCCAGGTGGCCACTATCTCCGGGAAGAGGTTATTCTCTCGGAACCAGTCGATGGTGAGGCCCGCCATCTTCCGGATCGTCTCTGGGTTATCCACGAGGGTCCAGTGGACGGGCTGATAGTTCTTGGCTGTGGGTGCCCAGCGTACCGTATCCAGGAGGCGGCTGACGGTGTCGCGCGGCACCGGTTTATCTTTATAGACCCGGATAGAGCGCCGCGTCTTGATGAGATGCGCCATGGCATCGGTCTCGATGGTGAGATCTTTTCTCACCGTCTCGCAAGACTCGGAGGCGACCCCTTCCAGTGTCAGGGCGCCGGAGGGGCAGACGGCGAGGCAGTGACCGCAGCGTATGCAGACCAGATCCCCTTTTGCAATCATCTCCGGTATTCCGTCGGCCCCTTCCTTTAAGAGGTTGAAAGGGCACTCTGTGACGCAGATACCGTCTTTTTTGCATTTTTCCGTATCGATGGCAATCAGTGACATCTTATTGATTATCTCCATTTTTTTGTAATAAATTAGGTAACTATTCAGTTCCTAAAAAAGCCTCCGGCGGCCAGGGAATAAATCCCCTGGACCCCAAGTAAGTGATCATGACGGACCTCTGGTCCGTCATGATCACTATTAAAGCCTGTTCGGCAAGCCCAAATTTTTTAAATCAGGCAAAATGTTGGCTCCCAGCAGGGCCGCCGGAGGCCTGATTTTTATGCCTACTTTAACCATATAAGGCCCGGTGGTGGACGCGGCCTGCCTCTAGGATAGGATATCGAGGATTCTCACATCGAAGGGCCCATCGAGGAGCTCTCCGGCTTTTTCGCCAAACGCTGTTAAGTGGGGCTGGGCAAGATGCTGATCCAGCAGATCTTTACTCTCCCAACGCTCATAAAAGATAAATACCGCAGGATCAGCCACATCCTGGTGGAGATCGTAGGCGATACACCCCGTATCGTCTTTGCTCGGCGCAACGAGACGTGTCAGGGCCTCTTTAAGGGCCTCCTCCTGGCCTGGTTTTGCTTTGGCTATGGCCACAACTGCAATTTTACCCATCTTTTACTCCTTATTTTTTGAAAAAGGTTACAATTGAGCGTTAAAAAAAAATCGGGTCCCTCTTATTCGTAACCATGGTTATATCGATCGGTGGTCATCACGACAATGATGCATTTATACGCTTTTTTTTAAATAGGATCAGGTTCTTTCGCCATTCAAATACGGTGCGCAGGCGCACCTAGGTATGCAGCTGCTAAGGGCCTCTGCCCCTTAACAGCTACCTAAAAAAAGTCTTTATCGGCACATCATGTGCCTGTCATCGAAAGGTGATTACGGCACCTTTTTGATTACCATCCTTTTACAGACACACTTGCGGCAAGCGGGCCTTTTATCCAAAGTAGCGAAAACAAAGCATCGCGTCATTTGAGGGCTAGGTCCAGGGGATCTATTCCCTGGCCGCCGGAGGCTCAGTTTTTAAGCCCACTTTAACCATAGAAGGCAGGCTTTAGCCTCATGGCCACACCCTTATCGGGCGGCCCGGTCGAGGATGCAGACGTTGCCATTTTTGCCCCAGCATTTATTGCAGGCGACGCAGCGGGGTTTTTCACGGTTCCCCCGGTGCCATCGGTTGATGAGTCCGGGTTCGGAGAGGAGGGGGCGGGCCATGGAAAAATAGTCAATGGGGCTGGTGTTTAATATGTTTTCTAATTTTTCAGGGGTTCGGTGGCCGCCCACGGAGATCACCGGAACGGTGAGGTGCCGGGCAATGTGGGCCGTTTTTTCGGCAAAATAGGACTGATGGGGCGCTTTTAAGATGCCGCCTCGCATGGGACCCATATTGGGGTGATTTTTTGCATCTAAGTTACCGCCGCTGAATTCAATGCCGGTAATGCCTCTTTTTTCGAGCTCTTTTGCCACATAGAGGCTCTCCTCGACGGAGAGGCCTCTGTCGTCCCACTCATCGGAGCAGTGCATTTTGATGAAGACGGGGTAGTCGGGGCCCACTTCGGCCCGAACGGCCTCTAAGGTTTCATAGATGATCCGGCTTCGGTTTTCGATGGAGCCCCCGTACTCATCCTGACGGCGATTGTAGTAGGGGGAGAGGAACTGGCTGAGGAGGTAGGTATGGGCACCGTGGATCTGAACGCCGTCAAAACCTGCTGCCTTGGCTCGTCGGGCGCCTTGGGCGAAGGCGGACACCACGGTTTTGATATGTTCGTGGGTCATCTCCGTGGGCACGACTTTAAATAAGGGGTGGGGCACCGCCGATGGTCCCCAGATCTCACGGCTCTCGGGTTTGAAGTCGGTGGCCGATCCTCCGTAGACGATCTGCATGATGATGTTGGCCCCTTCCGCCTTGATTTTTTGGGTGAATGCTCGGTATTCGGGGATGAAGGTGTCATCATAGATACCCAGCATGCCGGGGTTTGGCTGCTCTTGCTCGAGGATGAAGGCGTATCCGGTGATGATGGTGCCCACGCCGCCTTGGGCCAGATCGAGGTAAATTTGCTCGAGGCGGGGGGTGAGATGGCCTTTATCGTCGGCCATTTTCATCCACGTGGCGGAGCGCCAGAGGCGGTTTTTAAGGGTCATGGATCCAATTTGTGTCGTTTCAAATAGTGTTTTCATAGATTTTCCTCGGAGCATATCTATTAATTGAGATATCGCTTATTTTCGATATATTAAGATACAAAAAATAACAAAGCGTGGCTGGAGAGTCATTTTTGTATCAAGGGGGCAAAAAGCCCTTTGGGTTTGCTTTAAAAAATGCCGTCAGCGGCCAGGGGATGATCCCTGGACCTGGTCATATGCCGGTCATGGGGGCCTTACATACGGGCTATGTAATCGGCGGTTTTTTGAAGGGTCGCCTCATTCCTGCAGTAGTAGGTCCACTGCCCAATCCGTTTGCAGGAGAGCAGTTCCGCCTGCTTCATCAGGTTGAGGTAGTGGGAGACCGTGGACTGGGTCACCCCCGCCTTCTCCTGGATCAGTCCGACGCATACATACCCTTTTCCCTGCTCCGCCTCGGGGAGGTGAATCATGGGGGGGAAGTGGGTCCCGGGATCTTTTAGCCAGCTGAGAATGCGGACCCTTACAGGATTCGCGAGTACTTTGAAAATTGCATCCATATTCATGAAGATCTAAATATCGCATTATTTCGATATGGTCAAGGCAAAAAAAAGAGGGGATATCACCGGAGCCATGGCCCCGTCGTGGCCGATTGATCTATAGGGTATCATCCGGCCTGATGGCCGACGGTGGACGTTGCCAAAGCCCTTATCTTTTTTGGATTCCGATCCTTGGGAGCGTATCGTGCGAGATTCGCTCCCCCGTGGTGGAGATGGCGATACCCTGACCTTCGTATGGGTGAGGGCCGTGTATGATGGACCCGTTGGGCCTTATATTTTGGGCACGGTTCGGGCGTGGTCCTTCGTCACTTGAGAACGAATCACGATACCTTGACTAATACTGGAGTGCCTGTCGTTCTTCGTCGTAGTCGGCAAAGGTCAGTGCAATTTTTCGAAAATCTTCGGAGAGAACCTCGAAGGCATCGATCATATTTGGTTCAAAATGGGTGCCTTTGCCCTCCATGATGATGGCAACGGCTTTGGAGTGTGGAAACGGTGGTTTGTAGATGCGTTTACTGACCAGGGCATCATACACGTCGGCAATGGCCATCAACCTCCCGCATATGGGGATGGTATCTCCCTTTAGGCTCTGGGGATATCCGCTTCCGTCCCATTTTTCATGATGGCTGAACGCGATTTTTTTGGCGTATCGCAGAAAGGAGGCATCGCCTAATTTATTCTCTGAAGTCACGATGGCATCTCGACCGTAAATCGTATGTTTTTTCATCTCTTGGAACTCTTCGTGGATCAATTTTCCCGGCTTCAGTAAAATATTATCACGAACCCCTATCTTTCCGATATCGTGGAGGGGTGAGGATTTATAGATTAATTCGATGGATTCTGTATTGAGAAGGGATTTGTATTGCGAATGGGCCAGAAAATATTCGGCCAGGCATTTGACATAATTTTGGGTCCGTTTGATATGCCCGCCGGTCTCAGGGTCCCTAAATTCAGCCAAGGTCCCCAGACTATCGATGGTGGCCTCCTGGGTTAATAAGAGTTGACTGGTACGATCCCGGACCATTTCTTCCAGATGGTCCCTGTGAAGTTTGAGCTCTAAGTGGTTGTGAACTCGGGATTTCACCAGTTCCGGGCTGAACGGTTTGGTAATATAATCGACGGCTCCAAGTCCCAGCCCTTTTGCCTCATTTTTCTCTTCTGTCAAGGCCGTCAGGAAGATGATCGGGATATCCCAGGTGGCCTTATCTAATTTAAGTCTCCGACAGACTTCGTAGCCATCAATACCCGGCATCATGATATCCAGGAGGATAAGGTCGGGAAGTGTCTCTCTTATGTATTCCAAGGCGGAGATACCATCCATGGCAACGCTTACCCTGTAGTCGTCTCCAAGGGTATCCACCAGGATATCGACATTGGTTTCAACATCGTCGACAACCACTATGCGCATATTCGACAGATCCGGCATACACCCTCCTTACTCGTTTAAATCCTTCATGAGTTGTACCAGAATTTCTTCGGCCTCTTTGAACGTGTACCCGGATATGAGCGTGTTCAAATGATGGATCGCTGGGGTATATTTTTCGTGCCAGGAGGTCCCCGTAATCTCTCTCATCAATTGTTGGGCGGGCTTTGCCTCTCGCCCCGTCACATAGGGGTGCAGCCTTAAAAGCAGCTCTGTAAGTATCCTCGAATCTTTTTGGGGGCCTTTTGCCGTATCGTTTACCTCGGCAGATGCCATGGCCTGAAGTTGCTGCATGGATCTTAGGGCAACGGACAGGTGCCGGCAAAAATCATCGAGAATGTCATTTAACCCATCGCTATCTTGATCTCTGATGGCGATCTCCAGGGCAGCCGCAGCGCGTTGCACATCCTGGGCACCGATATTTCCCGATACCCCCTTGATGGAGTGGGCCAGCCTCTGGGCCTGTTCACGCTCTTCTGTCTCGAGGGCGCTTTTTATCTGGTCGGTGGCATGGGCATAATCCCGTCGAAATTTGCCCAACAGGTGCAGGTAGAGTGTTTTGTTGTCTCGTACCCGGGTCAACCCGGTGATTACCGAGATGCCTGGCATATCGGATAGCGCCATGGATCCCGTTTCATGGGGTGCCTCTCCTATTTTTTTCAAGAGATGTTCGGGTATTTTACGGGGGCCTGGCTTGATCCATTTTAACAATGAGGAAAACAGTTGATCAGGATCGATGGGCTTGTTGATATGATCATTCATCCCGGCCTGAAGACTCTTTTCCATGTCGCCGGCCATGGCGTGGGCGGTCATGGCAATGATGGGCAGATCTTTAAAATGCCCATTATTTCGTATCTGTTTTGTGGCCTGGTAACCATCCATGACGGGCATCTGAATGTCCATGAGCACCATGTCAAAGGGGGCTTTATTCACCCATGTGAGGGCCTCTTCGCCGTTGTTGGCGATCTGAACCACAAGGCCCACCTGTTCCAGGATCTCGCATGCCACCTGCTGATTTATTTCATTGTCTTCAACGAGGAGAATACGGGCACCCAAAATGGTTGAGAGCTCCGAAATTCTGTTTTTATCTGGGCTTTTAGCCATGGTCAGGTGGCTTGCATCCGTGCCCATAATTTGCATGATGCTGTTGAACAGGATGGATGGGCTGAAGGGCTTAATGAGAAATCCGTCAATGCCGGCAGATTCTGCTTTTTGCATGATATCTCCCCCGCTGTAGGAGGTCACCATGATAATTGTTGGTATTTTTGTCAGGGTGGGGTGGGTTTTGATGTGTTTCGATGCCTCGATGCCATCCATTCCCGGCATCTGCCAGTCCATAATCACCAGGTCATAAGCGCTGTTTTTTTCGGCACTCTCCACGGCTGAGATTCCCTCTTCTCCGGACGCGGCCAGAGAGACATCAAAGGAGAATGAGGTCATCATACTCTGAATAATTTTCAGGGAATTGGGATTGTCATCCACCACCAGAACCCTCATCCCACGAAGGTCCGGCGTGGGGTCGAATACTCTCCTCTCTCTTTTCTCTACACGACCGAAGAGAGCGGTAAAGGTAAAGGTGCTTCCCACCTCCGGTTCACTCTCAACCCAGACTTCCCCTCCCATCATGCCGACCAGTTTATGGCAGATGGTCAGCCCAAGTCCGGTTCCGCCATATTTTCGGGTGGTGGAGGTGTCCGCTTGCGTAAACGGTTGGAACAGGTTTTCAATCTGTTCTGCGGTCATACCGATCCCCGTGTCTTTTATGGAGAATTTGAGGCCCACCTGATCTGTTTTTTCTTCCAATACATCGATGGAGATGACAATCTCCCCCTTTTCGGTAAATTTGAGGGCATTGTTTGTTAAGTTGAGCATAATTTGCCCCAATCTTAATGCATCGCCGACCAGAAACTGGGGAACGTTTGGGGCTGTTTTAAAATAAACCTCGAGGTTTTTCATGTCGGACGCTTTGACTTGAACGAGATTTGCCACGTTATCCAGAACGTCATCTAAGTTAAACTCCACCGATTCCATATCCAATTTGCCGGCTTCAATTTTTGAAAAATCAAGAATGTCATTGATGATGGCGAGAAGGGATTGGGACGAGGATTGGATTTTGATCGTATAATCGCTCTGTTTGGGTGTGAGCTCTGTCTGGGACATCAGATAATTCATGCCGATGATGGCGTTCATGGGGGTGCGGATCTCATGGCTCATGTTGGCAAGGAAGTCACTTTTGGCCTGGGTGGCCAATTCCGCCTCTTTTTTGGCCTCGGTCAGGTCATCCATGATGGTGGTCATGGCTCTTTTTGTCCTGGCAAGGGCCTCTACCTGCTTTTGAAGTTTTTTAGTTACCTTTTCGGTACACTTCTTAGCGCGCCGGAGTTTTTGGGTTGACTGTTCGAGCGCCTCATTTTTCTTGAGAAGGTCCGTGAATAATTGCTCTCGGGAGGGCAGGGAGAGAAGCTGTTTTATCGATTCAATGCAGCGGTCCGACGGAGAATGATCCGGGTCGGGAAGCAGTTTAAATCCGGAAAATCGTGATGGGGACCCCTCTTCCATGGCATCCATTTCAATGGTATCAAAAAATCGGGCTGTGGTAGGATTCCAGGTGGGGTTCTCTTTATAGCTCATTAAAAAGAGGAGGCCGTTTCCCTCTTCGTTGTGGCTCAATCCTATGGACGTATTTACGCAGGAATCCTTGCACAGGGCGGGGCGTGAAAGCTCGGTAAATATGGTTGATAGCCGGGCCGCGTGAATATCATCAAAACCGACGCGGCTTGATAGATCATAGACCTTCTCTCCAGCCTCTTTGAGGGCATCGGGTGTTGAAATGGTTAATCTGCCAAGCTCAATCATATTCCGTACCTCAGTACAAGGCATGACGCATCATCATATTTTTTTCTCAGTTGATCAATGAAAGCGGTGCTTATGTCTCTGGCATCTCCCATGAGAATGCCAGGGAAATCAAATAGATTAAAGTGCTCATGGATGCCATCAGAACTCATGATAAAAATGTCTCCTGGATAGAGTTTAACGTGGTTTTTCATGGGAGAGGGGATCATGTAGCCGAGGATGCCCTCCTTGATGATCAGCCTCTTGGTCCTGTGGCCAAAAAGCTTCATGCTGATATTTCCCACACCAGAGTAATTCATAATGTTTGTTTGACGATTCAGCCTGCAGATGGCGGCCACGGCACCGCAGCTTCCCTTCAGGTGAACATGCAGCCCTTTTAGTATGGTTGTTAGGTCCTGTTTATAATGGGACCGTAGATACTGCTTCGTCAGGACGGCCGCATCAAAGGCCTGCTTTCCGTGCCCAAGGGCATCGATAAGTGCCATGAAACACAAGTAATCGTATTTAATGACAAGGCCTGTGTCGCCACATTCATCGTCTCCACCGCTTAGCGACCGTTTTATGACGTGATAATCGATCTCTTGCATGGGTCACATGAGCCATTTTTTTGCAATGATACAGGTTCCATGCCCGCGTGCCGATTTGATTTCACACTCATCCATTATTCGTTTGACACTTGAAAGACCCAGGCCCAGTCCATGCCCGGAACTGTAGTTTTCCGTGGCGGCTTTCTGGATATCGGATATGCCGGGGCCGCAATCTCTTGCGATCACTTCGAATCCTATTTTGTCGCTTTTTCTGATGCATCTCAGGGTGATGGTCCCTTTTTCTCCATATCGTATGATATTTGTGGAAAGCTCGGACACGGCGGAAGCAATTAGGTATTGACGGGTTTCATCAAATCCCATCTGGAGTAGCATCTGTCTTGCATTGTAAACGATCGTGGCATTGTCGGACGGTTC
The DNA here is from genome assembly GCA_013619155.1 of Desulfobacteraceae bacterium. Lineage (GTDB taxonomy): Bacteria > Desulfobacterota > Desulfobacteria > Desulfobacterales > Desulfolunaceae > Desulfoluna. Next base: position 32,089 of record JABXKT010000026.1, read on the forward strand.
AGATACTTCAAATACCAGGCCATCGCTATTTTTACCCATTTTCCCGTTCCTTGGTGTTTCCGTCGTTTTTATAGTTATTTATATACGGTTTATCATTTACGATTTCGGGTGGTTTCGGCCCTGTTGTTTGGTGTCTCAGTATTTCAAACGCATCGTTCGTTGTCACGGCCGTGAGAATGTCGCCAAGATCCATGTCAAGATCAACCAGTGATGAGGCCACACCGGGTTGAATTCCGACAAACACAGGCGTTGCACCAAGCATGGTAATGGCGGTGGCCATGCTTCTGAAGATAGAAAAAATATATGAATCCAATATCTTAATGGCGGAGATGTTGATGATAACCTTTTTTGCCTGGGTGGCTTTGACCTGAGCCAGAATTTCTCTCCCAAGGCGGGTGATGATTTCGGGATCCATATTCCCGACTACCGGAACAACCAGGCAACCCTCAACGACATCCATGCCTGTGCCCGATACAGCCGACCGGTTATTCATGGGTGATGTCTCCGTGATATCTCGGTTATTTTCTGGGGGTCACCATGAGGTTCATGATGTCAAAGGCGTCGGACAATGCATCCTGAAGGGTCGCGTTGGTGGAAATCTCCCCCAAGCCAATGCCTAACTGAACAAGGGTTTCAGCCACCGCCGGTGAGATACCTGAAATAATACAACGACACCCCATCAACTTTGTGGCCTTGGCAATTTTGATCAGATGATTGGCCACCGCAGTATCCACCGCCGCCACGCCTTGGATGTCCAGAATGATCACCTTGGCCGAGGTATCCATGATTTTTTTAAGCATGGTATTCATCATCTGTTGGGCCCTGAGTGAATCCACAACACCCACTACCGGGAGGATGAGGACCCGGTCCCACAGTTTGATGGCGGGGGTTGAAATTTCCATGATGGTGCGGCTCTGCTCTTGGAGCTTTTTCTCCTGTTGAGTTCTCTCTGTGATATCAATGAGGTATTCTATCCCCCCCACAATCGATCCCTCCTTATTTTTTAAGGCGGTAGCGGTATATTCAATGGGAATGGTTCTTTCATGGCGGGTTATTTCATTGCGGACGGTGCAGGAATCCTCGCCTTCCATGACTTGCCTCATCCGACATTTAGGGGTTTGGCAGTGCGAGGAATTGAAGACCTCATGACACGGCTTGTTCTCAATTTTTTCCCAGGATGTCCCGAGCAACTCGAAGCCGGCCTCATTCATAAATATAAGCTTCATTTCCTTGTTCACAGCCATGATAGGTGTCGATATTTGGTTGAGAATGTTCAATGCCAATTCGTTGTTTATGCGATTGTCTTGGGTTGCATTCATTATCGAACTCCTTATTCTCTATCGGGTGTTTACGATTGAATGACTACCTGATCTTATCTTAGGGCCTGCGCAAAAATAAAATATACAAAAAAGCGATGCCTCCGGCGGCAAGGTGAGCCACCTTGAAAGCGGTTTTCCGCAGCGCTTTAACCCTCGTTCCTCGGCTTAAATCACAGCGGCATTTTCCTTAAACTTGTGCATTTATTTTTTACCTGAGCCTTTATGCCCTTTACCCTGGTACGTAGTGGGTTGGTTTTATCCTTTTAATTCAATCGTTTTTCTTCGCGGCCAGTGGCCCGTTGATTGAATGGTTACCGTTCTTTCATATGACTGTAGCCACTCTCTTTTTGCCTTTTTTGCCGGCCGTGATGTACCAGCCAAAGGACGCTTGCAACTTTTAGGTTTCAAACTCTGGGCTCTCGAACACCATGTCCTTCGATTGTGATCTTCATGGGGCGATACGGTCTACGCCTTAATCGCTGTATAGATTCATAATGATATGGATTGTTTTGACTTTATTCCAAAAAATTGCCCCCTGCGGCTTCAGGGTCATGACGGGTACTCCGGTATCTTAATCGGCTATTTTTATTTGGAGTGTTGAGGATGAAGCGGGGCGCCGGATTCGATCCACAGCCTGTGAGTGGTCGTTGGCTGAAGAATCCATGGTGTCTTCTTGGGTGTAAACGTATCTATATGCCTGACAGGTATACGATCCATGTTAGGGCGATGATATGCTTTTTAAATAACTTGAATAGAGTAAAGAGATGGGGGCGATCTCATTCCCATGGATTGGGACTCGAACGTCCCCTTTGGCGGTGCAATGCATTAAAATAGATCACTATACCATATTTCTGATATTTTTGAACATATGCATATGGGGTTCATATCCAGATAGGGGAATGCCTCACCCTCGGTGGGCCTGTGTGCCGGGGATAGTACCGGCGATCAATCAAGGCACAGACCTATAAAAAAATAATGCCACACCATGATTTTTTATTTATGTCAGATCTTTAATGTGTCCATGTCGGTGGGGGGCACGAAGGTGCCCTCGGGGGCGTCTGGTGAGCGGTATCGAAGGGTGTTATCTGAATGAGATTATCCATGGCTGCCTGTGCGGGAGGGGGCATTGGATGAGACTCGCTTTATTGCCCAAGGCGTGGGGGCTATGTATTTTTGGGCCTGGTTCAAATCAGGGTAACACTTCAAATCAAAAAGAAGCCTCCGGCGGCCAGGGAATAAATCCCCTGGACCCCAGGTTGGTGACGGTGACGGGCCAAAGGCCCGTCACCGTCACCATAAAAACCTGTTTGGCAACCTTTTCAAAAGGTTGTCCCCCGGCAGGGCCGCCGGAGGCGCAAGCTGAATAGTTATAGTGTTACCCTATTTTAGGCTATTTTGAACCAGGCCTATTTTTGAGCCCTGGCCCCTGCTCTGTCTGAGACAGGGCAGGGGCCCTTACGATATTTTTGGGTGCCCCTTATACCTGGGGTTCCGGAGTCTCAGGCTCGGCCTCGGGGGTGATCCCTCCGCCGAGGACCTTGTAGAGGCTGATCCGGTTGGCTAGCTCCTGGCGCTGGAGATCGATCTCAGCACTCTGGGAGGCAAAGAGGGAGCGCTGGGCGTCGAGGACACTTAAAAAGGAGTCGATGCCTTCGGTATAGCGCTTCATGGAGAGATCGTAGGCCTCCTGACTCGCCTGGACTAACATCCCCTGGGCCTCGAGCTGTTGCCCCAGGGTTTTCCGAGCGGCCAGGGCATCGGCGACCTCTTTGAAGGCCTGGTGCAGGGTCTTCTCATAGGTGACCACGGCCATTTTCTGGTCGATCTTCGCCGCCTTGAGCATCGCCTTGTTGCGCCCGCCATTGAAAATGGGGATGGAGATGGAGGGCCCGATGCCCAAGGTTCCGGCAGAAGACGATGAGACGAGGTGGCCCAGATCGGTGCTGGAGTAGCCGAGGCTGCCGGTGAGGGCGATGCGGGGGTAGAAGGCGGCCCGTGCCGCCCCAATATTGGCCCCGGCCGCCTTGAGGGCGTACTCGGCGCCGAGGATATCCGGGCGATTGAGGAGCACCTGGGAGGGGAGCCCCACGGGAATATCGGAGAGGACCGCCGCCTCATCGAGTTGTGCGGTGATGGGGATTTCCGAGAGCCCCTGGATCCCTAAGATGGTGACCAGGGCATTTTTATCCAGCTGAACCAGGCGGGTATAGAGAATCGTATTCACCCGGGAGGACTCTAAGGCGATGCGGGCCTGGGCGAGATCCTGACGGGTGGAGATGCCGTTCTGGTAGCCCTTGTCGACCAGATCATAGGCCTGCTGACGGGTATCCAGGGACTCCTTGGAGAGGGCCAGGGTTTGCAGGTCACTGGTCAGCTGCAGATAGGCGGTGGCCGACTGGGCGATGAGAGAGATGGTGACGCTCTTCTGGGCCTGCCGGGTGGCCAGATACTGATTCAAGGCCGATTGGCTGAGGTTTTTCATGCGACCGAAAAGATCGATCTCATAGTAGGGCATGGCAAGGCCCGCCTGGTAGCCTTCGGTGGTGGTGCCACCGAAGGACTTTTGATAGTTCCCTGTGCCACCGGCGGTGAGCTCCGGCAGCAACTTGGATCGCTCGATATGATAGATCGCCTGGGTCTTCTGAACGGTGAGTCCGGCGCTTTTTAGGTCCGGGTTGTGGGTCAGGGCCGTCTGGATTACCGTCTTTAGGGCCGGTGATTGGAAAAAGTCCTGCCAGGGAATGTCGGTGGCGAGGCGCTGATCCGCCCCCTTTTTTTGGGGAGCGGTCTCGCCTTGCATGGACGACCACTCGGCGGCGGTGATATTTTCGGGTCGTTTGTAGGTGGGGGCCAGGGCGCAGCCGGATATCATAAGGGCGCTGGCCACCATGAGGGTGGCAAATTTTTTCATCTATTTTACCTCTTCGCTGACAGATTCCAATGCGGGTTTATTTTTGCCTTTGAAGGCGGCGATACGCTCGACGAGGACAAAGAAGAGGGGCACAAAGTAGATGGCCAGGAAGGTGGCCCCTATCATACCGCCGATGATGGCAATGCCGATGGCATTCTGGCTCGCCGCTCCGGCTCCGGTGGATTTGGCCAGGGGTAGTACCCCGAGGACAAAGGCCATGGAGGTCATGATGATGGGGCGAAATCGCAGCTTAAAGGAGATGAGGGCCGCATCCATGAGGGGTGTGCCCGATTCATAGAGCTCCTTGGCAAACTCCACGATGAGGATGGCATTCTTGGCGCACAGCCCCACGGTGGTTAAGAGGGCCACCTGAAAGTAGACGTCGTTACTCAAGCTGAAGGCCAGGGTGGCCAGGACCGAGCCCAGAACCCCCAAGGGAAGGGCCAGGAGGACGGAGAACGGGATGGACCAGCTCTCGTACAAGGCCGCTAGGCTGAGGAAGACGATGATGATGGAGATGGCGTAGAGGGCCGGTCCCTGGGAGCCGGCCATCTTCTCTTCATAGGAGGTGGTGGACCAGGCGTATCCGATGCCTTCGGGGAGCTTTTCGGCCAGCTTTTCCATCTCGGCCATGGCCTCACCCGTGGAGATACCGGGGGCATTTCCCCCTTGAATATTGATGGAGGCGTAGCCGTTAAAGCGCTCTAAGCGGGGTGAGCCGTAGGTCCAGTGACCTTTGGAGAAGGAGGTAAAGGGGACCATCTTCCCCTGGCTATTTTTCACATACCACTTCTCGATATCGGTGGGCTGCATCCGGTCCTGGGCCTGGCCCTGGACGTAGACTTTTTTGACGCGTCCCTTGTCCATAAAATCGTTGACATAGGCCGAGCCCCAGCCCGTCTGGAGGGTGGCGTTGATCTCCCCGATGGAGAGGCCAAGGGCCCTCGCCTTCTCCATGTCGATCTCCACCTTGTACTGGGGCACATCATCGAGCCCATTGGGGCGCACCCCGATTAGTTTCGGGTTTTGACGCGCCTGGGAGAGGATCTTATTTCGGGCATCCATGAGCGTTTCGTGCCCTGCGCCCACATAGTCGATGAGCTGGAGGTCGAAGCCCGAGGCCGTTCCTAAGTCGATGATGGGCGGCGGGTAGAAGGCGAAGATCATGGCGTCTTTGACCTGAGACATGGCCCGGTTGATCTTTCCGGCCATGGTCATCACCGTGCTCTCCCTTTCATCCCAATCCTTGAGGTTGACAAAAGAGACGGCGGTATTCTGCCCGTAACCGGAGAAGCTGAAGCCCACAACGGTCATGTATTCACGAATATCATCGGAGAGGTCGCTATCCAGATAGTCGGTATACGTCTTAATGGCTGAGGCGGTGCGGGCCGCCGTGGCCGAGGCCGGGGTGGTTACCTGGACCATAAGTACGCCCTGGTCCTCATCGGGCAGGAAGCCCGTGGGGATGCGGACAAACAAAAATCCAAGCCCTATAAAAATCATCAGGTAGACGGCGATGGAGCGTTTCCAGTTTCGCGCGATTTTACCCGAGGCGGCATGGCTGGTATCCCGTACCTGGTTGAAGGCCCGGTTAAAGAGGCCGAAAAAACCCGTTCTCTTCTCGGCATGGCCGGGGGCCACCGGCTTGAGGATGGTGGCGCAGAGAACCGGGGTCAAGATCAGGGCCACAATCACCGAAAAGGTCATGGCGGCGACGATGGTGATGGAGAACTGCCGGTAGATGGCCCCGGCCGATCCGGAGAAAAAGGCCATGGGGAGGAAGACGGCCGACAGCACCATGCCGATGCCGATGAGGGCGCCGGTGATCTGATCCATGGATTTGCGGGTCGCCTCTAAGGGGGAGAGTCCCTCCTCGGCCATGACGCGTTCCACGTTCTCCACCACGACGATGGCATCATCCACCAGGAGGCCGATGGCCAGAACCATGGCGAACATGGTCAGGGTGTTGATGGTCATGCCAAAGGCGTGCAGGGTGGCAAAGGTGCCTAAGAGCACCACCGGCACGGCTAGGGTGGGAATGAGGGTCGCCCGGAAGTTCTGCAGGAAGAGGAACATGACGAGGAAGACGAGGCCGATGGCCTCGAAGAGGGTATGGACCACGGACTCGATGGAGATCTCCACAAAGGGTGTGGTGTCGTAGGGGAAGGAGTAGCCCACGCCCTCGGGAAGGTAGGCGGACAACTCTTTTAGTTTATCCTTCACCCGTTTTGCCGTATCCAGGGCGTTGGCTCCGGTGGCCAGGCTCACGCCAAAGGCCGCCGCCGGGGTCCCGTTGTGCTGGATAATGGTTCCATAGCTCTCCTGGCCCAGGGAGATATCGGCCACATCTTTGAGGCGTAGCTGGGAGCCGTCTTCATTGACGCGCAGGAGAATATTTCGGAACTCTTCCACGCTCCTTAGCCGGGACTGGGCCAGGACCGTGGCGTTGATCTGCTGCCCGGCGATGGCGGGCAAGGCCCCGAACTGCCCGGCAGAGACGTCGATATTCTGCTCGGAGATGGCGTGCAGAACCTCGTTGGTGGACATTTGAAAGGCGTAGAGTTTTTCGGGCTTCAGCCATATCCGCATGGCATAGGGGGAGCCAAAGGCGTTTACAGAGCCGACCCCCTTGATGCGTGTGATGGGCTCCTGGATACGGGAGGAGACCAGGTCGGCCAGGTAGGTCTGTCCGATCTCGGGGTTGGTGGAGTGAAAGCTGGTGACAAAGAGATAGGAGGTGGAGGCCTTCTTGACCACCACCCCTTGCGCCTGGACAGCCGCCGGCAGGAGGGGCATGGCGGTCTGCACCTTGTTCTGCACCTGGACCTGGGCGATGTCCGGATCGGTGCCGGGCTCTAAGGTGACGTTGATCTCCACCTTGCCCGTGGAATCGGATGAGGATCCGAAGTAGCGCATATTATCGATGCCGGTGAGTTGCTGTTCGATGACCTGGGTCACCGAGTTCTGCACCGTATCCGCCGAAGCCCCCGGATAGAAGGCGTTTATGGAGATCTGGGGCGGAGCCAGGGTTGGGTATTGTTCCACGGGCATCTGTGGGATGGATAAAATGCCCGCCAGCATGATGAGCAGGGCGATCACCCAGGCAAAGACGGGGCGATCCAGAAAATATCGTGACATGGGTATGTGTCCTTATAACAGGGTACCGGATGATGCGTGGGTCTGGGCCAATGTTGCCGGGGAGATATCGACGGGGCTGCCGGACCGGAGTCTCTGAAAGCCCTCGGTGACAATGGTCTCTCCCGCGGAGAGACCGGTGCTCACGATCCACTGATTATCATGGGATCCGGCCACCTCGATGGGTCGAGTGTGCACCGTGCCATCCTTCACTACCCAGACCATCTGGCTCCCATTGGGCTGGAGAATGGCGGTTTTCTGGGGGATCAGGAGTACTTCGGCCCTGTCCAGTAAGAGGGTGGCCGTGGCGAAGAAACCGGGGTAGAGCGCCTCATCCGGGTTGGGAAAGAGGGCCCTTAGGACCACCGAGGCGGTGGTGGGATCCACGGTGACCTCGGAGAACTGAAGTTCCCCTGTGTGGTCATACGCTCCCGTGGCATCTCCATAGTCCAGGGTGACTCGGATCGTGTCGGTGTGGGTGCTCTTCGCCCTAAGTTCCGATAATTTTTCCCGGGCCTGTTGCATATCCACATAGATGGGGTCCAGTTGAATGATCTGGGCCATCATCTGGGGCTGGTTGGCCGTGACCAGGGCCCCTTCGGTGACCGTTGATTTGCCGATGCGTCCTGTAATGGGGGCGTAGACCCGGGTATAGTCCACATTGATTTTGGTCTGGGCCACCGCGGCCTTTGCCACGGCGATGTCGGCCCGGGCCTGGAGCAATGTGGCATAGGCATCATCATAGGCCTGGCGGCTCACCGCCTTATCCTTCACCAGCCGGCCATAGCGTTTCTCCCGGGCCTGGGTCGTCTCCAGCTGGGCCTCGGCCTTGAGTAGATTTGCCTGGGCCGAATCGTAGAAGGCCTTGTAGACGGACGGATCGATCTGATAGAGGGGCTCTCCCTTCTTGACCATGCCCCCCTCCTCAAAGAAACGTTTGACGACAATGCCGGTGACCTGGGGTCTGATCTCCGCCACCTTAAAGGCGGTGACCCGGGCGGGGACGGTCTGGGTGTACTGGATGGAGCTCTCTTTGACGGTCATGATCGATACGGGGGCTCTGTATACGGGTTTTGACCCCTTCTCTGGACCGTTGGCCAGGGCCGGCGCGGCGACGAGTAGGAGGCCAAAAAGGGCCATGACGGCGATCATGGGCCGTCCGCCCGAGGGCCGAAGGGGGGTCAATAAAGATAAATGGTCTCTTTTTGTCGACATGATTTTTTCTCCAAATCACAGGTATATTTTAACGGGTGGTGGCAGGAGAGATACCCTTACGGATAAAAGGCGCAGCCCGTATGCGTTGGCATTATGGTTTGGCCTCTATCGGTAGGTGGGTCTCTTTCGCCTCTTTTTTAGTGATCACTCATATATACATAGAGATAAGTGCGGGGGGCCTTATCTCATGATCGGTTACATATCATCAACCTCGGGTGCCGTGATGCCGGGTCCTTAGCGATGAGGGCGCAGAAAAAGTGTGACCCATGGGGGGCCTGTCAAAGGAGGGGCCCCCATGGGTATTTTTTTGTCTGTTTTTTGGGTATCAACGGCGGTGGGAGCCGGTCTCCCCCTTATGGGGTGAGGGTATCACCCATCGCCTTATTTTTTTCTCTTTCGTAAAAAAGAGCGTCGTTTTTTAAAATTTAAATCCCAGATTGTCGAGGATGCGGAGGTGAATCCGGGTCATCATCTCGAGTTCCGCTTCGGATAGGCCGGCGAATACCTGGCCCGAGAAATCGGTCACGATGGGCGCATACTCGGTGAGCACCCCCTCGCCTTTTTCCGTGAGAAAGACCAGGAGCCTCCGTTTATCGCCCCCATCGGAGCGCCGCTGGACATACTCTTTTTGTTCCAAGGCGGCGATGATGCGGGTCATATTGTGTCGGTTTTTGTGGGTGAGTCGTGCCAGTTCACTCTGGTGGACCCCATTTTTCTTTAAGAGCATGGCCAGGACCAGGAGGTTTTCCGGGGTGATGGCGGCCCCGGCCGCCTCAAAGCGCCTTCGGATACCGGCGCTGATCTCAAGCTCCATGAGGTGGATGATCATGCCCCGGCCATCCTTATTGGGGAAAGAGGGGTGGTTGAAAAATTCAAACTCTTTGGGTAGCGTGGTTTTTGTTGTCATAGTAACGTTACTATAGCAACATTATTTTTACAGATCAATAGTCGCCCGATTTTAAGGGGCGGTGGGGTGGCGAATCGCTGATGTAACGTGGGGGTATTTCCTTGTAAAATCAGTGATATATAGAGCGTGAATTTTTTTTAAAAGGGGCCCTTAGGTGGTGGCCCCTTGGGGGCTCTGGGTCTGAATGGGTTCCATGGCTTCGGGTCGTCGGATGCGGGTTTTTATATACCCCCATAGCACCGAGGCCGCCCCTCCGGTGATCATGGCCAGGATACCGATAAAAGAGACCTTGTCTTCCCAGTCGAGGGATGCCACGGCCATGGCGGCGGCTCCCAGCATAAAATAGATAAAGACGAGAATTGAGGAGGCCGCGCCCGCATCGCTCTGGACCTGCTCCAGGGCCAGATTATTGGCCGGAGGTCGGCTGATGCCGAGGCAGAAAGAGATGAGGCCCATGGGGGCGGCCAGGGCCCAGGGACCGGAAAATAGGGAGAGGACCATGACAAGGCCCCCGGCCGTTACGCCGGCAAGGCCCGTGGACATCATGGTCACACTGCCGATACGGGCGCCGAATCGTGCGCAGATCATGGCACCCGTCATAAAACAGAGGGCATTGGCACCAAAAAAGAGGGCAAAGGTCCCTTCACTTACCTGGTATTGGGTGATGTAAATACTGGATGAGGCGGCAATATACCCAAAAAAGGAGACGCCGGTGAGGGAGGTGCAGATCACCACGGCCATAAATCGTCTGTTGGCCAGGATGCGCCCGTAACTTTTTGCGAGTTCCTTTATGGAGACGCCCGTGGGATGGGGGTGGGATTCGGGAGTGGCCATGACGCCGATGAGGGCCACGACCCCCATGGCTCCCTGGGCCATAAAAATCCATGGCCAGGTCAGGCGGGTAATAATGAGACTTCCGATTAAGGGGGCCACCATGGGCGCCAGGGCCATGATTACCGACACATACCCCATGACCGATTCTCTCTCCTGGGCCTCTAAGCGATCCTTGGCAATGGCGATGGAGATGGTGGACGCCGAAGCCGCTCCCGCTGCCTGGATGATGCGTGCCACGATGAGCATGTGAATGCCTGTGGATAGTGCGCAGAGAAGGCTTCCCACGATAAAGATGAGGATACCTGTGATGAGAGGCGGCTTGCGTCCAAATCGATCGGAGAGGGGGCCGTAGATGAGAAGGCAGAGACAATAGGTGGCAAAAAAGAGGACCAGGGTCAGGTTAATCATGGCCAGGGGCTGGTTCCAAAGTGTCTGAAGCAAAGGGATGGCCGGCAGATACATATCGGTGGACAGGGGTGGGAATGCGGCCAATATGGCCAGCAGTACAATCAAGTGAATCATGGGAAGACGGCGGTGCTCCTTCGAGAGAGATGAATGATGGGTCTGTATCTGTTAACGGGTTAACGGATACCGTAAAAAAATGAGGCCCCCATTCTTCAGAACAGGGCCTTGGTGATCACAGGGGTGGCATCAATTCCGGGTGTTGATGATGAGTTGCCTCAATACCTTCTTAAAGGTATCCAGGTCCTTTTCGCAGATGCCCCGGGCGGCTTCGGAGAGGTTCTCTTTTGCCAGGTCTATGAGGGGCTCTTGGAGCGCTTTTCCCCGAGGGGTGAGAAAAATCTGGTTGCTTCGTCCATCGTCTGGGTCCGGGGTCCGCGTGACGAGGCCTTTTTTCTCCAGCCCTCCGATTAGCTTGAATATGGCCACCTTGCTGCGCATGTACATGGTGGCCAGGGACTGCTGGGATAAGCCATCGTCCTTCCATAGGGGCAAGAGAACGCCCCACTGCTCCGCTGTGATATCCAGTCCGGCTTGTGAGAATTTTTTATTGAGCCTTTGTCTCAGTTGATTAGCCGCAGTGGCCATGAGCCAGCCAAAGGAGTCGTTCCTGTCGTAGGCTCTCTTTTTTTTCATGGGCCGCTCCTCTGTTGAATGGTTTTGTCCGTATTTGGTTAACCCGTTAACGAATCGGCCACTTTAGTATCAAGCGCTCCCGATTGTAAAGATCTTTTGTGGTGCTTTTTCTTAAAAAGAGGGCCGTGGTCTCTACGGAGGTCGCGGGGAATATTTTTTGTGAACTCATTTTGCCAGGGCATACAAGCGCTCATCGTCTTCCCAAATCTCCACCTGGCAGGTTCCGACCACTCTGTCGTAGATTAAACGCCCATTCACGTCGAAATTGGTGTCGCGTTTATCGAGAATATAGAGGGAGACACGTTCCCCATTTTTTTCGTAGAGCAGCGCCGCCACCTTTTTGCCCTTGAGTGTGCAGGTGCGCCCCCCCACAAATCGGTAGCCCCGGCTTCGCAGGTCGGGGATGCGAGTCATGAAATCGATGCGGCTCTCAAACCACCAGGCGGCGCTTTTTGTGTTGTCACAGGTAAACATCATCTTCTGTTTTTTGAGATGATCCTCTACCACCAGGGCGCTTACCTCCTCCACCGACGAGAGCTTGCCGGGCATGGGCACCAGCAGGAGAAAAAAGACGATGGCCGCCGCCAGGGCGGGGGTGAACCAGGTGATCATGCACCGCCGCCCCTTTTTTTCGGCGCTTGCCTGGGCGATATTCAGTCGGATTCCCGCATCGAGACCCTCCGGGAGTATCACCGCTTCAAAGCTTTTTTGGATCCGGTGCTCCAGGATCTGGTCTGCTTCATACAGGGTCTGGCATTGTGAACACTCGGCCAGGTGCTCCTGCAGCTCTTTTGAGAGCGGTGTCGACAGACCCGTGGCCAGGTGGTTTCGAAAATGCATGCAAGGGGTCATTGGTCACCTCCCTTTTTACGGGGCACAAAGGGCAGCACCTCAGACGATCTGCCGGCCTCCCTTCGTGCTTTTTTTACCATCTCCTTCTTGAAGAAGAGCTTGGCCCGGGAGAGCCGGGACATGACGGTGCCTGCAGGAACCTCCAGGATCTCGGAGAGCTCCCGATAGCTCATCTCTTCCATATAATAGAGAATCAAGGGGAGCCTATACTTTTCCGGAAGTTTGTAGAGCACCTCCTTAAGCTCCCCTTCAAGGGCGCTTTTTGTAAGCGTCGAGATCACGTCCCCGTCCCCTTGGAAGGCATCGAGTTCCTCCAGATAATCGGCACTGGAACGCTCATAAAAATTATGGAATCGCTCTTTTTGTCGGAGCTCCTTGAAGAATATGTTTCTCAAGATGGCAAAGACCCAGCTCTTGCTTTTCTTCTCGTCGCGTAGCTGGTGAAGTTTCTCATAGGCGATGGACATGGTCTCCTGGACCATCTCTTCGGCATCGTGACGGCTGCCGCAATAGTTTAAGGCGACGCCGTACAGCTGCCCTGCATGGGGATAAATGAGGCGGTAGAATTTGCGCTCTCTGCGTTTTCCGAATAACAGGTCCATCCAGATGCTCCTGGTTCGTTCTCTGATCTATTTTTTAAACCGGTCGATATTTTCTCGGAGGTAGGCGTCGCTCGGCACGGTGTAGTTCATATACTGAATTACCCCTTGGCGGTCTATAATCATCACGGTGGGCACGCCCCGGATCTCGTAGGCATTGGAGATGGTGCTTCCCGTATCAAAACCAACGGGATAGGGCATGCGATATTTTTTCACATACCGTTTGGCCTTGTCCAGGCTGTCGTTAAACCCGGCGTTGATGGAGAGGACTTCAAGCCCCATGGGGGTGAAGGTCTCATACATCTTGGCCAGGTGGGGGAGTTCACGCTTGCAGTTGGGGCACCAGGTGGTCCAGAAGACGAGGGCCAGAGGATTCTTTCCCACCACATCCTTGGATGCAAAGTCGCTTCCGTCCAGGAGGCGAAGCATAAAAGGTGGGGCCTTATCCCCCACACTCAAGGCAAAAGAGGGAGCGGGCGTCAGAATGAGAGTCAATGCAATGACGAGTATCCATTTATTCGCGTTCATATAAAAGTCTCCATTGGTGTGTGATGAGAAGAGGGCGTGAAGCGTATGAGCTGCGACACGGTGCGCGATTCATATATTCACGGGATCGTTCATTTTCTTTTCTGATTACCATTTATTCTCAGCCATCACTGTGGTCATCATGACAATGATGTGCTTATACATCCTCTCTTGGCAACTATTTAAGATTGTAAGGAAAAAAGCCTCCGGCGGCCCTGCTGGGGGCCAACCTTTTGGAAAGGTTGGCAAACAGGTTTTAATAGTGACCATGACGGGCCAAAGGCCCGTCATGGTCACTCACTTGGGGTCCAGGGGCCCAGTCCCTGGCCGCCGGAGGCTCCGTTTTTAAGCCCACTTTAACCATAGAAGGCTTAGTTTTCAGATGAACTCGCTTACCGCACGTGTGGCTGTAAAAGGATGGTAATCGGGGTTTTTTTTATCCGTTTATAAGATGAGTTGTCCCGCTTTAATCAGGTAGTACTCACCCATGGCGAGCATTAAAAATCCCATGGTTTTCTTGATGTTTACCATCCACATTCCGGCCTTGGGCATGGATGCCATGATACCGGAGAAGGTGCCCGTCACCAGAAGAAGAGATCCCATGCCGAAGGCAAAGGCCCACAGTAGTAGCCCCCCTAAAAAAAGGTTCTGTGTGGTGGCGGCATAGGCCAACAAGACGCCAAGGACCGGGGCCGTACAGGGGCCCGCCACGAGGCCCGTAACGGCACCGATGAGAAAAATGCCGGTGTAACCTGTGGGCCGCCTGCTGCCCTTTAGGGAGAAGGAGGGCATGGTGTATACATCGAGCATCCCCAATCCCAGAAAGATAATCACGTTTGCCATGATGATGAATGAGATGGGATGGGTTCCGACCTCACCGAAGAATCGTCCCGTGAGAGCGGCGATCATGCCCAGCACGGCATAGGTGAATGCCATGCCCATGACGTAGATAAGAGAGAGGGAAAATCCTCGCAGCTTCGACCCCCCGATATTGCGAGATCCAATCACCCCGGCAGTTATCGGTACCATGGGGTAGAGACAGGGCGTGAATCCCGTCAAAATTCCCCCGACAAAGGCGGCTGCAAAAGAGATGACAATGGATCCCTTTAAATACAACTCCATATTGCCCACAAAATCGATCATGACATGGCCCCCTCCCTGGGGCCGTAGAGTGAGAACGTACAAAAGGTAGATGCGGCAACGATTGGTTTATTCCATTTTTTTTAAAAGGGAGGTCCTTGGGCCCTCCCCATCGGCACGGCGCCCTTAAAAAAATCTGACGAGCTCTGATTCATCGGCGATGATTGTGGCGATTGGTGGTTATCATTATCATGTAAGGGTCATTTTTTTACGAGTCGAAAACGCGTTTCCAGGTGGGTACGGGGATCTTTGGGGGGAGGTGCCTCTAGGAAAGGGATACTCCCCCCATGGGGCCGGCATTTTGTCGGGAAATCGATGGTGTGAATGTATGGCATATCTTCCATAGATCTGGGAAAAATCTTGACATCCACCTCGGCGCTATGGAATAGAATGAACATTCATTCTATTTTTAAAGAGGAGGTCCCATGGCGGAGAACAAAGAGAGCAGAGGCTCCAGGAACAAAGATATTCGCGCCCGGGTCCTGGATACGGCCCTGGACCTTTTTTCCACCCGGGGCTATTTTTCCACCTCGGTGCACCATATCCAGAAGCAGGCCGGGGTGAGCATCGGCTCCATTTACCACCATTTCACGAACAAGGAGGCCATCGCCAAGGCCCTCTACGATGATCTGGTGGGCATGATGGGCCAGTCCATGACCGAGATTATGGATAGGGAAGAGGGTGCTGAAAAGCGCTTAAAGGCCGTCTTGGCCCATCTCTTCGAGCTGACGGAGAGCTCGCCACAGGTCATGCAGTATATTCTCTATGCCCGGCATCGGGAGTTTATGCCCGATGAATTGCCCATCTGCTCGTCTCGCCCCTTTGCCCTGATTCAGGAGATGGTCCGGGAGGGCATAGAAAAAGGGGAGGTGAGGGCCCTTAACCTCACCGTGGCAAGCACCTCTATTATGGGCGGTGCCCTTCGCCTGATCTACCTTCGCTTAGATGGTGT
>JABXKT010000027.1 GCA_013619155.1 Desulfobacteraceae bacterium
CTTTAAGGGCGCCTTCCATGGGACCGTTTAAAAACCGGGTACCGGCGGCGTTATATCACTTAGTGGCAGCCGCCACCGCATCCGCTGCAGTCGCTGGGGGCACATCCACCCTCGGCTTTCTGGGTGGCTTCCTCGGTGATACCAATCACCTCGATATCGAAGGTGAGGGATTCTCCGGCGAGGGGGTGGTTGAGGTCCAGCATCATCTTCTCATCATCGAAGTGAGTGATGAGGGCGGGGATGGCCTGGCCCTGGGGTGTGGTGAGTTCGATGGTCTCGCCCACTTCGGGGTTCATTTCAGGGGGGATGTCGGAGATGGGGAACTCCATGGTGTGCTCATCGGAGCGCTCACCATACGCCTCTTCGGGGGGGAGGGTAAAGCTCTTCTTCTCTCCCACGCTCATATCCATCAGGGCGGCTTCAAAGCCGGGAATGAGCTGGCCTGCGCCCATTTCAACTTCGAGAGGCTCTTTGTCTTCGCTGCTGTCGAAGACTTCACCAGTGGTGAGGGTCCCTTTATATGCGACCTGAACAAATACGTTATTTTTTACTTTTTCCATGGTGGGTCTCCTTAACATGGGGACAACGTGTGATGGTCCGGGCGTTTATCTCATATCGTGATGAGATTGTCTTTTCCGGGCATCTTAGATAATGTGTCCAACCCTTTGCGCGTGCCCTTCCTAAGATGGTAAGGGCGCGTTAAAAGAGTCGATGGGTCCTTTATATAAGGACACGATGGGTCCGCAAAACATGCACTTGCGTAAAATATAGGCGTGATATATCCGTTGTCAAGACAGAGGTTCTCTTGAAAAGGGTCATGGAGACGAGGATCCCTTTTTAAAAATAAGGCCTTCACATGTGTCACCGTGGGAAAAAAAATATCGCCGACGGCCCAATTTAAGGGGCTCGGGACGGCGATGTCTACGATGGGCCCATGGGGGCCGTCACCCTATTTTTTGGGGTCTACATGTCACCAAAGATGAACTGTACGATGGAGATGGCGGCCAGAGGTGCCGTTTCGGCCTTTAAGATCCGTTTTCCGAGGCCCGCCACGAGAAATCCGGCGTTCGTGGCCATTTTTGCCTCCTCGGCGGTAAAGCCCCCTTCGGGACCGATCATGAGGGTGATATCGGTGATATCCGTGGGGGTGCACTGTGCAATCTCGTGAAAGGAGACCTGGGCCTCCTCCCAGAAGAAGAGCTTTAAGGTGTGGTCCCCGGATGGAAGCGCTTCTAAGAGGGTTGTGAACTCGGTGGTGGGGCAGATGGTTGGGGCCGTGGTGCGTCCGCACTGTTTGACGGCTTCTCCGGCGATCTTCTCCCAGCGGGCTTCCCGTTTTAGCAGTTTTTCTCCGGTGGGGCGTGCCACCACCCGGGTGGAGACGAAGGGGTGAAAGGCGGCCATGCCCAGTTCGGTGAGGTGGCGCACCAGATCGTCCATCTTCTTCTCTTTTAAAAAGGCCTGGCATACGGTGATGGTAGGCAGGGATGAGAGGGGCTCTGCCCGGGAGCCGGTGAGGGTTACGCAGACACATCGGTCCTGGATGCCCTGGATGACGGCATCGTATTGTGTGCCCATGCCGTCGAGAAGAATCACGTGAGTGCCCGTCTTGAGGCGAAGCACCTGGATCATGTGACGCGCCTCGTCGCCCTTGATGAGTCCCTGGTCCTCTGTGATGTCCTCTCTCTTGATAAAAAAGCGTCTCATGGAGTCGTTATATTCCTTTTTTACTAAATAAGCGGAAGGTGAATATGGCGCTTGCGAATCGGCGAAGAGGGCTGCTGATACTGTTTACAGTAACGTCTGGATCTTGCCGAACCCCTTTGTTTGAGTGTCTATTGAGTAAATAACATCTTGACAACTTCATTTCCATAGATTAATTCTTATCGCAGTTTTACGATTCGGGTACGCCGAAGATAAATAAGTATCTTTCGCATGTGTCGACTTACAATTTTAAAGATTTTAGGTTTAAGAGAAGACAAATGATTCGATTTTTTAGCGCATTTTATTATTTTTATTACTGGTATCACATCGGTGTACCCAGGCATGCGCTAAGACACACACACTTGTAAGCGTAAAACAGCCGTGGGTAGACCAGAAAAAGGTCCCGCGGCGCTCCCGACCAAAATAAGCAGACAGTCAGCCGTGGAAGATCCTTTCACGGCTTTTTTTATGCTTAAAATTCTGGGAATGCCTCCATCTCATGGAGCCCCCATCTGGAAAGGAGAGAGTTATGAGCACCATCGGAAAGATGATCCGTTTTGAACGTATTTTCAACAGAGCCACTGGCCGTACCATCATCGTCCCCCTCGACCACGGAACCACCGTGGGTCCTATAAAAGGGGTGATCGATATGAAGAGCACCATCCAGAAGGTGGCCAACGGAGGTGCCAACGCCATCGTCGAGCATAAAGGCCTTGTGGCCGAAGGCCTTCGCGGATCCGGTCCCGATATCGGCCTCATCATCCATCTTTCAGCCTCCACCTGCCTCTCCCCATTTCCCAATGCGAAAACCCTTGTCTGCTCCGTAGAGGAGGCCATCAAACTTGGTGCCGATGCCGTCTCCATTCACCTGAACCTGGGCGATGCCGACGAAAAAGAGATGCTCCACGATTTCGGTACGGTTAGCGCCGATTGTCGCACCTGGGGGCTCCCCCTCCTGGCCATGTGTTACGCCCGGGGCGAAAAGATTACGAACAGCTACGACGTCAATTTTGTCAAGCATGCGGCGCGTGTGGGCTGTGAGATGGGGGCCGATATAGTGAAGGTCAACTACACGGGCAGCCCGGAGAGTTTTCAGGAGGTTACCGCCGGGTGTACCGTGCCGGTGGTTATCGCCGGGGGCGAGACTATGGACTCGGATCGCGATATCCTGGAGATGGTTAAGGGCTCTATCGATGCCGGTGGCTCCGGCGTCTCCATTGGTCGCAACGTATTTCAGCACCGCGATCCCGAAAACCTGGTGCGGGCGATGAATATGATTATTCATCAGAATCTCTCGGTGGAAGAAGCCCTGGAGCATTTGGCCAGCGTAGCGTAAAGTACATATTATTATAATAAAAAAGTTCTCTTTTTAAGGATGATGTGATCATGAGAAAAATATGGGTAAAGGCAGATCCCTGGAACAAAGAGTTGGTCGTGACTGCCCTGGAGTCAGGGGCCGACGGTATCATGGTGCCCGATGGCTGCTCGGATAAAGTCAAGGAGTTGGGACGCATCACCACCATCTGCGCCGACGGCGATCTCGTTCCCGGAACGGATGTGGAGATCTTTACCATTACAAGCGGGGCGGACGAGGAGGCGATCTGTCGTCTGGCCGCCCAGAAGTTGGTGGTCCTTGAATGCACGGACTGGACCATCATCCCCTTGGAGAATCTCATCGCCAAAGGCGCCGATGTGGCTGCCTTGGTGCGAAATTTTGAGGAGGCGCAGTTGGCCTTTGGGATCCTTGAGAAAGGGGTGAAGCAGGTGATGATCGATACCCGCGACGAGATGGAGCTTAAAAAGACCCTCGATCTTCTCAAAGGGGAGACAAAGAGCCTCCCCCTCGTGGAGGCCGAGATCATCGAGGTGAAAAATATCGGGATGGGCGATCGGGTCTGTGTGGATACCTGCCAGAATATGGAAACAGGTCAGGGAATGCTCGTGGGTAATACGAGTAGCGCCCTGTTTCTGGTCCATGCAGAGACCGTCTCCAATCCGTATGTGGCACCGCGCCCCTTCCGGGTCAACGCCGGGGCAGTTCACGCCTATACGCGAGTTCCCGGGGGGCGCACCCGCTATTTAAGTGAGATCGAGGCCGGCGATGAGGTGGAGATTGTCGATCACACGGGGGTGATATCCAGCGCCGTGGTGGGTCGTGTGAAGATTGAAAAACGCCCCATGCTTCTCATCACCGCCCGTATCGGTGATAAGGGGGTGGCCACGATTCTTCAAAATGCCGAGACCATTCGCCTCACCTCTCCTGAAGGGGAGCCCGTCTCCGTGGTCTCCCTCTCGGCCGGGGATCGCGTGATGGCGTATCATGAAGAGGGCGGACGCCATTTCGGCCACAAGGTGGACGAAACCATTATGGAGAAGTAATTATGGAAAAGTCACAACCCGATGGGGCGATTTTTGAAAAAGAGCTCTTCGAATTGAGGGCGAAAATCGATGGGATCGATACCCAGATTGTTTCACTCATCAACGAACGGCTGGGGGTTTCTGCCTCGGTGGGAGAGCTCAAGAAGCGCTTTGCCAGTAAGGTCCTCGACAGATCCCGGGAGTCTCTCATCATGGATCGTATCTGCCGGTTGAACCAGGGACCGGTGGACGATAGCGTCTTGCAGTATATCTTCAGCGTGATCATGGCGGCCTCTCGCGAGCTTCAAAAGCCTCAGACCATTGCTTACTTAGGACCCGAGGCCACCCATAGCAACCTGGCCGCCCTGAACCATTTTCGTCATGCCGGGCTCTTCGTTCCGTATCGCAGTATCCCCGAAATCTTTGCCGAGGTGGAGCGAGGGGGGTGCCAGTTCGGAGTGGTCCCCGTAGAAAACTCCATCGAAGGGGCGGTGAATCACACCCTCGATATGCTCTTTGAGTCCGAGGTGAAGATTACCGCAGAGCACTATCAGACTATCAGCCACGACCTTCTCTCCGTCTGGGGGAATCTGGAGGCGGTGGAGGTGGTCTACTCCCATCCCCAGCCCTTTGCCCAGTGCCGGAGCTGGTTGCAGAGAAACCTGCCCGATGCGGTCTTAGAAGAGTGCAGCAGCACCGCCCAGGCGGCCCAGAAGGCGGCGGATAACCCCAAGTCTGCCGCCATCGCCAGTACCAAGGCGGCCCAGGTTTACGGCTTGAAGGTGGTCTCCTCCAAGATCGAGGACTCGTCCCGCAATGAGACCCGTTTTTTGGTATTGGGACGAGACGACCAGGCCCCCACCGGCGATGACAAGACCTCGGTGATGTTTGTCACCTCCCATGTCCCCGGCGCTCTCTTCACCACCCTCGAGCCGGTGTCCGATGCCGGTATCAATATGGTGAAGCTCGAGTCTCGGCCCACAAAGCGGGAGAACTGGAGTTACTTCTTTATCATGGATATCGAGGGGCACAAGGATGACGCCCGAGTGAAGCGGGTGCTGGCCACCATGAAAGAGCTCTGCCTTTACTTAAAGGTGCTGGGCTCCTACGCCAAGGGCACACGGGGCACGCATCTGGCCGCCGAAAGCTCTCCGGAGGTGTAAGTCCATGGCCATCGATGCAAAAACAGCGCTTTTCGGACTCTTCGGAAACCCGGTAGCCCACAGTATGGGGCCGGCCCTGCACAACGCCGCCTTTCATGCGGCGGGTGTAAACGCCACCTATCTCGCCTTTGGCGTGAGCGATGTGGACGGGGCCGTGGCGGCCATGCGCACCCTCAATATGGGGGGCGCCAGTGTCACCATCCCCCACAAGAGCGATGTCATGGCCCATCTGGATGAGGTGGACGAGACGGCCCGTCAGATCGGGGCGGTCAATACCATTGTCAACCGGTCGGGCCGGCTCCTGGGATTTAACTCCGATGTGGAAGGGGCCATGGCGGCCCTGGAGGAGAAGGGGACGATCGCCGGAAAGAGGGTGGTGATGATCGGCGCCGGAGGTGCCGCACGGGCCATCGGCTACGGAATCTGTCAGAGAGGGGGGGCGCTTCTCATCGCCAATCGCAGCGAGGAGAGGGGCCAGGCCTTGGCCCGAGATCTATCGGCCACATTCTGTCCCCTTGACGGGGTGGATCTTGGGGCGGTGGATATCCTCATCAACGCCACCTCCGTGGGCATGACGCCCCATATCGATGCGGTGCCCATCTCCCTTACGGGGCTCACCCCCCGTACCCTGGTGATGGATATCGTTTATAATCCCCTGGAGACAGCCCTTCTGGCCGCTGCCCGGAGCCGGGGGTGTGACACCGTAGACGGGGTGGCCATGTTCGTCTTTCAGGCCGCCGCCCAGTTTGAGATGTGGACGGGCCGAAAAGCCCCCGTGGCCCTGATGCGGCACACCGTGCTGGCCGCCCTGGGGGCCAAGGGGTAGGAGGCGATGTGGTGAAGGTTTGCCTTCGGCGACCCTGCCGGGAGCCAACTTTTTACAAAAGGTTGCCAAACAAACTTTTACTGTAACGGAGACGGACCTTTGGGCCGTCTCCGTTACAAATCTGGGGTCCAGGGGATTTATCTCCTGGCCGCCGGAGGCTCGTTTTTGGCCTATCTGAATTTACCATCAAACACGAGATGAGGCAGATGATGAGAGAGATTGTGCCCGGTATGGGCAAAAAGAGACAGCAGGTGACCCTGCCGGGATCCAAGAGCTACTCCCACAGGCTGCTTATTGCCGCGGCCCTGGCCGATGGGGAGAGCCGCATCACCGGCTTGCTTCGTAGTGAAGACACCCTCTTGACCCGGGACGCCCTAAGGGCCTTTGGGGCGGTGATCGAAGACGACGGGGAGGCGATGGTGGTTAAGGGCACCGGGGGCCGCTTAACGGCCTGTGAGGCGCCGATCTACCTGGCCAACTCGGGGACTTCCATGCGTCTCTTAACGGGGATTGCAGCCCTGGGCCAGGGAGAGACGACCCTCACCGGCACACCCCGTATGGGCGAGCGGCCCATCGAGGATCTTCTCGTGGCCCTTCGCCAGGCGGGCACCCCGGCGGAGTGCGTCAATGGCACCTTGTGCCCTCCGGTGAAGATCACCGGAGGCTCCTTTTCAGGGGGGGCAGTCACCTTAGACTGCCGCATCAGCAGCCAGTTTCTCTCCTCCCTTCTTCTGGCCGCGCCCTATGCCGAGAAGGGGCTGGCGGTGACGGTCTCCGGGGCTCTGGTCTCCAAGCCCTATGTGGAGATTACCTTAGATATTATGGAGCGCTTCGGCATTGAGGTGAGCCACGACCGCTTTACCACCTTTCGTGTGGCGCCTCGCCAGAGTTATCGGTCCGGGGAGTACCACTGCGAGCCCGACGGCTCCAACGCCAGTTACTTCTGGGCGGCGGCAGCTGTGACGGGGACGAGTGTTAAGGTGATGCACGTCACCGAAGGCTCCCGCCAGGGGGATGTGGGCTTTGTTGGGGTACTGGAAAAAATGGGATGCACGGTTCTGCGCGAGGCCGATGGCATCACCGTCACCGGGGGAGATCTCACCGCCGTGACTGTGGATATGTCCCGGATGCCCGATGTCGTGCCTACCCTGGCCGTGGTGGCCGCCCACGCTACGGGGACCACGGTGATTGAAAACGTGGCTCACCTGCGGGAGAAGGAGTGCGACCGCCTGGGGTGCGTGGCCACCGAGCTTGGTAAAATGGGCATCCATGCCGTGGCCGGTGAGAGTCATCTGGAGATTGCCGGGGGGCCCTTGTCGGGTTCTGATGTGGAGACCTACGACGACCATCGCATGGCCATGAGTTTTTCCATCGCAGGGCTGACGACACCGGGGGTTCGGATTCTCGATCCCGGTTGCGTGAAAAAATCCTTTCCCAACTATTGGGATGTTTTCGACACCCTTCAGGGTGCTTAAGAGGCAGGCCTTCTATGGCTAAAGTGACCGCGAAAAGCCAGCCTCCGGCGGCCAGGGACAGGGCCCCTGGACCCCAAGTGAGTGCCCATGACGGGCCTTTCGACCCGTCATGGGCACTATTAAAACCTGTTTGGCAACCTTTACAAAAGGTTGGCTCCCGGCAGGGCCGCCGGAGGCTTAGCTTTTAAGCCCCGTTAACTTTAGAAGGCATCGCTTTTTGTCTGTTTTATTTTTGCGCAGGCCCTTAAAGGTGTGGGCTGAAGGTATCTTTAATCCGATACGCCAAAGAGAGTGAGGATCCTTAATCTATGGCTCATAATATCTATCTGATTGGTTATCGATGCACAGGAAAGAGCACCGTGGCAAAGATTCTTGCCGAACGGAGTCACCACTATTTTATCGACACGGATGGGTTTATCACCGGGTATGCCGGAGCCAGTGTGGATGAGATCGTAAAGCGGGATGGCTGGGACGGATTTCGCACCCTGGAGCGCTTTGCCCTCGGCCAGGTGGCCGAAGGGGAGCACATGGTGGTGGCTACCGGGGGGGGGGTGATCCTGAGTCCCGAGAACCGCGAGCTCATGCGCCGTACCGGTACGGTGATCTGGCTTAAAGCTCGGGCCCATGTCTTGGCACGGCGCATGGCAGGCGATGCCATGACGGCAGAGCAGCGTCCGTCCCTCACCGGAGCCCGGGTCGAGGATGAGATCTCCCTTGTTTTAGAGGAGAGGGAGCCTCTGTATCGTATGGCCGCCCACCTCATACTGGAGACCGGTGGCCTCTCTGCCGAGGCGATCGCCCAGGAGATTATGCGCCAGGTGAAGGGCGGTTCCCTTCCCGGGCTCTGAAGGGTTGGAGATGGTGTCAAAAAATAGATGAGATATGGTCTCTTTGACACCCTTTGCCTGTCTTCAATGGTTAAAGTGGGCATAAAAACTGAGCCTCGGTTGTCCAGGGAATAAATCCCCTGGACCCCAGGTATGTGACCATGACGGGCCTTTGGCCCGTCATGGTCACGATAAAAATCTATTTGGCAACCTTTTGCAAAAGGTTGGCTCCCGGCAGGGCCGCCGGAGGCATCTTTAACCCGGCGGCATCCGACGGGTCACTTTGACTATCGAAGGCAGTTGTTCAAGAGTTGAATAGTTACCCTTTTTTTAAAAGGTGGGGCCGAAGGGGCCGTGCATATACTTTTGGTAAATGATGGAGATAAGAGAAAATGGCAGGCAACACCTTGGGTGTATTGTTTCGGATAACCACATGGGGAGAGTCCCATGGTGATGCGGTGGGGGTGGTGATCGATGGGGCCCCGTCAGGGATTCCCTTTACGGCGGACCATGTTCAGATATGGCTGGATCGCCGGAAACCCGGTGGCGCCAAGACCAGCACCGCCCGCAAAGAGCCCGATGCGGCGCGAATTCTTTCGGGGACCTTTGAAGGCAGGACCACGGGTACGCCTATCTCCATCATGGTGGAGAATCGAGATGCCAAGTCGAGCTCCTATACCGATATCATGAATCTTTATCGGCCCGGTCACGGGGATATCACCTACGAGAAGAAGTATGGAATCCGTGATTATAGAGGGGGGGGGCGCGCATCGGCTCGGGAGACCGTGGGGCGTGTTGCCGCCGCATCCCTGGCCCATGAGATTCTTAAGAGAGAGGGTATCTCCATCGTGGCGGCCACCGTGGCGCTGGGGGGCGTGAAGGCTTCGAAACGGGACTACGAGGCGATGGATCAAAATCCCTACCTCTGTCCCGACGCCGATGCGGCCCGTGCCATGGATCTCCGGGTGGACGCGGTGCGCCGGCAGGGAGACTCCCTGGGGGGCGTGGTGGAGATCATTGCCACAGGCGTGCCGGCAGGACTCGGAGAGCCGGTGTTTGAAAAGTTAGATGCCGCCCTGGCCGGGGCGCTTATGGGTATCGGCGCGGTGAAAGGGGTGGAGATGGGGGCCGGTTTCGAGGCGGCCCGCATGACGGGTTTTGAGAACAACGACCCCATCACCCCATCGGGTTTTGCCTCCAACCATGCCGGCGGGGTGCTGGCCGGAATCTCAAGCGGGGCTCCGCTGGTGATGCGTGTGGCGGTGAAACCCATCCCTTCCATCACCAAGGCCCAGGAGACCATCGATATCAGTGGTGAGCCTGCCATGATCGAAACCCGGGGGCGCCATGATGTGGCGGCCATTCCCCGGGTGAACGTGGTGTGTGAGGCGATGGTGGCCCTGGTTTTAGTGGATCATCTTCTCAGGCAGAGGGCCACGGCATGGAGAGGATAACCCTGGGGATCGTCGGAGGCAAGGGGGGGATGGGCCGCCTCTTCGATACGTGGTTCACCCAGAGAGGCCATCGGGTGCTCGTGGCGGATATCGACACGGAGACCACGGTGGAAACCCTGGCCAAGCGGTGCGATCTGGTGATGATCGCCACTCCCATGGATGTGGCCCTGTGTATGGCCAAGCGCCTGGGTGCCTTGATGTCAGAGGCGCAGGGGCTCTGTGATATCTGTTCCCTCAAAGAGGGCATCATGGAGACGATGATGGGAGCGACCCAGTGTGAGGTGGTGGGTACCCATCCCATGTTTGGCCCCCACACCGAAGGGGTCCAGGGGCAAAATATCATCCTCACCGCGGGACGCGGGGGGCAGTGGATCGATTTTCTGGAAGGCGAATTTACCCACGGGGGGGCTCGGGTGGCTCATATGACCCCCGAGGCCCACGACCGCTCCATGGCCCTGGCTCAGGGGCTGACCCATATGGTCACCATCGCCATGGGGCGGACCCTTCAGCTTCTTGGGGTGACCCCAGATGATGCCCACCCCTATGCCACCCCTATCTTTAAGCTGAAGAATGATCTTATCGGTCGCCTCTTTGCCCAGGATTCCGATCTGTATGCGGCCATGGTGGGGGATAACCCCTATGTCGGCGAGCTGGCAACGATCTTTGGGGAGGCCTTCGCCGAGACCGTCCGAGAGATGGTGGGTACCGACCGGCAGGACTCCCTGGCCTATATGGAGACGATTCGTAAATTTTTAGGGCCCTCGTGCGACCGGGGTCTTGCAGAGTCCAATAAGATCCTGAAATCGGTGGTCTAATCCCTCCGGTAATGGGGTAGGGTGGGCAAAAAAACGGGTCACTATTCAGCTCAAAAAAAGCCTCCGGCGGCAAGGTGTGCCACCTTGAAAGCAGGCCAACGGATGCGTTTTGCCCCTCGTGCCTCGGGTCAAATCACATCCGCCTTTGATTCTTTGCTTAAAACCATAAAATGACGCGGCGATACCTGTTTACCAATCCCAATCTTTCAAGTCAGGCAAAAACGTGGCTCCAGGTAGGGCCAAGCGAGGCATCTTTAACCCGCTTGCCTCCGGCGCTTTTTTCTCAAAAAACGCCGCAAAAACTTTTCGATAATAGGCACACTGACGCCTGTCAGACCTCTCTTCAGCGAATGTGACGGGCCAAGGGCCCATCACATTCACAAACTTGGGGTCCAGGGGATTTATCCCCTGGCCGCCGGAGGCCCGTCTTTTTATCTACCCATGACCCTTTGAATGTGTTTTTTAGTCAGCGAAATCGTGATAATGGTTCTCTCCCTTTATTACATCTGATTTCACGGAGGCGGTCATGTCCGGTACCACCCACCACGAGAGACCCTGGTTGAGCAGTTATGGAGAGGGCGTGCCCTCCCATGTGGCGTATGACGAGATTTTTTTATCCGATTTTCTGGAACGGTCCGTCGAACGATTTCCCCATAAGACGGCCCTTAATTTTCAAGGGTTTAAACTGAGCTACCGTGAGACGGACCGCATGATCAAATCCATGGCGGCATGGCTTACCGCCATCGGTGTGACCAAAGGCGATCGGGTGGCGATCCTTCTTCCCAACCTTATCCCCTGTATGGTGGGGTATTACGCCATTTTGCGTGTGGGGGGGGTGGCGGTGATGAATAACCCCTTGTACACCGACCGTGAGCTCTTGCATCAGTTTAACGACTCCGGAGCCCGGGTTCTCATCACCTTAGATCTTCTGGCGGATCGCATGGTGGCCCTGAGGGACCAGACCGCCATCCGGGAGATTGTCTACACCTCTATCGGAGATTACCTCCCCTTTCCCAAGAATCTTCTCTTTGCCCTCATGGGCCGACGAAAAAAAATGACCGTGGATGTGACGCCGGCTCCAGATCTCTTCAAGTGGACGGCGGTGGTGGATAGAGCCCCGTCCGAATTTTCTGAGTCCTTAGATCTCGATGATGTGGCCATGTGTCAGTATACCGGTGGCACCACGGGCCTTGCCAAGGGGGTGATGCTCACCCACCGCAATCTCTCCTTTCAGATCCAGCAGGCCAAGGTCTGGTTTTCCGAATTCAGGGAAGGGGGGGAGTGTTGCCTCTGCGCGTTGCCGTGGTTTCATATCTTTGGCATCACCTGTGCCCTGAACTATCCGGTGGCCATGGGGTGGGAGATGGCCCTGGTACCCAAGCCCGGAGCTCCCCAGCTTTTAGCGGCCATACGAAAATTTCGTCCCACCTTCCTTCCTCTGGTGCCCACCATGTATATCGGGATGCTTAATGATCCGGCCATCGACAAGACCGACATGACCTCCATTAAGGCCTCCTTCTCGGGCAGTGCACCCCTTCCTGTGGAGATCACCCGGGAGTTTGAGAGACGTTCCGGTGCCATTATTGTCGAAGGGTTTGGCATGACAGAGGCGAGTCCGGTGACCCATATGAACCCCTTTAGTGGGGGGCCGCGCAAGGTGGGTAGTATCGGTGTGCCCGTGCCGGATACCGATGCCCGTGTGGTGGATCTTGTGGATGGTACGCGCCCCATGGCTGTGGGAGAGATCGGCGAGATGGTTCTGAAGGGGCCCCAGGTGATGAAGGGGTATCACAACCGGCCCGATACCACGGCTGAGACCCTCGTCGATGGGTGGTTGCATACAGGGGATATTGCCCGCATGGATGGGGACGGCTATTTTTATATCGTGGATCGTAAGAAGGATATGATCCTGTCCGGGGGGTACAATGTCTACCCCCGGGAGATTGAGGATGTGATTTATGAACACCCCAAGGTCCAGGAGGTATGTGCCATCGGGATTCCCCATGCCCATCGTGGGGAGGCCGTGAAGGTCTTTGTGGTGATGAAGAGAGGGGAGACGGCAACGGAAGTGGAGATGCTCACTTTTTGCAGCGATAAGCTGGCCAAGTACAAGTGGCCGGTGGCCATTGCCTTTTGTCATGATCTACCCAAATCCACGGTGGGTAAAATTTTGCGAAAAGATTTAAGGGCGGCGGAAGCACAGACGGGGAGGGGCACTTCCCGGGTTTGATCCTCCATTCTATATGTATCCATACCGCTTCGAGAGCGTTGTGGGAAAGGGGACAGGCGGGTATGTGAAAGTTGTTCAATAGAAATAACATTTATAAAGTAGGGGCCGGGTATCGAAACCTGTTGACAGCACTTCGCCACTCCCATAATTCATACACCTTGGACAGGATAATGACCTTTTAACCCCAGTATGAATGATGGAGGGCAGGCGCGTGACCCAAAAAGTGACTTACCAAAGCAAACCGTGGCTGAACAGTTACGAAACAGGGGTTCCAGAATATATTGACTTTGAGACTCTTTTTCTTGTGGATTTTCTGGAACGCTCGGCCACGGATTTTCCTGGAAATACGGCGCTGATTTTTCAAGGTTACAAGGTCTCGTATCGGGAACTGGATCGGATGGTGGGATCTATGGTGGCCTGCCTCCAGGAGATGGGCATTAAAAAAGGGGATAGCGTGGCTATCCTATTGCCCAACGTGATTCCCTGTGTGGTCGCATATTATGCGATTATGCGTGTGGGGGCCGTGGCTGTGATGAACAACCCCCTCTACACCGATCGTGAGCTGACCCACCAGTTTAACGACTCCGGTGCCTCGCTTCTCATCACCTTGGATCTTTTGGCCGATCGCATGGTGGCCCTTCGAAAGACGACGGGCATCAAAAAAATTATCTACACATCCATTGGTGATTACCTCCCGTTCCCGAAAAATATTCTCTTCTCTCTTATGGGCAAGCGGAAAAAAATGGCCGCCGATGTGGCCCCTGCCCCGGATCTGTATCAGTGGAAGGCGCTGCTTGCCGCACACGCCCCGTCGGATTTCCGTGAAGAGCTCAGCTGGGACGATGTGGCCATGTATCAGTATACCGGGGGAACCACCGGTGTCTCCAAGGGGGTGATGCTGACCCACCGGAACCTCTCCTGTCAGGCACAGCAGATCCAGGCCTGGTTTCCCGGCATGGAAAAGGGGGTGGAGAGTCTCCTCGGGGCCCTCCCATTCTTCCATATTTTCGGCCTCACCACGGCCATGAACCTTCCCATCAGCATGGGATGGACCATCGTTCTGGTGCCCAAGCCCCAGGGCACACAGCTTCTGGAGACCATACGAAAATTTCGCCCCACCTTTGCTCCCCTTGTCCCCACTATGTACATCAGCATGGCGAATGATCCGGCCATCGAGAAGACCGATTTCTCCTGTATAAAGGGGTATTTTTCCGGCAGTGCGCCCCTTCCAGCAGAGGTGATTCGTGATTTTGAAAAACGATCCGGGGCCGTGATCGCCGAAGGCTTTGGCATGACCGAGTCGTGTCCGGTGACCCATATTAACCCCTTCCATGGGGGCGCTCGCAAGGTGGGCAGTATCGGGGTGCCTGTGGGTGATACCCTGGCCCGTATTGTGGATATTAGCGATGGGGTGACCGAGATACCTGTGGGGGAGGTGGGCGAACTCCTCATCAAGGGACCCCAGGTGATGAAGGGGTATCTGAATCGTGACGATGCCACCGCCGAGACCCTGTGTGACGGCTGGCTTCACACGGGGGATATCGCGAAGATGGACGAAGACGGCTACTTTTTTATCGTGGACCGGAAAAAGGACATGATCATATCGGGAGGGTACAATGTCTACCCCCGGGATATCGATGAGGTTCTATACGAACACCCCAAGGTGCAGGAGGCCTGTACCATCGGTATCTCCCATGCCCATCGGGGGGAGGCGGCCAAGGCGTTTGTCGTGTTAAAAAAGGGGGAGACAGTCACGGAGAAAGAGCTAATTGCTTATTGTTCGGATAAACTCGCCAAGTATAAGTGGCCGGTGGCTATATCATTTCGTGCGGATCTTCCCAAGTCTACGGTGGGTAAAATTTTGCGAAAAGAGTTAAGGGATGAAGAGAATGCCCACTAGAAAGTGGCGCTTAATTTCCCATGGAGAGGCCGAAAAAAAGGGATGAATCGATGTGTATTCACTATAAAAAGATAGGGATACCCCTCTCTTGAACAGAGAGTTTGAAATGACTCCTTTATTTTAAAAATTAGGAAATTCGGGGCGGTATGGTGACTAAAATACCTTGCAAACAGGGCTCTGATCGTATATTTCCCATACGTTTTAGAATGAAAATTACACACTCAAAGGAGATTGTTATGAAAAGAGCGATTGTTTTCCTTATCTGTCTGTTTGCGATGACGTCCATGGCCTTTGCCAGTGACGACTCGTTTGAACGCGTCAAGAAAGACGGTAAATTTATCCTCGGACTGGACGACTCTTTCCCGCCCATGGGGTATAAGATTGCCGACGGCACCGTCGTCGGGTTCGATATTGATGCGGCCAAAGAGGTGGCTAAGCGCCTTGGGGTTGAGGTCGTGATTCAGCCCACCGCATGGAAAGGTGTCATCAACTCCCTGTACGCCAAAAAATTTGACTGTATCTGGAACGGAATGACGATTACCAAAGAGCGCGCCGCAAAAGTGAGCTTTACCAAGCCGTATATTCTCGACGGCCAGGTCGTGGTGGTTCGTTTTTCTGAAAAGCGCTTTTCCGACTTTAAAGATTTAGGTGGCATGGTTATCGGCTGTCAGGAGGGATCGCCTGCGGTGACCGCAGCGAAGAAGCTTCCTAACGCGCCGTCGGCCATCAAAGAGTACGAGGATAACCCCAAGGCCCTTCTCGACTTAAAAGCCGGGCGCCTCGACGCCGTGGTCATCGACAACGTCACCGGTCGTGATACCATCTCCAAGCAGATCGGTTTCTTCAAGACCCTGCCAGGCTTTATCAGCAAGGAGCCCTTTGGTGTGGCCTTCCGTAAGGAAGATGTCGCCCTTCGGACCGCCATCCAGAAAGCCCTTGACGCCATGGTGGCCGACGGTACCATGGCCACCATCTCCGAGAAGTGGTTTGGTGAAGATATCACCAACCCGGCAATCTGGTAGATTAGAGTTCATCGTAAGAAATGAGGGGAGGCGGCATCACCTGCGCTCCCCCCATGTTTTATTTTGGAGTGACGCCCCCAACTCTTTTCACGGGTGGGGCGAGTTATTTATGTGACGCAGCCGTGAAATGAAGGCGAGACAATCCATGAGATCCACAATACGCAGAGGCTTTCTGCTTTTAATCGGGCTGATTCTGCTGGCCCTTCCTCTGGCAGCCTCTGCCTCAGAGCACAACTCCTCGCAGACTCTCTTCCGAGAGGCAAGTAACCTCATTGCCGCTGGAGATTACCAGGCCGCCTTAAAGACGCTGGATCAGATCTCCCCCCCCTCGGGCCGGGACGATGCGGGTGACTTTGTGAAGAGTCGTATGCAAAAGGCCCAGCTTTACCATGCCTTGGGTGCCTTTGATGAGGCCGGATCCTCCTGTCGGGAGGTTCTGGCCCTTTTCCCCGATCATATGGAGGCGACCCAGTTTCTGGCATCCCTTGCCAAGGCCCAAAAATCCAAGCTGGCCCTCTTCTTTGATGATATGAAGCTCTTTTTACCCTCCCTCATTCATGGGGCGGGTATGACCCTCTTCCTTGTGGTGATCACCATGATGATCTCTCCTTTGGGGGGGCTTCTCCTCGCCCTGGGTCGCATGAGTGGTGTGGCGCCTCTGCGGGGTCTCTGCTGGTCCATTATCTGGTTCTTCAGAGGCACGCCACTTCTCTTACAGCTCTTCTTCATCTATTACGGTCTCCCCGCCTTTGGGGTGACCCTTTCTCCCACCATCTCGGCCATCATCGGCCTGGGCATTAACTACTCGGCATATTTGGCCGAGATTATCCGGGCAGGGATCGAGAGTATCGACCACGGACAGATGGAGGCGGCCAAGGCCATTGGTATGAGTTACACCCAGGCCATGCGTCGTGTGATCATTCCCCAGACCTATAAACGGCTCATGCCCCCTGTGGGGAATGAATTTATCGCCCTGATTAAAGACACCGCCCTGGTATCCACCATCGCCATGGTGGAGCTGATGCGTTCGGCCAACCAGATGTTCAACACCTATTTTAACGTCAATGTTTTGATTATCGCGGCCATGATTTACCTTCTGTTCACCACCATTTTTACGGTGACCTTCGAGAAAATTGAGAAACGAGTCGGAGCCTATGAAAACAGATAATACGAGACACGCGATCCCTGGCGATGCACCCATTATTCGACTGGAAAAGGTAACCAAGCGATTTGGTCACACCATCGCCGTCAACGCCGTGGATCTCTCGGTGATGCCCAAAGAGAAGGTGGTTATCATCGGCCCTTCCGGGTCGGGAAAGTCCACCTTACTAAGGGCCATCAATATCCTTGAGGAGATCGATGAGGGCGCCATTGTCTTTGAGGGCCGTCAGGTCGGGTACGTCGAGAAAAAGGGGCGGCGGGCCCTCGACACGCCGAAGAATGTGTGCGCCTTGCGCGCCGAAATTGGCATGGTCTTTCAGCACTTCCATCTCTTTCCCCATATGACGGTTTGCGAAAATATCATGGAAGGGCCCATGACCGTTCAGGGTAAAAGTCGGGAAGAGGCCCATATCATTGCCGTCGATATGCTCAAAAAAGTGGGACTTCTTGATAAACAAGGTGTCTACCCGGCCACCTTGTCCGGGGGTCAGAAGCAGCGTGTGGCCATCGCCCGAGCCCTTGCCATGAAGCCTAAAATTATGCTCTTCGATGAACCCACCAGCGCCCTGGACCCTGAGTTGGTCGGAGAGGTGTTTAACACCATCAAAGGCCTGGCTGATGAGGGGATGACCATGATTATTGTCACCCACCAGATGGGTTTTGCCCGGGAAATCGCCGATCGTGTGATCTTCATGGAGAGTGGGCAGTTTGTTACCGAGGCCCCTCCTAAGGAATTTTTTGGTGCCTGTATGAAGCACCCGCGTGTGGCTAGTTTTGTTGACTCGATTCTCTAATCCTCGCCCCTTATTTTTACGATGGCCCAAGGCCCCCACAGCTTCTTTGAAAGCGGTGGGGGCTTTTTTTGTTATGGGGGTGTGAAAAAACGAAGGGGCCGCTGCGCTATTCACAGAAACGTTTTGTTATGCGATAATAATTTATCGGGTTGAAATAATGTGAAGGAGCCTTACCTTAATTAGCAATAGCGATTGGTGTAAATGGTCTGAGGTTGTTACCTCTTAATTTTTTGCAGAGACATTGCACGGCTATCTGAAAAAACCCGCCATCCCCACGCCATTTCCAGCGTCGCCCTATCCATTGATATCGCGTTTACCTTTTTGTGGCTTTGAGTCCCCGGACCGGGTTGTGAAAGTTAAAACTGATGCTTATGTGTGAAAGGAGCCTAGCCCATGGAAAACAATGAACCCATTACTCCTGAAGTTGTTGCGGAAGGTGACATCAATAAAAATACCTCCAGTCTTGCCATTCCCCATCATATTATGCCCGATACCCTGATGATTCTACCGGTGACCGGGCGCCCCTTTCTGCCCTTCCAGGCCCAGCCTCTCATCGTCAGCCAGACGAAGTGGCAACCCACCATTGAAAAGGCGATTAACGATAGCAATGGTCTGGTGGGATTGGTGCTGGTGAGGCCGGATAGTGGTGAGGAGCTTGTGCCCGAGAGTTTTTACGGTATGGGGTGCATCGCGCAGATTCATAATGTCATGGCCGATGGTGAGAAGCTCCAGCTTGTGGCCCAAGGCATTCGGCGTTTCAAGATCGAATCGTTTATCGCCACCAAGGTGCCTTTTCGGGTGCGTGCCACCTATCCAGTGGAGACCAAGGGGGACCCGGAGAAGCTTAAAGCGTATTCGACGGCCGTGATCAAGGGCATTCGTGAAATTATCCCCTTGAACCCTCTCTACGGTGAAGAGGTGAAGCAGTTTGTGGCACGTTTTAGCCCCAATGATGCCTCCCCCCTGGCCGATTTCGGTGCCTCCATCACCACGGTATCGGGAAAGGAGATTCAGGATATCCTGGAGACTACCTCGCTTATGGATCGCATGAAGAAGGTCCTTGTCCTCTTGAAAAAAGAGCATGAGAACTTGAAGCTCCAGAGCGAGATCAGTCAGGAGGTGAACAAGAGCTTAAGTGACAATCAGAGAAAATTTTTCTTAAGAGAACAACTGAAGGTTATCCAAAAAGAGCTGGGGATTGCCAAGGACGACCGCACCGCCGATATCGAACAGTTTCAGGCGCGTCTGGAGAAACTCGATCCGCCCGAGCATGTGTTGGAGCGTGTCTCCAGCGAAATTGAGAAGATGCAGGTCCTTGAAAAGGGGTCTCCGGAGTATGCGGTATCTCGAAATTATCTGGACTGGCTCACCTCCGTGCCCTGGGGGGTGAATTCTGAAGATAAGCTCGATATCAAAGAGGCGAGAAAGATTCTCGACCGTGATCACTCAGGGCTCATGGATGTTAAAGATCGCATCATCGAATTTTTGGCCGTGGGGGTCTATAAAAAGGCGGTCTCCGGTTCTATACTCCTCCTTGTGGGACCTCCCGGTGTGGGGAAGACATCCATCGGCAAGTCCATTGCCGAGGCCCTGGGGCGTAAGTTTTATCGGTTCAGCTTAGGCGGCATGCGGGATGAGGCCGAGATCAAGGGACACCGCCGGACCTATATCGGGGCATTCCCCGGAAAATTTGTTCAGGCCTTGAAGGAGACGGAGGTCTCCAATCCGGTCATTATGCTCGATGAAATTGATAAGGTGGGGGCATCCTATCAGGGCGATCCAGCCTCGGCCCTTCTGGAGGCCCTGGATCCCGAGCAGAACAGCGATTTTTTAGACCACTACTTCGACCTCCGGCTCGATCTCTCCAAGGTGCTCTTTATCTGTACGGCCAACCAGCTGGATACCATCCCCCAGCCCCTTCTGGATCGCATGGATTTGACTCAGCTCTCGGGATATATCACGGCAGAGAAGGTGGAGATCGCCCGAAAACATCTCTTTCCCCGACTCATTGAGCGTAGCGGGATTCCGAAAAATCAGCTGAAGATTAGCAATGAGGCCATTCGAAGTATTGCCGACGGGTATGCACGAGAGGCCGGGGTCCGGAATCTTGAAAAGCAGATGAACCGTATTGTGAGAAAAACGGTGGTGAAATTTTTGGCCGAAGGAGACAGTCCGGTCTCGGTGGGGGTCAAGGATATTCCCACCTACTTAGGGCCCCCCATATTCAGAAAAGAGCGACCCATGGAAGGGGTGGGGATCGTGACTGGTTTGGCCTGGACGGCCATGGGCGGTGTCACCTTATCCGTGGAGTCCACCAAGGTACATGAACTCCATAAGGGATTTAAACTCACCGGGCAGCTGGGCGATGTCATGAAGGAGTCGGCGGAGATCGCGCACAGTTTTGTCTCGTCAAATACCAAGAATTTTGGAGTCGATACCACCTTTTTTGATCTGGCCTTTATCCATCTTCATGTGCCGGAAGGAGCCACACCCAAGGATGGCCCCAGCGCCGGGGTAACCATGGCCACATCCCTTATCTCCCTTGCCACGGGACGTAAGATCGATCGCCCCCTGGCCATGACGGGCGAGATTACCTTGACGGGGCAGGTGCTACCCGTCGGGGGTATTCGTGAGAAGGTGATCGCCGCACGGCGCATCGGCATCCGCGAACTGGTGCTTCCCCATGATAACAAGAGGGATGTGGATGAACTTCCCGATTATATCAAAGATGGGATGACCGTTCATTTTGCCAAGGTTTACAAAGATGTGTTTAAGATCGCCTTCGGATCTGGCAAGTAGTCAGGGGAGGGGGCCTCTCTCGGGCAAAAAATTCCGAACTATTCAGTTGTGCCTCCGGCAGCCCTGCCGGGGGCACAACTTTTGCCTGATTTAAAAAATCGGGCAAAAGTTCAAGAATGGCCATTTTAGGGTAGCCGTGGCCGTGGTGTCTCCGCGCCATCTTCAAATGTGTAACTCTCTTCTGAACCAGGCCAAAAATTGGGTTTAATAAACAGCGTTTCTATAATGATTCTTGAATGAATTTCGCTTTAAAGGCGGATGTGATTTGACCCGAAGAGCGGGGCAAAGGGCAAACGCTCCCTGTTTTACGGTGTTTTTGCCTCACGTTGCTTCGCCACCTTCACCATAGAAGGCACCCAAGCGAAAGATGACTCGGTGGGCCCTATCCGGGAGTCAACTTTTTGTAAAAGCTTGCCAAACAGACTTTTATAGTGACCATGACGGGCCTTTGGCCCGTCATGGTCACACACTTGGGGTCCAGTCCCTGGCCGGGCGTGTCGATTTAATCGGGAAAACGTTTATTTTAGGCATTTGAACCCCAATATATGGCAGTCACTGTTTACAAAAATGAGACATACGATCGGATCGTTCCCGCCTTAATATTTTAGGGCTCTGGCAAAAAAAGGATAGATGAATTTCATAATAATACCGATGTGATTTGCCTCGAGGAACGAGGGGCAAAGCGCAGCGGTCACTCACTTTCGAGGTGGCTCACCTCGCCGCCGGAGGCCCGTTTCTTGCCCCCTTTTTTTAAGGAGTTCTGCTCTTTTTTTTCCTTATCGTGCTGACAGGCCCGGTCTCTTTTCGAGATATAATAACGCCTCACTATTTTAGGTGTCGTGGAGGATGACGTGCCAAATCAATCCATTTCATTTTATGCCTCACCGGAACGATTAAGCCCCTCCAGGATATTGGAGGAGAGCCAACTCTTTGGAAACTTTGAGATTGGCGAGTTGTTGGTGGCCCTTCCTGTGATCGTCCTCATTCTGAATCGATGCCGCCAGGTTGTCTATGCCAATCAACGGTTCCTGGATATTGTGGGAGCCGCAGATCCTGTGAATGTCTATGGTTTGCGGCCCGGAGAGGCCCTTGGCTGTGTCAATGCCCTTACCGCCCCGTCGGGGTGCGGAACCCATGAGTTTTGCCGTAGCTGTGGGGCGGTGAACGCTATTTTGGAGTCTCAGAAAGGGGCTCGGAGCGTCAAAGAGTGTGTGATCTCTTGTACCTCGGGAGGCGATTTCGAGTTGAGGGTGTGGGCCACCCCCCTTCGTCATGACGACAGAGACTTTACTATTTTTTCAGCCGTGGATATATCCGATGAAAATCGGAAAAAGAGCCTGGAGCAGATTTTTTTTCATGATATCTCCAATACGGTGGCAGGCATTTATGGCACCTCGGAGTTACTCAGAGAAAGCATGCCTAAGGATGCCTTTACCTGGGAGATTGATACGATTTTTCATGCCTCCGAGTGGCTTATCGAGGAGATCAAATACCATAAAAAACTCGTCGAGGCCGAGGCCGGAGAGTTGGAGTCACAGCCTATGACCCTTTCAGCCCTGGCCACCTTGAAACAGTGTATCCGCCTCTATACCCAGAACAAATCCACCCAATCCCGGGTGCTGACCATCGCACCGGAGACCCAGGATGTAAGGTTGGTGACCGATGGCGTTCTTCTCCGGCGCATCCTTATCAATATGATTAAAAATGCACTGGAGGCCACCGCCGAAGGGGGAGAGGTCCTGGTCTCCTGCTTTTCCCACGGGGATCTTGTCTGTTTTTCGGTGCACAATCCAAGCTTTATACCTGTGGCAGTCCAGTCGGGTATTTTTAAACGTACTTTTTCCACAAAGGGGAAAGGGCGAGGGGTGGGGACTTACTCTATGAAACTATTTAGCGAACGGTATCTTGGAGGCCGTGTTGCATTTACTAGCTCGATGGAGACGGGCACCACGTTTACCCTCTCTCTGCCCTTGACGATTAAGATCTCATGAACGCCTTGAATTTTAGACTCAATCGTGTATGATTTCGCAGGATAGTTACCTCACAGATAGTGGGTAATTATTCCACGTTTTTTTACCCTTAAATCCTTACGATAGTAGACGATGGGTACGGAGTTCGGGCCGGATTAAAAATAAAACATACAAAAAGCGATGCCTCCGGCGGCAGGGTGAGCCCCCTTGAAAGCGGGATTTTTATGAAACCTGTTTATTTATTTTTTGCCGGGGCCCTTACCGCCTTATAAAATATAAGGACCCATGTGAGTGGGGCGGACCATGGTCCCTTGGGATATAGCGATTCTCTTTTTATCACGTCTGATTTTATTCTTATGGTGTCTTCACTCATAAGCCTCGTCCATTTTAAATACGATTATACAGATCTCCGCGAATGATCTCATCCTGAGGATCGGGGTAACGATGCATTCGCATCCCTGGGGTTCAGGGGCGGCAAAGCCGCTTAGGTAAAAAAAGTCCCCTGGCTGGATGTGTCGATTTAATAGAAAAAACGACCATTTTAGCTACTTATCCCCCCATATATTGGGGTCCTTAATCTATAAATATTCGACATAGAGTCAGCTATACCATCGCAAGATGGATTAAATCGACAGCCCCGGCTTTCAGAGGCATTTTTTCATGCACTTTGACCATGGGAGGCTTCTTTTTGAGCTGAATAGTTACCTGTTTTTCTTGAATTTTTTGCGATCATTTATATGTGACTTAAAGCAAAGGAGATATATGCTATGATGGCGGCTTGCGTGTTGGATCTCAGTGTGATTGTGCCTGTAAAAAATGAGGAGGAGAGTGTGACGATTCTCGCACAGGAGGTGAAAGAGGTACTCTCCGCTTATCCCTGGCAGTGGGAGTGTCTTTTTGTGGATGACGGCTCCTCCGATGGGACCCTTTCGCGGATAAAAGCGCTTCATGGGGAAGAGCCCCGTATTCGTTTTATCTCCTTTGATCACAATCATGGGCAAACGGCGGCAATGCTGGCGGGATTTCGGGAGGCCCAGGGTCGGATTCTGGCCACTTTGGATGGCGATGGACAAAATGACCCCCGGGATCTTCCCGTGATGGTGAAAAAAATCATGACAGGCCAGGCCGATCTGGTGAACGGTCGGCGTGCGCGTCGCCATGACAGCTTTATACGAAAGATTTCGTCGCGTATCGGCAACGGATTTCGCAATCGTATCACCAGAGATACCGTCGCGGATGTCGGCTGTTCTATTCGTGTCTTTCGGCGGGAGTGTGTGGCCAATTTTCCTCCCTTTGAAGGCCTTCACCGTTTTTTCCCCACCCTTGTCTCCATGCAGGGCTTTACCCGTGTGGAGGTGCCGGTGAACCATCGACCCCGGCAGAGTGGTCTATCCAAGTATGGTATCCGCAATCGTCTCTGGAAGGGGATGCGGGACACCCTGGCCGTGCGGTGGATGAAGTCACGGATGATAGACTACAGCATCGCCGATCACTGGAGCGAGAAGGGTCGGCCATGAAGAGTCAGACTCTTTGGCTTCTCTTTGGCTTTGGCGCTCAGTCTCTTTTTTTTGCCCGGTTCTTTGTTCAGTGGGTGGCCAGTGAGCGGGCCGGGGAGAGTGTCATGCCCACGGCATTCTGGTTCCTCAGTCTTGCCGGGGGAATTCTCCTATTTATCTATGCCATGGTGCGTAAGGACCCGGTATTTATGTTCGGACAGGGGTGTGGGGTGATGATCTATATTCGAAATCTCATGCTCATCGCTGGGAAACATCGAAAGAGGTCGCTTCCATGAGGGGTGATCGGGAGGCTTTGGGCGAGAAAAAGGATCGATGGATTCTCTGGATCACGGCCATCGCCATGCTTGCCGCAGGATTGGGGCTCCGAGATCCCTGGCCCGCCGATGAGCCTCGCTTTGCCCTAGTGGCCAAGCAGATGGTAACCTCGGGACAGTGGTTTTTTCCCATGCGGGGGCTGGAGTACTATTCGGATAAGCCCCCTCTTTTTATGTGGGGTATTGCCTTTTTTTTAAAACTCACCGGATCCATGCGTCTCGCCTTTCTGCTTCCCTCCCTTCTCTCCTCCCTGGTGACCTTGGGTGTGGTGATGGATATGGGACGGCGTCTCTGGGGGCATCGGGGAGATATAGTGGCCGGGTGTGTGCTTCTCTCCACGTTTCAATTTGTCCTCCAGGCCAAAACGGCTCAAATTGACGCCATGCTCTGTATGTGGACCACATTGGCCCTCTATGGAGTGATGCGTCATCTGCTTTTCGGGCCCGCCTGGGGGTGGTATGGGTTCGGTTTTTTTGCCATGGGGTTGGGGGTGATCACCAAGGGTGTGGGATTTCTTCCCCTCTTTATGGGCGTCCCTTGGATCTTCGGGCGGGTACGTGGCTGGCGTTATCTTTCCCCGCTTCCCTGGCTCTCTTTCCGGTGGCTCACCGGGCCCCCTCTCTTTTTTCTGGCCATCGGCCTTTGGCTGCTTCCCATGTTGTGGTGGGTCTCCCATAGTGGCGATCCAGCCCTTGACCTCTACCGAGACGATATCTTGTTTACCCAGACGGTTCAGCGCTACGGTGCCTCCTGGACCCATATCCGGCCCTTCTGGTACTACCTGGTTGAGGTCATTCCTTTTTTTTGGTTGCCCGTGACCTTGTGGCTTCCCTGGCTGGTGCCGGCCTGGTATCAGGGGCTAAAGGATAGGGATGGTCGGCTTCTTCTTCTCCTGGGCTGGGTGGTGTGTGTGGTCCTTTTTTTTAGTGGAAGTGCGGGGAAACGGGGGGTCTATATGCTGCCGGCCATTCCGGCCTTAGTCCTTGCCGTGACACCGTTTTTTTCAAGAATTTTGCAGGCGTCCGGAGCGCAGTGCCTCATGCTCTGGTTGTTACGGGTAATCGGCGTGGTGGTGCTGGCGATCTGCGGCGTCACCCTCGTGATTCCCATGGAGAGGGTGGGGCAGGCCCTTCTTCGATATGAGGTGAACCCTTACCCCCTTCTCTTTTTCTTAGGGGGCACGGCCCTTACCTTGGGTCTTGGAGCGGGCAGGCGGCGTGCCTTTCAGGCGGCGGCTATCTTCGGCGTCTGTTTTTGGGTGGTGCATGGTCTCTGGCTCGGCCCGATTCTCAATGCGGGGCGCTCTTCGGCCCCTCTCATGGCCCGTGTCGGATCGATGATCGGCCCTTCCGCCGAACTGGGGTTGGTCTCCTGGAAGGAGCAGACCCTTTTATATGCCGATCGCCCGGCCATGACCTTTGGGTTTCGCCATGCCTCCCGAAAGGAGCAGCTTGACCGGGCACGT
The DNA here is from genome assembly GCA_013619155.1 of Desulfobacteraceae bacterium. Lineage (GTDB taxonomy): Bacteria > Desulfobacterota > Desulfobacteria > Desulfobacterales > Desulfolunaceae > Desulfoluna. Next base: position 25,796 of record JABXKT010000027.1, read on the forward strand.
CTCTGGCGGCAGGGCGGGCCGCATCGGTGGCTTCTGGTGCCTAATCTTAAAGAGGGGGAGGGGTTTGACCCGGATAAGATAGAGGCTGTGGGCTGGAAGCACCGGCGTACATGGTATCTGGTGGCACCCTGACGGAGGGTCTATGGTTAAAGTGGGAAAAAAAGGGCCTCCGGCGGCCAGGAGATAAATCCCCTGGACCCCAGGTTTGTGCCCATGACGGGCTTTGGGCCCGTCATGGGCACTATTAAAACCTGTTTGGCAACCTTTCCAAAAGGTTGGCTCCCGGCAGGGCCTCCGGAGGCAAGCTTTCACCGTACGGCCTCCGGCGGCGAGGTGAGCCACCTCGAAAGCGGGTGACCGCTGCACTTTGCCCCTCGTTCCTCGGGACAAATCACAGCGTTATTCTTATGAAATCCGGATGCTTATTTTCTTATCAGAGCCCTGAGACATTATGGTGGGGACGATCCGCTGTTGTAAATAGTTATGGCCATATATTGGGGTGAAAATGGCTAAAATAGGCGTTTTTTGACATGGTTCAAATCAGGGCAACACTTCAAATCAAAAAGAAGCCTCCGGCGGTCAGGGAAGACCCTGGACCCCAGGCCCGTCACCGTAACTATAAAACCTGTTTGGCAACCTTTTGTAAAAGGTTGGCCCCCGGCAGGGCCACCGGAGGTAAGCTTTCGTCGCATTTCCTTCGGCGGCGAGGGTGGCGACGCCACGTGAGGTAAAATCATAGCGGCACTCTTATGAAGTCTGTTTCATTATTTTTTGCCAGAGCCCTTATCATTATGAAGAAGAGGGAGGTGTTCATGCAGTGGAAACATGTGTTGATTACCGGGGCGGCTGGGTTTATCGGCTTCTCTTTGGCTCGGCGTCTTCTGTCCATGGGGGTTCGTGTGACCGGTGTGGACAACCTCAACAGTTATTATGATCCGGTCCTGAAACAGGATCGACTGGCCCAGCTGGGTCTGTTTCAGCACTTTCATTTTGTGGAACTCGATATCGTGGATGGAGAGGCGGTGGCAGAACTCTTCGCCTCTGGGGGATTTGATGTGGTGGTGAACCTAGCCGCCCAGGCGGGGGTGCGTTTTAGTTTAGAGGCGCCGTCTGCCTATATTCAATCAAATATTGTGGGGTTTGGTCATCTTCTGGAGGGGTGTCGGCGTCAGGGGGTGGCTCACCTTCTCTACGCCTCCAGCAGTTCGGTCTATGGAAAGAACAGCAAGGTACCCTATGCCGTTTTCGACCGGGCCGATCATCCGGTCTCCCTTTACGCCGCCACCAAGCGATCCAACGAACTCATGGCCCATGCCTACAGCCATCTCTACGGACTGGCCACGACGGGTCTGCGGTTTTTTACCGTGATGGGTCCCTGGGGCCGCCCGGATATGGCTTATTACAGTTTTACGCGGGATATTCTTGACGGGCGCCCCATCAAGGTGTTCAATCATGGGCAGATGCGGCGCGATTTTACTGATATCGAGGATATCTTAGAAGGGGTCGTACAGGTGATGGGGCTGACAACGGATAGTGCTCAGGCGGGGGTTTTTTCGGAGAATCTTCCATGCCGTCTCTACAATATCGGTGGACATCACCCCAGGCCTCTGATGGATTTGATTCACCTCATCGAAGAGAACACCGGTCGTAAAGCACGGGTGGAGATGTACCCCATGCAACCCGGAGATGTGGTGGAGACCTATGCAGACATCGGTCCCTTGAGCGAGGATACCGATTTTATCCCAACCATTTCCCTTGAGGCATCTGTGGCCCGGTTTGTGGCCTGGTACAAGGGGTATCATGAAAGTGAAGGTGACTATGAATCTTTTGAGTCGCCGGTTGCGTTTTCGTCCCATGGAGGAGAGTGACCGAGCGTTTATGCAGTATTTTTTAAATGACGGGGACCTTACGCGCTGGCTGCCCGTGGATTACCCCTGCCCCCTGGCGCTGATTCACACCCATGTGGATCGGCGCCTTGCCCACTGGGACCGGTTTGGTTTTGGGACCTATGTGCTTTTTGAGACCGATGGTACTGAGCCTGTGGGATATTGTGGTTTAGAGCATGTGGTGGAGAGCCCCTTCATCGATTTACGCTACGGTATCATCCCCAGGGTCCAGGGTCGGGGTCTCGCCTTCGAGGCGGCGGCTCGGGTGGTGGAGTACGGATTTGAAGGGTTGGGGCTGACGCGAATCTATGGGGCCTCTATGTATGAAAACAGCGCCTCGGTGGCCGTGTTGAAGAAGCTGGGGATGTGTCCCGATCAAAGGTTTGACTGCTATGGGGAGAATCTTTTCTCCGCCTCGGTGATGCGGGAGGCCTTTCATCAACAGGTTCTGCCCGATGCCTTCATGGCGGCGTCCACCGAGTATCGTATGGTATAAATGATATCACTATTTAGCTTAGGGCTTAGGTAAAAAATAAATGCCCACGTTTAAGAAACATGCCGCTGTGATTTGATCCGAGGAATGAGGATTAAAGCGCTGCGGCAACCCGCTTTCAAGGTGCTTTTGCCGAAGTGGCTTCGCCATCCTTGCCGCCGGAGGCTGTGCGGTGAAAGCTTACCTCCAGTAGCCCTGCCGGGAGCCAACCTTTTGGAAAGGTTGCCAAACAGGTTTTTATAGTGACAGTAACGGACCAACGGTCGATCACTTTAACCATAGAAGGCCGTGCGGTGAAAGTTTAGCCTCGCTTGGCTCTGCCGGGGGCCAACCTTTTACCTGCTTTCAAGGTGGCACACCTTGCCGCCGGAGGCTCGGCTTTTAACACACCCACTTTAACCATAGAAGGCCTCTTTTTTAGCCGAATAGTTATTATAAATTCCATAAAAAAAACCGCTTCGATACCGAAGCGGTTTTTTTTTATGGGATCATTCCTTGGGGGGCGGCGAGGGACGGCGGGCTTTTGCCATCTCCTTTCGCTCTTCGGCGAGGTGTTTTAGAAGGGTAAGCAGGGGCCAATGTTCGTTGGTTTGGTTGAGGGTGGCCCAGAGCGATGGGGGTAAGGGGCTGGCTCGCCAGGACTTCATGAGCACTTGAAGCTGATTTCCCGTGATGCCGGCCATGATTACGGCCACACCACCCAGGTTTTCGGGCGCCATGGGCCGCTCTCGGAAGAGGGTGCCCACTTTTGTTTTCAGATCTTTTCGACCGGCAAAGGAGACGGGGAGCGCGGGCCAGTCGAGGGTGAGGACAAGGGCCCTTAGCTCTCCTGCCGATTCGTCGTCCAGCCCGCAGACCAGAAGGCCCGGGGCGCCGTATAAGGGGGTGTCATCGATCTTTAAGGGACGCATGCTTCCACTCATAATAGAACCCTCCTGTATCTTTTTTATCGGGTGCGGTTCGTCACTATTTAGTTAGGCCTCGGTTGGCGAGGGTGGCAAAGCCATTTCGGCAAAAACACCTCGAAAGTATTCACGGGTCTCTTCGTCTCGAATGATTTTTTGATATTTTTTTAAAACTTGTTTGTCAAACCCATCTTTATGAAATAAAGCCACGCTTTAGCCCGATTGCCTTCTATGGTGAAAGGGACCGTGAAAAGCCAGCCTCCGGCGGCGAGGTGAGCCACCTCGAAAACGAGTGACCGCTGCGCTTTGACCCTCGTTCCTCGGGACAAATCACAGCGCTATTCTTATGAAATCTATTTATTTGTTTTTTGCCAGAGCCCTAAGTAATTCGGGTGGGTAGGATCCGCTGTATGTCGAGTATTTGTAATATAGTGACTTCAATATATTGGGGTGTAAACGGCTAAAATAGGCGTTTTTCCGATTAAATCGACACGCCCGGCCAGGGACAGGGCCCCGGACCCCAGGTTTGTGACCATGACGGGCCGAAAGGCCCGTCATGGTCACGATAAAAATCTGTTTGGCAACCTTTTGCAAAAGGTTGGCTCCCGGCAGGGCCGCCGGAGGCTTCCTTTTGATATGAATAGTGAGCGGTTGTTTTTAATTAAAATAGGCCACGATTTTTTTTGAGAGGGTCCCGGAGAGTTTTTTGACGGCCTTGACGCCCGCCTCGTCCCTGGAGAGGTGGGCCCCTCTCTGGCTCTCATTTAAGTGCCCCACTATTTTCCCCGAGGTGGGATCGATGATGGAGACATCGGCCACGGCGCGTACGAATTTAAAGTGGGGGTTGTTATTTTTGATGGGGGCCAGGGTCAGAGAGACCCGGAGGATGGCATCACTGGTATTTTTACTGCCGCCCACAAAGAATCCCGCCTTGGTGAGATCCTGGGCCAGGATCTGTGTCAGGCCCTGGCCGTTTGCGCGTGCTTCAAAGGCGATGCGAAAATTGGTTTTGACGGCTTGCAGGCGTGCCACCAGGGATTCGAAGGTGTCTGCGCCCTTGTTTTCGACCGGTGCGCCGATGACACGAAGGCGGCTGATCAGGGTCTCGCGTTCGATGAAGAGGGCCATGGCGTTGTTGAGGTGCTTTAAGGTGGTCAGTTTTCCGGGGCTGGCTTGGGCGGCGTCCTCTTCCACGCGTATGCGGGTGGTGATTTTGGCAAGGGATCGCCGCCATTTTTCTGCGGAACGGGCCCTGTGGATGGCCACCACGGCCATATATTCGCGGCCTTTTTTTGTTACCTCGACTACCTCGACCCCTTCCAAATCGACGGAGGAGGCCACACGGATTTTTGAGCGCACGCTCTTGGTGAGGGCACTTCCGTGGGCCGAATCGGTGGTGACCCGAGTGATGGATGAGATATCACTTTCGATGCGAGACTGGAAGGTGTTGGAGAGTTCGGCCTTGGCGCGTCGGATGGCCTCGGGCCTGGATTGACCATACCCGTTGACCATGAGGTGGGTCTCCTCTGAAGGGGTCGGAACGCTGGGGCGTGTGGCGGAAGAGGGCGGGGCGATGGGGGCAGGGACGGACATCGTTGCCGTCGCAGGGGCCGCGGTTGAGGGACGCCCATCCAGCTCATCGAAGGCCTGCCGGGCCCTCTCTTGCTGGGCGGCCTTGGGACGGCTGTGGGTGGTCTGATTTTTTTGTGGAGAGGATACCACGCAGCCGGAAATGATGAGAAGAGCCATTACTGTGAGGGGAATCAAACGTTTCATCTGTCTACTTATCTCCCGTGTCGGAGTGGAAAAAAGAGAAGGGGCCCCTTATGATTTTAAGGGGACCCAGGCTGTTAATAGCGGGTGGTGTTAAAGATAAAGACGGTGTCGCCCGCCTTGACCCTCACCGTTTCGAGGTAGGAGGGGGCGCCGTTGTTGATGGACGCTGTGGCCGTGTATTCACCGGGCTCTACAAAGCGGCTGGTCATGTAGATGGTGCCGGGGAGGGTGCGCCAGGACCGAATATCTGCTTTCTCGCTGGCACTGGCCGCCACTTGGCCGGCAAATTGTGTAAGGAGGCCTGCGAACTCCCCTTGTTCCTTCTTCATCTGTTGGGCGGCCGCATGGACGGCGACCTGTTTGGCCACGGCTCGGCTGATGGTTTTGGCCCATATGCGGTTTTTTCTGTCCTTTAAGTTTTTGACGGCGATACGGGTAATGTCCTCGGCCAGGGTGGCGGAGGCGGTGATGGTGCGTCCGTTCTTCTCCGTTAGGATAAGGTCGCTGTGGATGCTGTTCGTCGATGCGGTGATGTACCGGGGGAAGGCGATGGATATGGGGCCTGTGGGTGCAAGGTGGGTGAATTTTTCCTCCACCTTGACGGGTGCCTTGCCATTTAAGTGGATATAGACGATGCGACCCCGTTTTCGAGCCTCTCTTGGGGTGTATTTTGTGACTTTGTAGCCCCGCGTTAGCCGTCGGGCCTCTCTTCTTCGTCCGGCGGCCTCGGCCACACGCAGGAGGTC
>JABXKT010000176.1 GCA_013619155.1 Desulfobacteraceae bacterium
GGATTATTAATCCTTAAAAAAATTAATGAAGAATTTTATATAATCTTTTTATTTCAAATATTTATAATTATATATAGCTAAATAACTCCCTTGTACGTTGACAAGGTGACATATATTGATATAAGTAATTGCTGGGTATGCATCACGCATTTAATAGGGAATTCCGTGAAAACCGGAAGCGGTCCCGCCGCTGTAACTTCCGCCTCCCCACGAAAAAATCCGAGGGGAGACTTTTTCAGGCAATCGTATGCCACTGTTTCAATCACTGAAATGGGAAGGCCGCCAGAAAAAGGGGAGGAGCCAGAAGACCTGCCACGTAAAAAAAGTGTCCATGCTCGGCGGGTGAACCGGGTGTAACGCTTAGGTGTATGATACTAGGGCCAAATAAAACGGATGCAGCCCTTCAAATCCATATGATTTGAAGGGCTGTTTGTATTTTATACAAAAAAAGCCCCCGTCTCATTTCATTCTACTTTTATGTGGTGGATTTGGTCTCTCATTAACCGGGCACGGCCTAACAACCCAAGGCCCCATGGTTAAATTCAGACATTTTTTTTCTCGCATACGCCATCTTGATATGGCGCAGCGAAAGTGGGGGGTGCATCTCTCTAAGGCCCCTCACAAAAAAACCACAAAAAAATAGGAAAAAAACAATGAAACGACACCGGATACTCCTATCGATTCTCATGGCAATGACAGTGGCTTGCATGGGCTGCGCAAGTGACAGCGACTCAAAAAATGACACCCTCGACACGGGCGCCATAATCGACAGCGACTCAAAAAATAACGCCCTCGATACGGCCATTAACACGGTCCCCAGCCTTGCCGTGGTAAACACCCGTTTAGGGAGCGAATCCAATATTTCCCTGGTCAATTACACGACAGGAGCGGTCGAAAAAGATCTCCTGGACCTAGAAGGCGCCTGTTATCTGGCTCAAAACGGCGAGAATATCTATATCGTCGACAAGGTGGCCAACAAAATTATCAAGTGGGATTACAAGACGAAAATAGTGGTGAAGGATCTCTCCACAGGCGACGCGACCAAGCCCTACGCCGTCTGCTTCGCATCAGAGGCCAAGGCGTATGCCACCTTAAACAACGTGAGCTATATCTTCGTCTTCAACCCAACGACCATGGAGAAGATCGGAGAGATCGACCTCTCCTCCCTCGAGGCCCCCGACAAGAAAATGCAAGCGTACTTCTGCGCCATTAAAGACGACAAGCTCTTTGTCACCCTGCGCCACAACACAAAAAATGCGGACAAAGAGTCCAGCCTGGCCGTAATCAGCGTCACAGACGACACACTCATGGGGGAGATTCCCCTTCAAACAGACGGCGTATCCGGCATGGGGCAAGATGCCATCGGCGGAAAGCCCGCGTGGGAAAGCGATTTTTCCGGAGATATGTACGTCTCCGTCGTCAACTCCATGACCGACCCCACCGATGGCGACATCGAGATTGTGAATGATACGGACTCCGATCACCCCACCACCCAAACCATCAGCTCTGAAGCCGACGCCGGTGGCAGCATCGCCATGTGGGTATTCGACACCAACCATACGGGATGGGCCATCATCGGGGTAAAACCCAATTACAGCCTGGTCCGGTATGACTTATCCGGCGTCCCCACCTTTACAAAGGCACCGGTATTTCAAGACAGAATCTACTCCTATGCCATGGACTGCACCCAGGAGGGGCTGCTCCTCGTGGGATCAAAGGATGAGAACGATCCTGGCATTTGGGTCTACGACACCAAAAATAACTACGCCCCCCGTTTCAATACACCCTTAAAGGTCGGGCTCTTACCCAATCGGATTTTAATTTTAAAATAGTCGCTGCGTGCCGGAAAGAGGCCCCCACTCGTTATCCAGATTAAAACGATGACTGTCCGAAAGGGGCCTTGGGGTGAAAGTATAGCCTTCTATGGTCAAAGTGACCGAGAAACATGCCTCCGGGGTCCAGGGAATAAATCCCCTGGACCCCAGGTTTGTGCCCATGACGGGCCAAAGGCCCGTCATGGGCACTATTAAATCCTGCTTGGCAACCTTTCCAAAAGGTTGGCTCCCGGCAGGGCCGCCGGAGGCAAACTTTCACCGCACAGCCTCCGGCGGCCCTGCCGGAGGCCCTTTTTGGGTCACTTTAACCATAAAAGGCGTCTAATAAAGTCGCGTTATTTTAAAAGAGAAAGGGATAGATATGGATGGGTTGCGTACATTAACGGGAGCGATGGCTCTGCTCTGGGTAGCGGCCCTCACAACGGCTCTCTACGCCGAGACAGTCGAGAAATCAACGGCCGTCCTCGACACGGTGGTGGTCCAGGCCGCATCGTATGAGGATCTATCATGGCATGAAAAAAGTGCCTCCAGCGTAGAGGAGATTGATGGCGCCTCTATCCCCAAACGCATCTTCTCCGTAGAGGATCTCTTAGATACCCTCGTGGGAGTGGATGTGGATTCAACGGGAGGCATGGGAGCACGAAAGGTGATCTCCATAAGGGGGTCCACCTCCAAGCAGATAAAGGTCTATGTGGATGGGGTGCCGGTGACCGCCTCGGCAAGCGGGGTCTCGGGACTAGCCTCCATTCCGATGGGGATAATCCAAAAAATCCAGGTATTTCGAGGCTCATCTCCCGGGTATTTCGGATCTGGAGCCATCGGCGGGGTGATTAATATTATCACCTTCCCAGATAGAGAGGGGAACCATGTGGAAGCCTCGGCCTCTTATGGCTCCTTTGAGACAAATCACCAGCAGATCTCGGGGCGATACGGGCTAAAAGAAAAGGGGGGGATTCTTCTCTCGGCAGGCCATCGAGCCAGCAAGAATAACTTCAGATACTTAGAAGATAGGGGGACAAAAAGAAGCGACGACGATACGTGGAAGAGACGGGAAAACAGCGATTACGAATCCAATGAATGTCTGGCAGGGCTGACCTATAGGCTCGATGATACCCAAACCCTCAAATCAAAATTCTCCTGGTCGAAGTCAGACCAGGGTATCCCCGGATCCGGAACGAACCTCAACGCGCACACGCGCCTCTCCCGTGAGAATATGCTCTGGCAGGGAATCTATGATCGTCCCCAAGGACTCTCTCTCATGGCCTGGGGTGATACCACCCGACGGGTCTATGATGACCCCGAAGGCGAGGGTCGATCCAAGGTGCGCCAGAAGACAACAAGCGATATAGATACCCTAGGGATCATACCCCGCATAACGGTATTTCAGGGCGCCCACACTTTTTTCATCACATCGGAATTAAAAGAAGAAAAATTTAAATCGAAGGAGGCGTACGGTGAGGTAAAGCGCCAGCTACCCTCCACACGAACCCACCTTGGGGCGGGCCTCGAAGCAGAGATAGCCGCTCTTGACGAGACCCTCTGGTTTCAACCACGCATCCACTGGGTATATGCACAAGACGAATTACAGGAGACCAGTATCAGGGGCACCCAAAGGGATCGCCTGAAGAGAAACCACAGCATCGGTACCTGGGCCGCCGGCGTGCGGTATCACCTCTCGGACACATGGGTGACACGTGTCAATGCGGGGATCTACAACCGCCTGCCTCAATTCGATGAACTCTTTGGAGATACCGGGGATATCGCCTCCAACGCCTCTCTAAAGGCGGAGAGGAGTACCAACCTCGATACGGGCATACACTACAGCCCGGCCGCACTCCCCTTAGAGTTCGATCTCTCGCTCTTTTACCGGTTCGTCAAGAATAAGATTTTATTGAGAAATTACGGCGATCACAGTGTGTACGAAAATATTGGCGCGGCAGAAATCTACGGGATGGAATGCCTCTCCACCGGCTCCTTTTTTAAAGAGAGACTGGTATGCCGAGCCTCTCTGACACTTCAAGACGCGCTGAACAAATCCGATGCCACCCAACTGCGAAAAGATCGCTACTACAATAAACAACTCCCCTATCATCCCAATTTAGAACTGTCGACGTCTGCCACCGTCAATATCTCCCCCGAAATCGGCGTCTCCTGTCTCATCTCCCACGAAAGCCAGAGCTACCGGGCACCCTCCAACTTAGAATCCCAAGAGATTGCGGCCAAAACCCAGGTGGATCTCAGTGTCAGCTATCGGCCCTTAGAAAGGGTCGAGTTCACCCTCGATGCGAAAAACATCGGGGACGAGCAGGCCGAAGACCGCTGGGGCTATCCGATACCCGGTCGCGCCTATTATATAACGATGAAATATCGATTCGAGTAAATCACGACCCGGGTGAATATTTAGCGAACCCCGGCGCTTGATGGCTAGGAGGGCCTTTATTGGTAACGAATCACATCAAAGGGACACCTTCTTATGGCCAAACTGGCCGCCAGAGGATGAGCCCCCCCGCACCTCGGGGTGGGATCTGGCGGCCAGTGCTCGTTATAAATTGTCACGACGGCGCTGTGCCCTTTTAGGGTCAAGGCGACCAAAAAACAGGCCACCTAAGGCAAACACAGCGAAAGCAGTTAGTGGATGCACGCTTGCCTTTGATTCTTCGCTTAAACCGGGGTGACTGAACGATGCCCAGGTATCAAGACCGATCTTCCACATCAGGCAAAAGAGTGGTTCCCGGCAAGGCCGCCAGAGACCTTATTTAATAAGGGGGCCCCAGAAAGGCCCCCAGACGAAGATAAGGATGCGGGGCCATCAGCTCTCCACGCCAACCCGTCTCCCCTCCCCCGAAAATTCCGCCAACGGAAATACCCGATCATAGACCCCATTGTAGACAAGGGTATAGATAGGCACCATAACGAGAAAGGCCAGATCGAACATCACGGCCTGAAAAAATGAGAGGTGGAGCACCACCATCACCATGGGAATACTCACGAGGGCAAACCCCCCTTCGAAGAGGATGGCATGAACCATACGCATCATAAGGCTCCGGGGGTAGAGAGGCCGGCCCAGGCGCATGAGGGTACGGTCAAACAAGATGTTGTAGAGATAATTCCACCCCATGGCCAGAAGGCTCATGGCCAGACCCATGGCACCCATGGCCTCCAGAGGCTTATGGAGAATAAAGGAGAGCAAAGGGGTGCAGACGATGATGAGGATGATCTCAAACAAAAGGGCGTGCCGGACTCGATCCCGGGTGGTTCGCATGGGGGCGTTCATGGGGTACTCCTACTATTCATATATAAAGGGGCCCTCTTCGAGGGCGGGTCATAATGCACCCGGTGACGTATCACCGAGGCCCCTCTTATAATCTTATATTAGGAGAGATGAAAGTTTGATAGTATCCGAAAATCGGATAGATCTCGACATGGGAGGGGAGCGTTCATCCTCACAGACACCGCCAATTCCCCCGCAAGAATGGGAGAATTTACATCGCTCGTGGCTCAACCCCACCGGGCCTATGATTTTTTTAAAAACGTATATATACGAGTAAGGGACGGCGTATCATGGGATTTAGTATCGAGTATTTAGAAGCCTTTACAGCGGCCGTGGAGACCGGATCCTTCTCGGCGGCCGCCCGTCGCCTGGGCAAAGCCCAGAGCCGTATCAGTACAGCCATCGCCAATCTGGAGATCGATCTGGGGGTGGAACTCTTTCATCGCTCGGGCAGATACCCCACCCTAACGCCCCAGGGCGAGCACCTCCTGCGGGAAGCCCGGGAGATCCTCAGCCGCTGCCGGGCCCTTTCAAACCATGCGGATATTCTGGCCGGAGGCGTCCCCCCCACGGCATGCATTGCCGTGGACGAACTGATTCCCTCCTCCATGCTGGCAGAACTCCTGGAGGGCTTTGCCGAAACATTTCCCCACACCGACGTGGAGATAATCACGGGCGTCATGGGCGATGTGGGGAAAATCGTGATATCGGGACGGGCCGAGGCTGGCATCGAAATCCCCATAGGCTCTCCATCAAAGGGCTGCGACTGGCGTCTTCTGGGGCGGATGGATTTCTGTGTGGTGGCGGCACCCCACCACCCCTTGGCCGCCCTCAAACGGGTCACGCCCGAAAAACTGGCCCCCCACCGACAACTGGTCACCATCAGCAACCGAGGCGAGGGGGAACCCGACGCCTACCTCTTTGGGACCCGTATCTGGCACTGCCAGAGCGGCCCCCTGATCAAGGAACTCATCCAGAGGGGCCAGGGGTGGGGCAGCCTACCGCGCCATCAGGTCAGTGACGATATCCAGGCCGGACGCCTCGTGGAACTCCCCTTAACCGTCGCCGGAGGCTACTTCCAGGCGGATATCTGCTTCGTCTGGGAAAAAGGCCGTCCCTTACTCCCCACCACAGAATGGCTGGCCGAGGCCCTCACAGCGATCCTCAAAGCGTCCCATACCAAAAAAACCACATAAGGATTCAGCCCGCCTAAAAAAGAGCACCGGAGGCCCGGGGAGGCCCCTTGCCCACCCTGGGGCCGGATTATTTTTCTATTTTTATAGGGAGGCTGTCACAGAGCCCATCCGCCCAAAAAATCTTTTTTTAAAAAATGCCCCATGGTGATTTTAGTTATTTACACAAGAAATATCTATCTGTATTTATTGTAAATATTTCTATTCATGATAAATAGATAGACCGGTATATTTCGTTTGACAAATAGAAATCTTCTACCTATAATCCGCTTCACTGTTGCCGAACACGCCTCCTCTCTCTGTGCTTCACACACACACTCTCTCTGTGCTTCACTCTCTTTTTTGTGCCTGATCTCTATTTTTGTCTCTGGTCTCTTTTCTGTCTCTGGTCTCTTTTTGTCTCTGGTCTCTTTTTGTCTCTGGTCTCTTTTTGTCTCTGGTCTCTTTCTTTTCTGTCTCTGGTCTCTCTCTGCCTGATCTCTCTTCTGTATCTGATCTCTCTCTGCGCCTCAGAGGTTAGCTGTGCACTATGCATACATACGTCTGGAATGGCACGGCATCAGACCAATTAGACATCCCGTAGCCTGGTATTGAGCCACGAGGATGATAATGGATTTTAAAAATTGAATAAAATGCAACGACCAAAGGTTAATAAAAAAAATGAAGACAATTAAATTCAAGATGTTGTCAGTGATGGCTATCATATTTGGGTTATACGGAAATGCGTATGCATACCCGAGTTATGGTTGCGACTGCCGTAGCTGCCACAGCAGTAAACCCGATGAATGCGAAGTAATCAACCTACCCCCTGTATCCAATGCAGGCCCAGATCTGACCGTAGATGAGGGGCGTACTGTGACCCTCAATGGCTCCAACTCCAGTGATGCCGAAAATAGTATCGCCTTTTATTACTGGGAGCAGATAAGCGGCCCCGCAGTGGTCCTCTCCGATGTCAACGCCATTCGCCCCTCTTTTAGCGCCCCGGAAGTGGGCGCAGATGGCGTCACACTGACATTTAGACTCACAGTAACCGATGATGGCGCCCTTGAGTCCACCGACACCAGTGTTGTTAACGTATCCTGGGTAAACGAGACCCCCGTTGCCGATGCCGGTGCCAGCCAGAGTGTCAATGAAGATATGGTCGTCAACCTGGACGGCTCCAACTCCAGCGACTCAGATGACGGCATCGCCTCTTACAGCTGGAGAGAAGTCGGTCAGACCTCGGTTATCTTATCCGGTGAAAATACCGCTCGCCCCACCTTCACCAGCCCCCTGGTGGATAGCGGCAGCATTGCCCTGACCTTTGAGCTGACCGTACAAGATATGGGCGGTTTGACATCGACGGATACCACGGTGGTCAACATATCCAATGTCAACCAGGCTCCCCTGGCCGATGCGGGTACCAACCAAAATGTGACCGAAAGCGATCTGGTGACCCTGGATGCCTCCGGTTCCAGCGACCCCGATGATGGCATCGCCTCCTACCTCTGGACGCAGACTGGCGCCATTTCCGAGCTCTCCGTCACCCTCTCCGATCCCACAACGGTAAACCCCACCTTCGAAGCCCCCACGGTGAGCATCGACGGTGCCTCTCTGACCTTCCAGGTAACCGTCACCGATATCGACGGGCTGCAGTCCACCGATACCTGTATTGTCAATGTCAGTGCCCTCGATAGCGGCCCGGTCAACCTGGCCCCCATCGCCGATGCCGGCGGCAACCAAGTCGTCGAGGAAGGCGAGATTGTAATCCTGGATGCCGCCAATTCCAGCGATTCAGATGATGGGATTGTCTCCTATCTCTGGACGCAGACCGGTGTGGTATCCGGCACCTCGGTCACCCTCTCCGACCCGACAGCCATGAGCCCCACCTTTGAGGCCCCCATGGTAGACCCCGAAGGCGCCTCTGTGACCTTCCAGGTAACGGTCACAGACTTCGGCGGACTTCAGTCCACCGATAGCTGTACGGTAAGAGTCAACGCTATTAACGCCCCGATCAATCAGCCCCCAACAGCCGATGCCGGTGCGAATCAGGCCGTGGAAGTGGGGACAACGGTCACCCTGAACGGCTCCAACTCCAGTGACCCGGAGGGCGGAACTGTCTCCTTTATGTGGACAGAGACAAGTGCCATGGGCGTATCACTCTCCAACCCGAATACCGCCACGCCCAGCTTTACCGCTCCAGCCGTCGATGCAGACGGGGCCACCCTGACCTTCCAGATCACCGTCATAGATGAAGATGGCGCCCAAGACAGCAGCACCTGCGTGATCACTGTCACTCAAACAGCTACCCGCCCGCCGATACCAGGGGATGGGGATGACGATGATGACGACGATGATCGGGATCATGATCGAAATGACGATGATGATGACGACGATGACGATGATCGGGATCATGATCGAAATGACGATGATGACGACGACGACGATGATCGGGATCATGATCGAAATGACGATGATGACGACGACGATGACGATGACGATCGAGATCATGACCGAGATGACGATGATGATGACGACGACCGGGATCATGACCGGGACGACGACGACGACGATGATGATGACGACGACGACGACTAAAACAGATTCAGGTCATTAATCTGTGAACACAGCGTCTCGGAACCCTGAACGGCTCATGCCACCTGGGTTCCGGGACCCTCGTTCCCTTCCATCATCGTTCATAAGAGAGGATGGAAGGAACCCCTCCCCATCTCTCCCCACCAGGAGAATCACCCCACCGCCTTCCCCTTTTTAAGCCCCGCCATAAGAGCATCACCCTCTCTAAAAAGAACATAAAAAAATTCCTGATTACCATCCTTTTACAGCCATATGTGCGGTAAGCGATCCCTTTTACCCAGAGCAGCGAAAACAAAGCATCGCGTCACTTGGGACACGTTTTAAAAAAAGCCTGAGGCGTCAGGGTATGTCATCCCGGTTTGCTAAAAACGAAATGGATAAAAATCCAGAATAGCTTAAAGCACCGCGATGCGTCGGGTGCGCCTGCGCACCGTATTTGAATGGCGGAAGCACCCGATTATACATAAAAAAGATATATAAACGCATCATTGTCGTGATGACCACCCATTTCTATATAACCATGGCTGTGGCCTTCGCCAGACTCTCTTTCCACCTGTTTTCCTAGCTATTCAGTTCCAAAAAAAGCCCATTTTATCCATTTGCACCCCAATATATTGCCGTCACTATTTACAAAATTAGAGATACAGCGGATCGTCCCCACCCTAATGTCTCAGGGCTATGGCAAAAAACAGGCATCTTAATTTCATAAGAATACCGCTGTGATTTGTCTTAGAGGAGAGGGGCAAAGCGCAGCGGTAACTCACTTTCGAGGTGGCTCACCTCGCCGCCGGAGGCATCGCTTTTTGTATCTTTTATTTTACTCCAGCACTTAAATCGACAGCCCCGGCCAGGGAATAAATCCCCTGGATCCCAAGTAAGTGACCATGACGGGCCTTTGGTCCGTCATGGTCACTATTAAAACCTGTTTGGCAACCTTTCCAAAAGGTTGGCCCCCGGCAGGGCCGCCGGAGCCATCGCTAAATCCTTAGACCCCCGGCACCTTTTTTTAACGGCTCATCAGGGATTCCATGGCAGCCATGGTGGCGGCCAGACAGCTATTGTCCGTGGGAACTGCCGCCAGATGGGGGTGGGTGGCGTACTGGTGAGAGAGAAACTCCGCTATGGTGGTTTTTTTCTGAATGGCCAGGGAGATCAGATCGATATGGGGGGCGACGCCCCGGCCCGGCTTCATGACACTCCCTCCGATGAGGCACTTGCTGCTACAGTCGAAGATCAGTTTGGTCCGAAAGGGAACGGCCCCGTCGATCATGGGATATTTATCGAGGGTTTCGGAGAACCCCACCGCCACATCGAATCCCGCCTTCCGGGCCTCGGCCTCGGTGAGACCCGCCGAGCCGAAACTGGTATCATAGACGAGAGAGACGTTGGCGTTGATGGTGCCCATAAAGGAGGTCGCCATACCGGCCATATTTTGTCCCGCCACACCGCCCATAAAGACGGCATTGGTGCCAAAATCACCCTGGGTGGGCTGACCGGTGACAAAGGCATGAATCTCGGCACAGTCGCCGGCGGCAAAGACATGTGGATCGCTGGTGCGAAGGGTCTCATCGGTGACGATACCCTTAGAGGAGACCTCGATACCCGCCTGCTGGGCCAGTTCTACATTGGCCTGAACCCCCACAGCCAGGACCACAAAATCGGCTGCGAGCACCGTCCCATCATCGAGGCGGGCCCGGATCTCTGCCCCCACCTCTTCGAAGGCCGTCACCTCACGCCCCGCCATCAGCCGGATGCCCTTTTCCCCAAGCATCGGCTCCACCGCATCGATAAACTCAGGTTCCGTGGTGGCCAGAAGGATCCGCTCCGCCCTCTCTACCAGAGAGACCTCGAGTCCCAGCTGCTGGAGCTCGGTGGCCAGCTCCACCCCCACATACCCCCCGCCCACAATCAGTGCACGCTGCCCGGAACGGGCCAGAGTACGGAGACGCTCAAGATCCTTTAAGCTGCGCACCGCCACGATTTTCTCCGATGCGATGCCGGGCAACTGGGGACGTACAGGCCGGGAGCCGGTGGCCATGAGAAGCTGACCGTAGATAAAGGTCTCACCCGTCTCAAGGCGCACCTCTTTTTTACCGGTCTCGATCTCCGCCACCCGACCGATGACAAGAGTCGCCCCAGTGTGGGTGATATGGGCGTCGGGAACCATATAGTTTTCAAGCCCCTTCTCTCCGCCCATGCCGTAAGGGATGGAACACCGGTTGACCAGCACCGCCTCATCCTTGATCAGGGTGAGGGAAAGGCCGGGATTCATGGCGTGAATGGTGTTGACCGCGACAATACCTGCGGCACCGCCTCCAATAATAACAATATCGCTTTTTTTCATGATACTCTCCGT
>JABXKT010000177.1 GCA_013619155.1 Desulfobacteraceae bacterium
CTCCCTCCCTCCCCTCGGTCAGCCTGGCGACCCTAAAAGAGCTGCTCCCCCCTGCCTTTACCATTGCCATGCTCGCCGCCATCGAATCCCTTCTCTCGGCCGTCGTCTCCGATGGGATGATCGGCAAACGCCACAACGCCAATATGGAGCTGGTGGCCCAGGGCCTGGCCAATATTATTGTCCCTCTCTTTGGCGGCATCCCCGCCACCGGAGCCATCGCCCGTACCGCCACCAACGTCAAAAGCGGGGGAACCACCCCCATTGCAGGGATCGTCCACGCCGCCACTCTGCTCCTCATCCTGCTCTTCTTCGGGAAATGGGCGGTGTTGATCCCCATGGCCACCCTGGCTGCCATCCTCATGATGGTGGCCTACCACATGAGCGAATGGCGCTTCTTTGTTAAGCTCCTCAAGAGCCCCCCTGCCGACGTCACCGTCATGCTCGTCACCTTCGCCCTCACCGTCTTCGTAGATTTGACCGTGGCCATCGAGGTGGGCGTGGTTCTGGCCGCCATTCTCTTTATGAACCGTATGGCCAACCTCACCCAAATCAAACGCAGCACGCACGCACTCTCCAATGATCCCGACGACCCCCACGCCCTCTCCGGCCGCCCTATACCCGAGGGAGTGGAAGTGTTTGAGATCAACGGCCCCTTCTTCTTTGGCGCTGCCAACCGGTTCAAGGACACCTTACGTATGATCGACAAGAGACCCGAGGTACTGATCCTTCGTTGCCGTCACATTCTCATGATCGATGCCACCGCCCTGCGTGCCTTAGAAGAGCTCGCCGAAGAGACCAAACGTGAGAAGACCCTCCTTATCCTCTCCGGGGTCCATGCCCAGCCCCTCATCAGCCTGGAGCAGTCGGGGCTCTATTACCGTATTGGGGAAGAGAATATTCATGCAAATATCGACGATGCCTTAAATGGGGCCCGACGCCACCTTCACTTAGACGAGATACCCCGACCGGTTCCCTTCGTCCCCACGGTGAGGCGAGAGAAGAACCCCGAAGCGATCCATACCGCTCCGGTCAAGGGATAGAACCCAGGATTTTCGCCTGTTTTCATCCCCCTTTCTCCCCACCGTCCCCTGGGTTCACGCTTCCCAGCGGGATCACATTGCCCTTTCCGAGGGTTGTGTGATAAGTAGCTCACAGAGAGTGCGACCTGTTTGATGGCACCAGCTGCCCAAACAGGTCGCACCCCACACCGCGATAAACACACTTTTTACATTTAAAAAACGCCTTAAAAGATACAATTAGGAAAAAAACATGGGTAAGAAGAAGAGCAAGAAGATCAATGTAGACCCCGAACGACAGATGGCACTCGACTCACTCCCCCCCAATATTCGAGGCGTCCTCACCGAAGAAGAGGTGGAGCTGTTTCTCCACGCAGAGACCTGGCCTGAAGAGATGTGTGAAAAACTAAGTGAGTTCCTCAGCCCCGAATAGAGACATCCATCACCGCAAGGGAGCCACCATGACGTTGTCAGGAAAACGGCAGGCCCTTCTCGTGGCCCTGCGATCCCGGACCGGCCAATGGGTTTCAGGGGAAGAGCTCAGCGGGGGCCTCGGCATCAGCCGGGCCGCCATCTCCAAACACATCGCCACCATCAAGGCGGCGGGCTACGCCATCGCCTCGGCCCCAGGAAAGGGGTACCGACTCACCTCAGGACCAGACCGCCTCCTGCCCGAGGAGATTCTCTTTGGCCTCAAGACCGCCTTCATGGGCAAGGCGGGTATCGTCCACCACCCCCTCATCGACTCCACCAACACCCAGGCACGGGCCCTGGCCCGGACGGGTGCCCCCGAAGGTACCCTGGTGGTGGCCGAAACCCAGAGCGCCGGCCGTGGCCGTAAAGGACGATCCTGGATGGCCAGCACCGGCGAGGGCCTCCTCGTCTCCCTCATCCTGCGCCCCGCCATGGAGCCCTCCCGTGCCGCCCTCATCACCTTAATGACCGCCGTCTCTGTGGCCGAAGCCCTCATCGAAGAGACGGGCATCGATGCCCGTATCAAGTGGCCCAACGACATCCTCGTGGGGCGAAAAAAAATGGCCGGAATCCTCACCGAGATGAGTATGGAACTCGATGCGGTGGACTATGTCATTGTGGGCTTAGGGCTCAACGTCAATACCCCCCTCGCCTCATTCCACAGTGATATCCGAGACATTGCCACCTCGGTCATGGCCGAATCCTCAGCACCCTTCTCCCGGGTGGCCCTCCTCCAGGCCATCCTTTTAAAATTTGAGACCCACTACGAGACCCTCACCCAAAAAGGGCCAGAGTCCATCCTCGTGCGATGGAAGGCTCTCTCCGATATCGTGGGACGAAGAGTCCGCGTCTCCATGATGAGAGAGGAGATCGAAGGGCGGGTGATCGATATCGATGCGGATGGGGTCCTCCTCATCGACAACGCCCCCGGAGAACCTTTGCGCATTCTCTCCGGCGATATCACCTACCTCGATGGGGAAAGCGATTAGCACCCGGTGCCCGCTCCCGGGCACCGGCCCACACACCCCCACCCCGTCTATCATTTGACACCGCCTCCTCATATTGCTACTCATTCACTACCTGAAAAAGACCGATACCATCGGCCCCAACCCTCTCCCTTCTTTCTGCACTTACTTTGGAGCAAGGCGTCCATGAATATCATCCACACCTCCGACTGGCACCTGGGCCAGCGCTTTTTCGATCGGGATCGTATAGACGAACACGAGGCGTTTCTCGACTTTCTTCTCCATACCATCGAGACCCACGCCGTGGACCTCCTCATCGTAGCCGGGGATATTTTTGATACGGCCAACCCCCCGCGGGAAGCGGAGCGCATCTACTACCAGTTTTTAACAAAACTGGCGGATTTGAAGCACTGCGCGGCCATCATCATCGGGGGAAACCACGACTCCCCCCCCCATCTGAATGCCCCGGCAACGGTACTCAAAGCCCTCAATGTCCACGTGGTAGGCTCTCTACCGGAAGAGGCGGACACGGCCCTTTTTCATATGACCTCGTCACGGGATAAGAACGACCCAGGGGTATGGGTGGCGGCCCTGCCCTACTTACGGGACCAGGATGTGAGACGAGCAGTGGCGGGAGAGAGTTTTGATGAGCTCTCGGCGAGAACCCGCGCCGGAATCCGGCGCGTCTATACAAACATGGCCGAGGTGGTAAAAGAAAAATGTGGTCAGACCCCTGTCATTGGCACCGGCCACCTCATGGCCCTGGGGGCAACCATCTCAAACCCAGAATCGGAGCGCACCATCCACATCGGCAACCTGGGCAGTATCTCCGGCGGCGATTTTTCCGATGTCTTCCACTACGTGGCCCTGGGCCATATTCACACACCCCAGGCCGTGGGGAAAAATGAGGCCATCCGCTACTGCGGAAGCCCCATCCCCTTAAGCTTCGGAGAACGCCACCAGAAAAAAGAGCTGAGGCTCATCGCCACCTCCCACGAGGGCCTCTCTCACAGGTCCATCGAGGTGCCGATCTTCAGGCAGCTCATGCGTTTCACAGGGAGCCCTGAGGCACTCGAGACCCAGATCAAAGCCATAACGGTGGATGACGCGGCCCGCACCCCCTGGATTGAGCTGATCATTCAAGGGGGCTTTTCATCCACCACCTTAAATGATGAGTTAAGGGCCCTGGCCGCAGAAAAAGGGGCCGAGGTGCTCAAGGTGGGGATGAGCAAAAGAGGGCTCCCAACCACCGGTATGGAGGCCCGGAAGATCTCCATCCGCGAGATGAAACCCCAGGAGGTCTTCGCCAGACGCCTGGAAGGGATCGAAGAGGAGGTAGACAGAGAGGCACTCACCCAGTGCTTTATGAGCCTCCTTGAAGATGCCGAAGGAGAGAACGCATGAAGATCATCGACCTGACCTTTCAGAACCTCAACTCCATCGCAGGCGACCCCGTGCACATCGACTTCGGGAGTGGCGCCCTGGCCGAGGCGGGAATCTTTGCCATCACAGGCCCTACAGGGGCCGGAAAAACCACCATCTTAGATGCCATCACCCTGGCCCTCTTCGGCAAGGCGGCCCGCTACGAAACAGGCAAACCCGAAAATATGATGAGCCGGGGCACCGGAGAGTGCTTTGCCGAAGTCCGATTTTCGGTCAGCGGGGAAGCGTACACAGCCCGGTGGGACCTGACCCGCGCCCGTAAAAAAGCAGGCGGCAAGATTCAGCCCGTCAAACGTCAGCTCACCGATGCCACAGGCACCATTCTCGAAACAAAAGTTCGGCCCGTGGATGAAAAAATCACCGAACTCACCGGCATGGACTACCCCCGGTTCCTCCGTTCGGTACTCCTCGCCCAGGGCCGATTCAAGGAGTTTCTCGACGCCGGAGAGAAGGAGCGGGGCGATCTCTTAGAGCGCATCACCGGCACCGAGATCTATTCGCGCCTAAGCAGACTCGCCTTCGAGGCCGCCAAGAAGAGGGAGGAGACCCTGGCCGATGCTCGACAAGCCGTGGCCATGCGGGTACTTCTCTCCGAGGAGGAGAAGGCGGGACTCGCATCAAAAAAAGCACAACTCGCCACCCAAAAGGAGGCGCTTCAGTGGGCTCTCACCGCCCTTTCAGAGCGCCTCATCCTCCACACCCAGTGGAGAGACGGGCAGGCGAAAAAAGTGCAGCTCGAGCAGGAGAACCGAGCCATCGCCAAAACAGGAGAGGACCTCACACCAGATCGGGTGCGCCTGACCCGCCACGAAAAAGCAGCCCCCCTAGAGAGTAACCTGCGGCTCTGGGAATCGGCCTGCGCCGTCATCAACGGGCTGGAAACCGATGAGACC
Organism: Desulfobacteraceae bacterium; assembly: GCA_013619155.1. Taxonomy (GTDB): domain Bacteria; phylum Desulfobacterota; class Desulfobacteria; order Desulfobacterales; family Desulfolunaceae; genus Desulfoluna. The sequence continues at coordinate 4,792 of JABXKT010000177.1, forward strand.
CAGCGCCACAAAACCTTAGACGATGCTGAAGGGGCGGCGGCAGAGGCGTTTCAACAGACTCGGGCCTCGTGTGCCCGCCAGCTGAAAGAGACAGCCGCGCATATGGGTAAGAAAAATGAGACGAGGGGCGACCTTGAAGCCCGCCTTGCGACGATAGAGGCATGGCAGGACGACCATGCATCCGATGAACAACTGGAGGCGGCACTTCCAGGGATCCGGTCCCAGCTGGGCGCGACCACTCAAAAAAAAGATCGGGTAAGAGCCGCCATCGAGGCGGAAACAGTGACGCGCCAAGGGGTTACAGCCCAGCAGGAGGCCCTGGCACTGTCGAAAAAGATGCTCTGCGAGGCCGAGACGGCGTGCACCACCGCAGAGGACGGTCTAAAAGCCATCGAAAAGGCGCTGGCTCCCCACGCCCCGGCGGCAGAACTTACCCACCGAAAAGAGGCCCTTGAAACGCGTCAGAGAGAGATCTCTGAGCTCTCGCAAATTAGCGCAGACCATGCTGCAGGGACGGCCACCGTTACCACCCTGGAAACAGAGCAAAAAGAGAGCGAAGGAGCCAGAGCCACCCTGGCTAAAGAGGCAAGCGATACCACCACCGCCCTTGACCTCGCCAAAAAAGCCCTGGCCGATAAGGAGACCATCCACCAGCAGGCCCTGCTCATCGAGAGCCTTGCCGATAAACGCGCCCACCTGGCGGAAGGTGAGGCCTGCCCCTTATGCGGAGCCCTCGATCACCCGTACGCCACAGGCACCACCGGGCCCCAGTCTCGCACGTGCGAAGCGCAACGGGACCAGGCCAAAGAGCACCTAAGAAGCTGCGAGACGGCCGACAAAGATCTGGCGGGACAGATGGCCATGGAGGCGTCTCATTTGAGCGGCATCTCCGCCAGCCTAAAAATAAAAAGGGCCGACCTCCAGGGGTATGCACAGCGCTACGCAGCCCTTTTAAAAGGACTGGCGATAGAGATTGCCATCACTGATGCCGAAGGGCTCGCCACCCGTGACGCAGAGATCCAGGCCCAACTGACCGCCCTGGACGCGACACTAAAAGCCATCGAGGCCTTAGAGAAGAGACGCACGACCGCTGAAAGAGCGATGCTGGAAGCTCGGGGAGAGGTTGCCGCCCAAGGGGCAAAAAACCAGCAGATAAATCAGGATTTGGAGCGATTAAATCACCAGCTTTCAGGGCAGATAGATGCCAGAAAAATCCTGGAGACAGAATTTGCCAACGCCCTCGATGAAGCGTTCCAAAAACTCGCGGTATGGGGAATCTCAGCCCCTAAGAGAGCCGACCTCTCATCCATCGCAGAGGCCGTCACCGCCCTCGAAACCCGCACGGCCACCTGGGCAGCCCAGACGAAGAGCCGGCTCACGGAGACGGCCACACTGGAAAAAATTCGCTCAGAGATCGAGACCCTAACGCGACAGATCAATCAGCTCCGTGAAGAGGAGACCCTATGGCAAGAGAAAGGGGCCCCCTTCGAAGCGCGTATGGGCACACCGCCCCTTAAGCCCTTCGCTCCCCTCGACCCCACGGCGCGGCGGGAACTCTGCGAAAAGGCGCTGGCTCAGGTGGCCCACATAAGCACCCAACTGACCTCAGTAAAAGAGCAGCTTCAAACCAAACGAGCCGAAGAGGTAGAACAGCACGAAGCGCTGCGTAAGGCCCTGACCCAACGCGGCTTCCCGGAGATAAGTGCCCTCAAAGAGGCCCTCTTGACCCCAGACATTCGAGCCAGTATCACCACGCGCATCGAGGCCCACAACGAGAAGGTGACCCGCTTTTCAACCCTGGCAAGCGAAAACCAAGAGAGCCTTGACTCCCTGGCCCAGAAACAGCCTCCCACCGATGAAGAGGTCCCGGAACTCACCCGGGAGAAGGGCGAAAAAGAAGACAACCGTGACGAGGGCCTCAAACAGATCGGAGAGATCGATCACACACGCGCGCCAGGCGCAAGCCACACAGATCGAGCAAATTGAAAAACTGGAGAAAAAGGCCCGCCCCTGGCTTCTCTTAAAAGACCTCATCGGCTCGGCAGACGGCACCAAATTCTCACGATTCGCCCAAGGCCTCACCCTGGGACAGCTGGTGGCCCTGGCCAACCGCCACTTAGAGACCCTAAACCCCCGCTACGAAATCCAGCGCATCCCCACCGAAGACCTGGGCCTGGAGATCATCGATCGCTACCAGGCCGACGCCGTCCGCCCCACCCAAAGCCTCTCCGGCGGCGAATCCTTTCTCGTCAGCCTCGCCCTCGCCCTGGGCCTCTCGGAGATGGCCGGAGAAAAAACCCGCATCGAGAGCCTCTTCATCGACGAGGGATTCGGCAGCCTGGACGCCGAAACC
>JABXKT010000312.1 GCA_013619155.1 Desulfobacteraceae bacterium
CCATCTTGCTACGAGTATCTTTACGATCCTCAATAGCATTTTCTTTTTGTTGCATATTCTGAACCTCAAGTTGCTTTAGCTGCATGTCAAACTGAAACCTAGTTTGCATTTCTTGAGCTTTTAATTGAGCTGCAATCTCCATCCGTTGAATTTCCATTTGATTCTTGGATTGTTCAAACTGAACATTTGCACCCATTATAGCCTCTTGCTTCTGCACCTCAGCCATAGCTGTTTTCTCTGCAGTATCTGCTTGAGATTGACCTTGAGCCGCAATGTTAGCTTGTTGATTAGCTTGATCTTGCTTAGCTTTAGCTTTACGCTTTATCTTAAGCATTTGATTTGCTAGCTTAAGATTTTTAATATTTCTTAAATCAATAGCATCTTCTAAATCAATACCACCTTGTTGTAATGCAACTTGTATGTTTGCTTCCAACTGAGCTTGCTCTTCTTCGTCTGGCTCTAATTCTAAGAATATACCAAAATCGTGAAGATTTAAGTTTATAATCTCATCTAAAGTTTTTATGTTATATGTAGATATAGAATTTTGTAGAGCACTTCTAGTTAGTGGAAATTCTAATGCGTCAGCTATTTTAAGCGCAACGTTTTCGGCTAGTTTAAGGGTTATGTAAAGACCAGACTGATTGATATGTCTAGTTGCTACATTGGATGCGTTAGCGGCCATCTTTTGAAGCCCTACTAATGAGTTCTTATCCATAGCTGAACCGTCTCTAGCTTCGTTAAGCCCGGTTACATCGCGAATCATCTGTAAATAATATTGATACGTTTGAATCAATGCATTTATCTTAGCTTGACCGCTTGAGCTGTTAAGTTCTTGAATAGGTACTTTACCCGGGTTCATATCACCGTCTTGAGTAAGTGATCGACCAACAATAGAACCTGTTTGGAAATACATATTTAATGCTTCCGCCGGGTTGTAGTTAGTTCCATTACCAAGATCAACTTCCGCAAGCCCGTCCATATCTAAGTAAACACCGTCTGGTACCATTCTAGATAAAACTTGTTGCAGCTTTAAATGCGTTAGCTGAATCATATCAGCAAACCCAATACATTTACTAACTAAAGATTCAATACGCCCTTTGTACATTCTAGGTGCACATAAAGCATAGTTCATTTCTACTTTAGTTGTATCAGCCGTAGGTCTAGACATATTCTCTGCTAGTTCCCACTTTATCATTTCATTAGAGCCTAATACTTTAGCTCCGTTATATAAAACCTCAATAGATCTTGACACTCTTTCAAAGTTATCATTTTCTGGCGGATTAAATGAATCTGGCTTTTCT
>JABXKT010000178.1 GCA_013619155.1 Desulfobacteraceae bacterium
GTGTGGGAGGGGCGGGGTATCGATCGTTGTATTCGAATCTACGCCCTGACCCTGGCATCTACCCCCGCTTTTTGGCTGGGGATCGTGCTTCTCATGATATTTTCGGTGCATCTGGGCTGGACCCCCTTATGTGGGGCGGCTCCACCGGGAATTGCACCGGAGTCCGTCACCCTGGGGCAGCGGATTCACCATCTGATTCTGCCGGCCATGACCTTGTCGATTATCGGCATCGCCGCCATCACCATGCACACCCGTGAGAAGGTGATCGAGGTGATGAGAAGCGATTACGTCCTATTTTCCAGGGCACAAGGGGAGGGGACGTGGGGGGTTATTGTCCATCATGTGCTGAGAAATGCAGCCATCCCCGCCATTACCCTGCAGTTTGCCTCCTTGGGTGAGCTCTTTGGGGGCTCGGTGCTGGCCGAGCAGGTGTTTGCCTATCCCGGACTGGGGCGTGCCACGGTGGCGGCGGGCATCCGGGGGGATGTGCCTCTGCTCCTGGGGATCGTTCTCTTCACCACTCTTTTTGTCTCCACGGGAAACGCCATGGCCGATATCTTCTATCGAGCCGTGGACCCCCGCATTGGCCGTGTACAGGAGGTGATTCATGGTCACTGATATCTTGGGGGCCCGTCTCTTGGGCGATAGCCGCATCCGGGGTTGGGTCACCCTGGCCCTTATTGGGGTTATCTTCGCCCTGTTTTTTATCATCGGAACGCTCATGGGGGAGGAGGGGCTCTCCACCAATCTTCTCGCACGACGGCTCTCTCCCTCCTGGGATCACCTTCTCGGCACAGATATGCTGGGGCGGGATATGATGACCCGGACCCTTCTGGGGCTTCGTACCAGCCTCTCGGTGGGGGTGTCTGCCGCCCTGTTCTCGGCCTTTATCGCAGGGATCCTGGGGATTGCCGCCGCCGTGGGGGGGCGCGTGGTCGATGGCATCGTCTCTCTGGCCGTGGATCTTTTCATGTCCGTTCCCCATCTGGTGCTTCTCATTCTCGTGGCCTTTGCCTTGGGAGGCGGCCCTCGGGCCGTGGTCATTGCCGTGGCCATCTCTCACTGGCCCCGCCTCGCCCGTATTATCCGTGCCGAGGTGCTTCAGCTTAAGGAGGCCTCCTATATTCATATCGCCAGACGGCTGGGGGCCACGCCTTTTGAGATCGCCTGGGGTCATATGATGCCCCACCTTCTCACCCAGTTTGTGGTGGGGGCAGTGCTCCTGGTGCCCCACGCCATCTTGCATGCCGCGGCTCTCACCTTTTTGGGCTTTGGCCTTGCGCCCCACACCCCGTCCATTGGCATGCTTCTCTCCGAATCCATGCGCCATCTCTCCACGGGCTACTGGTGGCTGGCCATCTTTCCCGGTGTGGCCCTGGTGGCGGCCGTGAAGCTCTTCGACATAGCGGGAAACGAGTTGCGCCTTCTCCTCTCCCCGCGTTTGAACGAGGGGCGTTAGAAGGGGCCGAATCAAAAATAAGCCATATAAAAAGCGATGCCTTCTATGGTTAACGTTTGCTTACAAAAGAGCCTCCGGTGGCGAGGTGAGCCACCTCAAAGGCGACTTATCGCTGCGTTTTACACCGCTCCTCGGGCAAATCACGGCGGCATTCGTATGAAATCTGTTTATCTGTTTATCTGTTTTTTGCCGGAGCCCTAGGGCAACTATTCAGCTTACGCCTCCGGCGCTCTTTTTATCACAAAGCACGGCACAAACTTTTCGATGACAGGAACACCTGCCTGTAAGACGTTTTTTTAGCACATGTGAAGGGCCTCTTGGCCCCTCACATTTATACCCGGCGTCCAGGGCATGTATGAGCTGGACGTTGGAGGCTCATTTTTGAGCCAGAGATTCACCGGAATACATTTTTTTGTCGTGGGTCCATAAGACGCTTCGGGCCCACGATTGTCACGGGCGAGGCCCGCCGGTCCATGTATGGGAGCAGGGACCGACTATAATTTAAGTAGAGGGCCTTATTTTTTTAACAAGGGGTATTTCTATACGATCTATGAAAACGAATAGGAGGGTGTGATGCTTGAGATACACGACCTTTCCGTTGCTTTTTCCATGTACGGCAACGGCCGGGAAAAAAAATGGGCGGAGGTGATCTCTGCCATGGATATCACCGTTTGTCGTGGTGAGGTAGTGGCCATCATCGGTTCCAGCGGGGCGGGAAAAAGCCTTCTGGCCCACGCGGTGTTGGGGATTCTTCCCCCCAACGCCCGGATGGGAGGCACCATCACCATCGACGGTGAGGTACTCACCGAGGCGCGTAAGCGTGCGCTTCGAGGAAATACCATCGCCCTGGTCCCCCAGTCGGTGGGGTATCTGGATCCCCTGGTGCGGGTGAAGGGGCAGGTGGTGCAGGCGGCCCGACTCAGCGGGATGACCCGGCCGGCCTCCCATGGGCGGCAGGCCGAGGTATTTGCGCGGTATGGCTTGGATGCCGGGGTGGGGGGGCGATACCCCCATCAGATCTCCGGAGGCATGGCCAAGCGGGTGCTCACGGCCACGGCCACAGCCGGGGAGGCCTCTCTTCTCATCGCCGATGAGCCCACCAGTGGCCTCGATCCCGAGGCCTTGAGTCATGCGCTGGGCCATCTTCGGGAACTGGCCGACTCGGGTAAGGGGGTGCTTCTCATTACCCACGATATCACGGCGGCTCTCTCCATTAGCGACCGGGTCTCCATCTGTTATGCCGGAGTGACTCTTGAGACGGTCTCGGCCCATGCCTTTGGTCGGCCTGGGGCACTCTTACACCCCTATACCCGCGGGCTCTGGCACGCCCTGCCCCAGAACGGATTTCACCCCTTTCGGGGGCTTCATCTCCCCTCACGGCGTGGGGCCGGATGCCCCTTTGTGCGGGAGTGCCCCCAGGCCACCGACCCTTGTGTCACCACTCTTCCCCCCTTGACGAAGAGTGGTAACGGGGACGTGAGGTGTCACCATGCTTGATGCCTGGGATCTTCACTATCGGTATCCAAGGAGTGAGGCGGAGATCATCTCGGGGGTCTCACTTCATGTTCGGCGCGGGGAGACCGTGGGACTTTTCGGACCCAGCGGATGCGGTAAGTCCACCTTTGCACAGCTCCTGGCCGGGCATCTGGCTCCCGACTCGGGAAAGGTGACCTTGGGCGGAAGCGCCCTGCCATGCATGGGGCGTCTGCCGGTACAGCTTCTCTTCCAGCATCCGGAGTTTACCGTGAACCCCCGTTGGCGGGCGGGGAAAATTATGAACGAGGGAGGCGCGCCCCTGCCCGATATGGTCGATGCCTTGGGGATCTTGCCCTCCTGGTACCGCCGCTTTCCCCACGAACTCTCCGGAGGGGAGATTCAGCGTCTGGCCATTGCCCGGGCCCTCTACGCCGACACCCGTTTCTTGATTGCCGATGAGATGAGCGCCATGCTCGACGCCATCACCCAGGCTTCCCTCTGGCATGCCGTGAAAAGCCATCAGGCCCGCTATGATATGGGACTCGTGGTGATCAGCCATGATATGGACCTTCTGGAGCCCTTATGCGATCGGATCATCGATTTTCAATGGGGTACCCCCGTAGAGAGGGAGATCCCCATTCCGGTTAGCCAAGGGGGGTGGCCGGATAGCTGGGATGATTAGGGTCTGTGGCAAAGCGCAGTGGTCATCCGCCTTCGAGGTGTGTTTGCCTCACGGGGCGTCGCCACCCTCACCGCCGGAGGCAGCCGGGTTAAATATGCCTCCGGCGGCCCTGCCGGGAGCCAACCTTTTACAAAAGGTTGCCAAACAGGTTTTTATAGTGACTGTAACAGACCTGGGGTCCAGGGGCGGCAAAGCCGCTTCGGCAAAACGGCGACTTAGTGTTTGAGCCCCCTTTAACCATAGAAGGCCTTTAGCCCTGTTGGGGGGCAACCTTTTGAAACGGTTGGTGAATAGATAGTTTGATTTAAGCCTGAATCAAAGCGCATATGCAAGCTGCTTTCGAGGTGGCACACCTCGCCGCCGGAGGCTTGCGTTTTCACGCCTCCTTTAGCCATAGAGGGCATTTTTTATGGGGGGGTTAAAATCGTGACAACGGGTGGGGGGCTGGGCATGGGCACAAAAAAACCGGCCCCTGGGGGCCGGTTTTTCTCATAGGGCACTATTTTATTTCATGCTTAGAAGGCGTAGCCCACGGTGACAGCCACCATGTGGGTGACCCCGTTCTTGGACTGTCCGGGGAGGATCCCGTCGGTGTGGCTGGCGGCCAGGTCGTAGTTGACCTTCTCGGCCTTGATATAGGTGTAGGCCGTATCGATGGTCCACTTCTCTAAGGTGAGCCCTGTGCCGACGCTGATTAGGTGGCGGTCGTCCGCCGGAATCATGTAGTCGACGTAGCGCTGATCTTCCGGGGCCTCATCGAAGGAGTAACTGGCACGTAGGTCCCAGTTCTCGGTGAGTCCGTACTCCACGCCTACGTTGTAGCGCCAGACGTCTTTGGCATTCTTGGGCTGGGGCACGACACCAAGACCTTCCACGTCCAGGTCGAGGTTGCGGTAGGTAGACCAGCGGGTATTGATGCCGCCCACCTCGATGCTTAGGTTCTCTTTGGGGTAGTAGGTGAGGCCGATGTTGATCATGTCGGGGAGGATCACCGTGCCCGTTGTGTTGGGGCTCATGGAGGGCAACTCGGTTTTTCCGCTGGCGTTGATCTTGGCCTGGCTGTGGTAGCCGACGCCGAAGCGCCACTTATCGAGGCGGTAGTGGATACCCGAGGTGAGGGCGAAGCCGTCTCCATCTGCCGTGAGGGTCGATTTGGGACCCACGACAGGATGGCCCAGGCGTTTGCTGATCTCTAAGTCCACATAGACGTACTCCACCCCGAAGGCCAGGGAGAGACGGTCGTTGACCTTGTAGGCGAGGTTGGGGTTCAGGGAGATGCTCTGGATGGTGGCCTGGTAGACGTTTTCTGCCCCGGGCCAGGTATCCTTGTAGCCGAAGCCGAGGCCGAAACGGGAGTACTCGCCAAAACCCACGGACCACTTCTCGTTGATTCTTTGGGTGATATAAAAGTGGGGGATGACAAAGATATCTTCGTTGTTTGGCGTTGTGGTAGAGGTGCCCTGGGCATCGGTGGTGACGACATCCGAGAGGGGGAGGGCAAAGGTGGTGCCCATGACCACGTGGGTCCCGTCGAGCTGGGTGATACCCGCCGGGTTAAAGGCCACCGCCGAGGGGTCATCGGCACGGCCCGCCAGGGTGCCACCCAGGGCGTTTCCCCGGGCGCTCCACTCATAGAGGGCAAATCCGGCTGCCGATGCGGAGCCCGCCATGGCGGTGATAATCAGACAAGAGACACAAAAATACTGGAAATATCGTTTCACGTTTTCCCCTTGTGGCATGAAAAAGGGTAGGAAGAACAAGGACCCATCTGCCTTTGGACTCTCCCACTCTCGCATTAAGATGTTTGTGATCGCTGTTCTTCTTCTAAACCATGGTTTTTGTTCCGGGCGTAAATACTTTAATTCTCGTGTATTTTGCATCCTAAGAACCGGTGCTTACAGAGACCGCGATCTAAAAAAAAGAGCCCATCGGGCGATGGCTGTTACGTCTGCCATGTGGTGGCATCTGCGAGCAGGGGCAGAACGGGTGCTTCCCTACCCCCTGCGTGGCCCATGCGCATCGCTTCGAACCTTTAGTTAATATCTGGTCTTTTTACCAGAATCAATAAATTTTCAAATGTTCTTGGGACAAAGGGGGCATATTTCTGGGACGGGGCGTCCCTCGGGCGCTTAAGGGGGGGCGCCTCTTATATTATGGAGGGGCAAGGCTTGGGTGACGACGATAAAAAAGAGACAAATGAGCCCTTTTGCTTATTTGGCCGGCTATTTTTTTTAGTCACACGTGCCGTCACCGGGCTTTTTTTCCAGTGCCCTGGAGATGAAACACATCGCGCCATTGGCGGAAATGCTGATGGCGGTGGTATGCTTACCTTGTGGAGGAAAAATGATTCTTGACGACATCTTACCCCGCTTTACCGTCCGGGAAGTTCATGAGATATCCATCGATGTCAGCCGGGATGCCTTGTGGTTGGCGGTGAGGCATCTCGACTTCAGTGCGTCATGGCTGACGCGCCTGCTATTTGGGATGCGTGGGATACGCGCTGTGGGACTGACGCTTCAAGATATGGTGGAGAACGGTCCGTTTCGGATTTTTGCCGAGGCGCCGGGGTCTGAGCTGGTGCTGGGGTGTGTATTCGATGCGCACATGGTGCCGATGCCCATGGAGACCCTGGCGTCATTTGAGGGGTATCGAGACGATGGAGTGAACCGCATTGCCTGGAATTTTTTTATTGATGAGGGGGATGGGAGGCTTTGCCTCCGAACCGAGACCCGGGTTCAGTGTCTGGGGCCGAAGAGTCGCCGGTGGTTTATACCCTATTGGATGATTATCCGGCCGTTCAGTGGGCTCATCCGGCGGGAGATGTTGCGGCTGACGGCCCTGCAGGCTCTGGCCCCTGGGGTATAGGTCTTATGATAGCGCTTTCGTTCCTCATCGGGGGCCGTCGCGTCCCGGGCGCACCATTTTCTCATCCATTCTCCGTGTTTCCCAGGGATCGGATCCACAGGCATCCGCCCAGGGCAAGGAGGGCCCACACCCAGATATCCAGCACAGAGCGTGCCGTCTGTGTCCATCCCCACTCCCCGT
>JABXKT010000313.1 GCA_013619155.1 Desulfobacteraceae bacterium
CTAGGGTGAAGTCGTAACAAGGTAGCCGTATCGGAAGGTGCGGCTGGATCACCTCCTTTCTAAGGAAGAAAATGTTTATACTGTTCAGTTTTGAGTGTTCTATTAGTAGCCTGCAAAGCTACATTAAAATATAGAGTACTAACCAATCATGGGGATATAGCTCAGTTGGGAGAGCACCTGCCTTGCACGCAGGGGGTCGCAGGTTCGACTCCTGTTATCTCCACCAATCGAAACTTAGGTTTTGTTTAAAAGACTTGATGTTGACATGATTGATGTTCTTTGAAAATTGTATATATGAGAAGACACAACGTAAGAAAGCGAAAGCTGGATTACAAACTGATTTAAGTATTTAATATTTAGATCGACATTCTTCGTATTTAAACGCGAGTTTAAATACACAAGTAGAGATACTTAAAATCTAGTAGTGAAAACTGCGAATAGTGATAAGCGTAAGCGAGTCACAACTAAGGATTATAACGCATAATCCGTTATTAACTGGTCAAGTTAATAAGGGCATGCGGTGGATGCCTTGGCACTGAGAGCCGATGAAGGACGTGGTAAGCTGCGAAAAGTCACGAGGAGCTGCAAGCAAGCTTTGATTCGTGAATGTCCGAATGGGGGAACCCAGCCGTAGTAATGTACGGTTACTGTTAAGTGAATACATAGCTTAATGGAGGTAACCCAGGGAACTGAAACATCTAAGTACCTGGAGGAAGAGAAAGAAAAATCGATTTCCTAAGTAGCGGCGAGCGAACGGGAATTAGTCCAAACCAAGGTCTACGGACTTTGGGGTTGTGGGCAGTCATATACATGATGAAGAAATCTTAGTCGAATGTTCTGGAAAGAACAACCATAGACGGTGATAGTCCGGTAGACGAAAAGACGATATCCATAGACTGTACCAGAGTACTACGGGGCACGTGAAACCCTGTAGGAAGCCGGGAGGACCATCTCCCAAGACTAAATACTACTCAGTGACCGATAGTGCATAGTACCGTGAGGGAAAGGTGAAAAGAACCCCGGGAGGGGAGTGAAATAGAACCTGAAACCGCATGTTTACAAGCAACGGAAGCACTTGAAAGTGCAACCGTGTACTTTTTGTAGAACGGGCCAACGAGTTACGCTGTGTAGCAAGGTTAAGGTGTTAAGCACTGGAGCCGCAGGGAAACCGAGTCTTAATAGGGCGACATAGTTACATGGTGTAGACCCGAAACCGGGTGACCTATCCATGAGCAGGGTGAAGCGAAAGTAAAATTTCGTGGAGGCCCGAACCCATATCTGTTGAAAAAGGTTGGG
>JABXKT010000179.1 GCA_013619155.1 Desulfobacteraceae bacterium
TATGGCCACGGTGGTGACGCAGATGCTCGCCCAAAAAGCGAGTGGCGTGGCCTTGTCCGAGGCGATGCGGGGGTAGGGTAGGGATGATGAAAAGAAGCCTCCGGCGGCCAGGTGGAGGCACCTGGAAACCGGGTGGCGAATGCTCCGTACCCTCGTGCCTCGGGCTCGTCACATTCGTTGTCAAAAAGAATTCCACCGCGACAATACTGTCGCGATAATCGGAAAGTTTTTGAGACGCTTTTTTCAAAAAGCGACCCGCCGGAGGCATCTTTAGCTTGGGTGCCTCTGTTGGCGAGGTCCCGATGCCTTGTTTTTCCCGCGTAGGCGAGACTCCATGGTTGTTGAGCGCTGGCACCGAAGCCTCGTGTCGTTTTGGTATCACCTTAATATCCTAGATATTGATTGAAGACATGTGTCCCTGAAAGCTCAGGGACACATGCAATCGAAAAGTTTTTGGTCCCGCTTTTAAAAAAAACGGGCCGCCGGAGGCACATGGCTGACAGTCCAAAAATAGCGTCCCTTTACGCCGCCCATCTCATGGGGCCTGAATCATCCGAAGCCGTGGAGGTGGTGACCAGTGTGGGGATCGATATCGGCACCACGACCACCCAGTGTGTGGTGAGTCGCTTGACGGTGAAGAACACGGCACCGGGAACCCTGGTGCCCCGTATGGAGATCACCGACAAGGAGGTGATTTACCGAAGCGAGATCCATTTTACCCCCATTACCGAGGGTAACCTGGTGGACACGGATAAGGTGTTTCGTCTGGTGGCGCAGGAGTTTGCCCGTGCCGGGATATCGCCTTCTGATATCGATACCGGGGCGGTTATTATTACTGGGGAGACGGCCAAGAAGGAGAATGCACGGCGAATCTCCGACGAGGTGGCGGGTTATGCCGGTGACTTTGTGGTGGCCACGGCGGGTGGTAAGCTCGAATCGGTCATCGCCGGGCGGGGTTCGGGCGCGTCTGATTATTCCCGCACCCGTTTTATGACTGTGGCCAACATCGATATCGGGGGAGGCACGGCCAACATCGGGATCTTCAAGGCCGGAAAGGCCATCGACAGCTGTTGTATCAATGTGGGCGGTCGGCTGATGCGGGTGGACGCCGAAGAGAGACGTATTGTCCAGATTACAGGGCCTATGGTCCATGTTTTGGATGATCTGGGACTCTCGCTGAAGGAGGGGGACAGTGTGGACCCCATGACCTTAGAGATCATCTGCCGCCGCATGGCAGGCGTGGTTTTAAGCGCCCTTAAAAACTCCCGGCCCAGCGGCCTCGAAGATGCGCTCATGATGACGGAGCCTCTTCGACTGGATTACGAGGTGGATTGTGTCATGATCTCAGGGGGCGTGGCGGATCATGCCTACACCGACTCGCCGTGCGATACCCTCGAAGAGATTGCCCGATACGGAGACATCGGTCCCCTGTTGGGGCGACAGATTCGTCAGGTGTTCACGGAGGCTGGTTGCGAGCTCATTCGTCCGGTGGAGACAATTCGCGCCACGGTGATCGGGGCCGGCGCCCAGACCGTGGATGTGAGCGGCAGCACCATCGTCGTGGATGACAACTGTCTGCCTCTGAAGAACATTCCGGTGGTGATTCCCTTCGGTGATGGCATTCCGGACAGTGAGGCGGCGGTTGCCGCAGCCGTACTTCAGAGTGTGAAGAGCCTTTATGAAGAGGATGCCATTGAGCACATGGCCATTGGTGTTCAAGGCAGCGAGTACTTAAGCTACAAAAAGATTCAGGTGCTGGCCAAAGGGGTGCTGCAGGGATTGTCTCCGGTGATTCGCGCCGGTTTTCCCGTCATTGTTGTCATGGAACACGACAGCGGCAAGGTCCTTGGCCAGAGCCTGCGGGTTATGAACCCGTCTGCCCAGGTGATATGCGTGGATCAGATCGAGGTGGGGGAGGGGGATTACATCGACATCGGCCACTCCATGGCCGGGGGGACGGTGGTTCCTGTGGTGATCAAGACCCTGGTCTTTGAAACCCGACAGAGATAGAAAAAATAACGATTTAGCTTTAAAAAACAGCTGTTTATGGTGAGCGGGGTCTTAAAAACTGAGCCTGATGGCGGCCAGGGAATTTTTTGCCTAAACGGCTTTGCCGCCCCTGGATCCCAGGTTTGTGACCATGAGGGCCCATCATGGTCACTATAAACGTTTGTTTGGCAAGCTCCGCTCATAAAAATTGGCAAAAGGTTGGTTCCCGGTAGGCCAAGTGAGACTAAGTGCTAATATACTCTATATACTTGAAATATTAATAAAGATGTGAGACTCTTGTGTGATCATTCAACACGCCTTTCTTAACGCCTAATCTATTTTTTAAATCTCACAAATAATATCGATGAAAAAATCCAGATGGGGGATGCCATGGTGCCCTCCGGTTGGGATAGGTTTTGGCCCGAGATGTCTCTATTTTGGTGTGTTCTATCCCAGGGTTTTGGGCTGGATGGGGGTGATGACGATCCTCAGCGATTGAAAAAAGGCCGGGAGTCCCTTACATCACGCCGGAGCCATGGATAAATGGGAGGCGACCAAGATTTGGTGGAAATTGTGATGCGTTATTTTTTTGTGAAAGGGCGATCTAAGGACGATCTCTTCTATTCGCATGGGATAGATGCATAATTTGGTATGAAAAATCGGGCCCTATTTCCTATTTCATTATTTGTCATCGGGGTCGGGTTATGGTAAGTAGCCTGATTCCATCTAAATTATGCGTATCAATTATGCATCCAAATTATGCATCCGTTGTTTTAGAATAAAGGGAGCGTGTTCCAGAGAGCCATCACTTCCCTCACAGGTATTCCATTGTGTGTGGAGAGAGATCATGGCCATAGCGAAAAGGAGACAAATGGGGCGTAAGCAGAACTTCTGGGTGTCTGTTATCGTCGTTTTCATCGTGATGGGTATGCTTTTTCCCGGTAAGGCCTTTGCCCATAAGAGTATGGACCCTTTGGTATCAGCCATGGCAAAATATCTGGAGTGCTATTCCCTCGAGCTATTTAGTTTTAAAAACCAGCAGCCTCTATCCGTTCCCCGCAATTTATGCCTACTGGAAATATACCATAAAAATGGGCTATCTCCCCTGTGGGTCTCTTCTATTGGACCGAGTAAAAGCGCGGTTAAAATCCTTGAGACATTAAAAAATAGTGATACCGACGGATTGAGTCCGACTGATTATGGTATCCATGAGATGACGGCATTATGGGATTCCCTGGAGCCTGAAAAACTGGCTCGCCTTGATACCCTTATCACCGTGAATCTTATTAAATATGTCCATGATATCAGTCGTGGGCATATTAAACTTCGGGATATTGACCCTCTCTTATTTGCCGAGTCCGGTGATGCTGATTTTGATCCACTGGCAACGATTGATACGGTTCTTACGGCAGATGACCTGGCTCTATTTTTCGCCGAGTTGCCGCCTGATCACACCCATTATAGCGATTTAAAAAAATCACTTAAAATGTACCGTGATCTGGCTGAGCGGGGAGGGTGGGGTCAAATACCCCCGGGGAAAATCATCCGTCCGGGGGATCGTGATGATAGGATGACGGCTATTATTAAGCGTCTCACCCTTACAGGGGATCTTATGGCGCCGGTAGACGATGATTCACGGTATGGATCATCTCTTATCCCCTCCATCAAACAGTTCCAGACCCGTCATGGGCTGAATCCCGATGGAGAGGTGGGCCCCAAAACCCGGGCCGCCATGAACATACCCGTGCAGACGGTTGTCCGTAAAATCATGATCAATATGGCTCGCTGGAGATGGCAGGCGCACTATTTAGGGCAAAAATATATTCTCGTTAATATTGCCAGCTTTAACCTACGGGGATTTGACCAGGGGGATATGAAAATTAATTTTCCCGTTATTGTGGGGAAACTGCAGAGTCAAACCCCGGTTTTTAGCGATCGTGTTCAGTATGTCACGTTTAATCCCTTTTGGAATATTCCTACCAATATTGCCAAAGATGAGGTGCTTCTCGAGCTTCGCAAGGATCCTTTGTACCTTGTAAAACAGCATATTCGTCTTTTTTCCAGTTGGCAAAAAGACGCCGTAGAGTTGGACTCCACGACCATGGACTGGGCCGCCATTTCCGAATATCAGATATCACTTTTTAAGCTGAGGCAAGATCCGGGCCCCTGGAATGCTTTGGGAGATGTGAAATTTATCTTTCCAAACGGGTATGATGTTTATATGCACGCGACAATTCATCCGCATCTGTTTCAACGGAGACAAAGGGACTTTAGCCATGGGTGCATTCGGGTCAGTGACCCTCTCGGTCTTGCGGAATTTATCCTCTCCCATGGAGAGGTCAGCTGGGAGCGCGGAGAAATTGGAGACATTATCCAACAGGGTGAAAGAAAAGTGGTGATAGCGAAGAGACCCGTACCCGTACATATAACCTACCAAACCACATGGATGGGTGGGGACGGCCTCATCTATTTCAGCCGTGACATCTATGGCCGGGATGAAAAACTAGGGCAGGCGCTTTTTCCGGGTGACGTGATTCACTGATACCTAAAAATTGCATTCACCGCTTGCAATTTTTAGGTGATACAGAGTTGTAATGAATGAACGGAGATATTTAATTATCATAATGGATACAAGAATAAATCGACGTAAATTTTTTAAACAATCAGCCCGTTTGATGGCTGGAATCTTCCTTGCCTCATCTCCTCTTGTGGCCTTTGCAAGCAGAGAACCCGTGCAAAGGCTCACTTTTTTCCATACTCATACCGGAGAGCAATTAGAGATAAGCCATATACCGGGAGTTCTATCCACCGCGAATCAAATAAAGATAAATACATTCCTTCGAGATTTCCGTACTGGTGAAATTCATCCGATTGACTCAAAGCTACTGGACATTATCAGTGCGGTAAAAACACGCACCAAAAGTAGTGGCATTATTGAGGTAATATCAGGATATCGCTCCGCTGAAACCAATCAAGTGCTGCAAAATAACACCAGCGGTGTGGCTAAAAAAAGTCTTCACATGAAAGGTCAGGCCATCGATATCAGGATCAGAAATCTCTCCACGTACAACATTAGGGATGTCGCTGCCACTCTACATTCTGGTGGTGTGGGCTACTATGCAAAATCAGATTTTGTCCATCTGGATACAGGAAAATATCGCACCTGGTAAATGGGGATAAGGGCCTGCGCAAAAATAAAATATACAAAAAGCAATGCCTTCTATGGTTAAAATGATCAGAAAAAGTGCCTCCGGCGGCGAGGGTGGCGAGGGTGGCGAAGCCACTTCGGCAAAAACACCTCGAAAGCGAGTGACCACTGCGATTTATCCCTCGTTCCTCGGGATAAATCACGGCGGTATTCTTATGAGATTCAGATGTTTATTTTTTATCAGCGTCCTAAGGTATTAGGGCGGGTACGATACCGCTGTATTTTTAATTTTTTAAATAGTCACTGCTATATATTGGGGTGCAAACGGATAAAATAGGCTTTTTTCCGATTAAATCGACACACCCGGCCAAGGGAGGCCCTGGACCCCCGGTCCGTTACCGTCACGATAAAAACCTGTTTGGCAACCTTTTGTAAAAGGTTGGCCCCCGGCAGGGCCACCGGAGGTAAGTTGCGTGCCTTATTTGCTATCCTTTGACCAGAGATACATGCTTGATTTTTTGTTTAAGATCTGCAGTTCAAAGTATTCGTCACTCGCCGTTTGGGCCGCTCCATAGCAGACATGCAATGGCAACAGATGCTCTTCTCGTGGGTGACAAAAGCGCGCAAAAGGGGCTTTTTCCCAGTGAATGAGCCGTCTTCGTCGTTCTTCTTCATCCATCTCTTTGCTGGCACACGTCTCCAGCAGCCACGCCTCGAAAGATATATTCTTCGCCCTTGATTCCCTAGTTTCGGGGGCAAAAAACTCTCTCATGTTATGGAACGAGAACCCGGAGCCCATAATAAGTAAATTGGTATCGTCCAGGTCATAAAGGGCGCGCCCCATCTTTAAATGGTCGGAAGGACTGAGGTTGTTGTTTAGTGATAGCTGAACACACGGAATATCCGCATTGGGAAACATTATTTTTAAGGGAATAAATAGACCGTGATCAAATCCTCGGTGTTGATCCAGTGTGGCTAAAATCCCGGCACTCTCTAACATCTGATGAACCCGGTTCGCCAGCATTGGCTCTCCCGGACACGGGTAGCTTATTTCATAAGACTCTTGGGGAAATCCGTAATAATCGTAAATCAGAGGTGGGCTCTTTCCCGCCGTAATGGTGGCGATGCTCTCTTCCCAATGGGCGCTAATAACCAGAATGGCCGATGGCTTCTGAATATTTTTTGCAATTTTTTGTAGGCAAGCGACCATATCGACATGCCCCTCATCTCCAAGAAGCGGCATCGGTCCCCCACCATGAGACAGGAACACGATCTGATGTTTGTTTCTCATAGCGCAATCTCCTATAAAGAGAGTGCCACGGTGTGCTTCAGCCTCACGAGGAACGAGCCTCGGCTGAAAGATGGCGATCCCGTAAACGTTGAATACTGGTAGCAAGCATTATGAACCGCGAATGGCTGGTGAAATAGGGCGTGATCTCCATTAAAGATGCGTGGGTACGATACGGCCCGGTAATCTTTGTGAACCGCC
>JABXKT010000314.1 GCA_013619155.1 Desulfobacteraceae bacterium
CTTATATTAAATGGACTATAAACAAAAGAGGCTACTTAAAATGGAAGGATCTAATTGCGATCCATAATAAATACAATATAAAATGTTATGAATAAATCAACATCATGGGAATTATCAGCTGGAACGTTTCCAGGATTCCTACTTGGAATAAGAAGTTACGAAGACGGAGACTTTAGAACAGATCACGTTTTATATTTAGGAATATTTGATATATGTTTAACCTTATACTATGAAGAATAATATGAATATACCATTATTTACAGAGAGAATACCATACAAACCTTTTGAGTACCCTGAGTACTATACAGAAGGGTGGTTAAAACAGGCGCAAGCCTTTTGGTTACACACAGAAATACCTATGTCAGGTGATTTAAAAGACTGGAATGAAAAGTTAGATGATAAAGAAAAAAACCTAGTAGGAAATATCTTACTAGGCTTTGCTCAAACTGAATGTGCTGTAAGTGATTACTGGACACAAAAAGTTGTTGGCTGGTTTCCTAAGCATGAGATACAGCAAATGGCCATGATGTTTGGTAGTCAAGAAACTATACATGCCGTAGCTTATAGTTATTTAAATGAAACTTTAGGACTTGAAGATTATGAAGCTTTCTTACACGAGCCTGCAACAGCTGAAAGGTTTGATAACCTTGTTGCTTATGATGGTAAAGATCCTGTAGGAATAGGTAAATCATTAGCTACGTTTTCTGCGTTTGCAGAAGGTGTTAGTCTTTACTCAGCTTTTGCTGTGTTATACAGCTTTCAGATGCGTAATCTACTTAAAGGAGTTGGTCAGCAAATGAAATGGTCTGTAAGAGATGAATCATTACATAGTAAAATGGGCTGTCAGTTATTCAGACATATGTGTTCTCAAATTCCAGGTTTAAAAGAGGAATGTAAAGAACATGTATATGATGCAGCATTAACTATGCATAATGCAGAAATGACTTACATAAGTAAGTTGTTTGAAATGGGTGATATTGAAGGAATAACAGAATATGACCTTAAACATTTTATTAAAAAACGTACAGGTGATAAAATTAAAGAACTGGGTTACAAAGCAGAAGGCAAATTTAAATTCGAATATGACCAAAAGTCAATTGACAAAATGGCTTGGTTTGATCATCTTACCGGGGGTCACACTCACACTGATTTCTTTGCTATTAGGCCGACTGACTATAGTAAAGCAAATGAAGGCGAAGATTTTGAAGATGTTTGGTAACAATTAAATTATATAAAATGAAAGAAAATAAATTAATATTAATGCAGAAAAAAATTGAGCAATTAACTAACGT
>JABXKT010000028.1 GCA_013619155.1 Desulfobacteraceae bacterium
CGGTATGGATTGGGGCCACCCGTCTTCATCCTCGTGGAAGGCCGATGACGTTTGCATCTCCTACCGTAGGGTGCACTTCGTGCACCATTCTTGGGTCGCTTTAACCACATAAAGCCCTCTTCCTTTTTTAAGCCGTCCACATCCCCTCTCAGATGCCGCGCGGGAGCGCGGCGCGCCCGAAGGGCCCCAGGTTATACAATGGGATCGGCTGCATTGGCCCTTTAAAAAATTCTTAAAAAAATGAACGTATTCCTGTGGGTTGGCGGATTTTATGGTCTATGCCGTGGATGGGCTGATTTTTCGATGATGGACAAGCATCGATACGGGAGAGGGCTTTTTGTCGACATGGGAGTTATCTCTCTACGGGCATGAAAATCTGGCCCCTATACCTTGTTTAACCACATCGATATGAAGGCATTCACAAGCTCGGAATTTACCATATCTTCTCGAATCCTGGACTTCATTCTATTGTGTGGGTGACCGCCCTGCGGGCCCGTAAAACCGGATCAACCCCTCGCTGCCGCCCTTGTCTTGGGCTCGTACTTATGCTAAATCGTTGTAAGATTAGCATGATTCACGTACAGAGGGCTTTACATAACAAGGCCCATGCCGGGCGTAGATAAATCGCTGGTGTGGACTTTACGCTTGCCGCATAGGATCAAATCGAGGAGAAAAAATGCCGCACATTATCGTAAAAATATTTCCGGGTAGAACAGATGAGCAGAAGCAATTGCTAACAAATGAAATCGTTAAAAATGTTGTGTCTATCATGGATTGTGCTGAAAAGTCTGTCTCTGTGGCTATAAAAGAGGTTCAGCCGGATGATTGGGATGAGACGGTGTACAAGCCCGATATTCTTGAAAATCGAGATACGCTTTACAAAAATCCGGGATATAACAATTTTGAATAATGACTTGAACGCCGTTTTGTAGCCATACTCTCTTACGGGTATGGTATCGGGTTGGACCATGATAAGCGACTGGTATTGCCATCTCTCCATGCGTGAGATACCGATGACCCTATGACCCTATGACCCTATGAGCCTTTCTGTGTGGGGTAGATGGTCGTTATTTTATAGGGAGAGCGAACCCTGGTTCGGTGTTTAATCCGTAGATAAATAGTGGGGTATGGCGAATGGATGATTACGAAAAATATGAAAAAGAGTGTGAACGGATAAGAGACGCCAACGAGCATCAATTAGATGAATTTGAATCATGGCTCAAAGCATCCGGTTTATCAGAAAAAACTATTTATAATCATCGAACCAATATCGATTTTTATGTGAATGAGTTTTTATTATACGCAGATACCATTGAAGCAAAGAATGGTATTCACTCTATTGGTATGTTTCTTGGCGATTGGTTTATAAGAAAGGCCATGTGGGCAAGTAGAGCGAATATTAAGAGCAATGCAGCCAGTCTCAAGAAATTCTATACATTCTTGCACGAAAAGGATTTGATCACGAAAGAAGACTTAACGCTGATGAAGCGGTCGATCAAAGAAGAGATGCCCGAATGGCTGGCAACGTTAGAGCGGTATGATAGCATGTCGCTGGACGATGTCTGGTAATACGAAACCCGACCATCATCCCCTCCCCACCTTATGCATGAAACACCGATGACGATGGTGGGTGCCCAGCGCGCCTATAGGTAAAGAAAAATCTGCGTTTAAGCCGTACACATACCCGCTTAGATGCCGCGCGGGAGCGCGGCGCGCCCGAAGGGCCTTAGCGTTTGAGGCTTGAACGATCATGGCCTGCTATGCATGCCTTTTCGGGTATCATCGAGAATCACGGTGCGACACCCGCCCCTCCCCTTCCTTAAAAAAATTGCCCCCATCAATGCCTCTATTGGTCCCATGGAGGCTACTGAATCTGTCGTGGTCATCTGCTAAAAGATAGTCGAATGAAATCATACCTTCATCTATATTTTAAATATTAGAAAAAATGAGAGACGCGATTCCGGCTGGGGCCGAGAGACGTACCCGTCTCTTTTGGGACGGTCACGGGGCTCGCCTGTGATGATCACAGGGCACCGGGGAAAAAAGGGCGATGCCGGGCCGGAATTTTGAGGCGTTCCCCCTCCCTTACGGGGGAACTGGGGCCATGGTTCGGCGTTGAACGGTGATTATTTTTTTTCTAAGGGGGAGATATCTTGAGTTATTAGATATGGTCGTGCTAAAAACTAAACGTTGAGATATTTGTTCTCATCTATGGCGGTGGATTTATACCTCAATTAAGAATAGATATTACTGGACGTTGTTTTGAAGCAGATTAATCCTCTTGGCATGGTAAAGATAAAGGGGTCTGAATTGAGCTTACGATATAGATACGCCCTTGTCCTATTTTTTACGGGTCTTATAGTCATTGTTTCCCTATTCTTAATGTACTCAACACTCCAGAAAAAAACGAGGTCAGATGAGGCGCGTGTCGATCTTGCCCGTTGCACAGGGGATATCGTTTTTTATCTGAAATCGAATTTAATCGGTAAATCAAGGAGTGTGCGGGCTGCCGTAGAGGCGCCCGTTATAAAGGGGATGCTCACGCAGAGTAATGCACTTCTTGAAGCGATGGATAAAGAGACGAGGGCTCGCCTCATCGATGATATGAACCAAGAGTGGATGGATGCACCTCGAGATAGCTCTCTGGTTTTAAGCCGGCTCCGTAACCCTGTCGCCGATTTTTTAAAAAAACAGAAACAGAGATTTCATGGTGAGATCGGTGAAATATTTCTGACGAATAGATACGGAGTGGCCGTCGCATCCACCGATAAGCTGACGACACTGGCCCACAGTGAGAAGTACTGGTGGAAATCTGCCTATAATAATGGCAGGGGGCGTATTTTTTTTGATGACAGAGGCTATGATGAAAGTGCCGCCGGCTATGTGCTGGGGATCGTTGTGCCCGTTAAGATCGGTAATACAATTATCGGCATCATTAAATACAATATCAATATCGAACCATTGTTTGACGATATTTTGAGGCGATCTTCTGTGAATGGTCGACGAGTCGTCATTGCCCGTTCTGGCGGCCGTATCATCAAGGAGATTAATATCAGGGCCCTCTCCACCTCTCTCTCCGAAGATTTTAATGCCTTTGTGGGAGCCCCCCAGGCAGAGAGCGGGGTGCTTATTCATCAGGGTGTGCCACTTATTGTGGCCTCATCTCCCGTGCATTTCTTCGAAGAGGGAAGGGGTTATCTCCTGGGAGGCTCGCCTATCTCCATCGACCATAGACGCGGCAATGATGGTGAATCTTGGCGTGTTGTCTCGATCCAGGAGGAGTCTGTGGCCATCTCAGGCTTCTATAAAGATATGAACTTTACCTTTTCTGCTGGGGTGCTCCTGGTCTTTTCCATCGCCTTGACCTCTGCTTTTTTTGGGCGCTGGATCACGAAACCCCTCGTGGATATCTCCCGTCTGGCCATGCGCATAGGCGAAGGCGATTTTTTAACGCGGGCAGAGGTCTCGGGGGATGATGAATTGGCAAAACTCGCCGTATCCATCAACACCATGGCCGATAATTTGTTACGCACGATGACCTCACGGGATGACCTCATCCATGAGGCGTCCATCCGGAAAAAGGGGGAGGCGAAGTTCCTCAACCTCTTCAACTCCATGACCGAGGGGTTTGCGACCCATGATATTATTCTCGATGACAGAGGGAAACCGGTCGATTATCGATTCTCATCCATAAACCCGGCGTTTGAGAGGTACACCGGCATCAAGGCCTCGGATGCGGTCGGCAAGAGAGTACTGGAGCTGCTTCCCGGCATGGCGAAATCGTGGATCGATACCTACGGGCGGGTGGCCATGACGGGAGAGGCCATCACCTTTGACCGGTATTCATCGGAACTCGACAGACACTTCCATATCGTTGCCTTCTCTCCTGAAAAGGGGGAATTTGCCGTTTTATTTACGGATATTAGCGAATATAAAAAAACGGAACAGCTTCTCTATGAGGAGAAAGAGCACCTGGCGGTGACCCTTGAGAGCATCGGTGATGGCGTCATCACGGCGGATGTGAACTGCAAGGTGGTGCGTCTCAATAAGATTGCCGAAGCGTTGACCGGGTGGACGAGCCAGGAGGCCCACGGCTATCCCATGGAGGTGGTCTTTAATATCATCAATGAATACAGCCGGGAACCCTGCGAAAATCCGGTGGAGAAGGTACTCAAGACAGGACGGATCATAGAACTGGCCAACCATACCTCTCTGATCTCTAAAGATGGGCGAGAGATAATTATTGAAGACAGTGCCGCTCCGATTAGAGACAGGAGCAACCGTATTATTGGTGTTGTCCTTGTCTTTAGAGACTCCACAGAGAAGAAGAAGCTCAATGAAACGGTACTGCGCACCCAAAAACTTGAATCCGTGGGGATACTGGCCGGGGGCATTGCCCATGATTTTAATAATCTCTTGTCGGGGATATTCGGATATATCGAGCTTGCCAAGAGCTGTATCGATTTAGAAAGAGTCGCTTTGGCCCCCGATTATCTCTTAAAGGCGATGCTCGTCTACGAGAGAGCCAAGGGGCTGACGAATCAGCTCCTCACCTTCTCCAAGGGGGGCTCACCCCATAGAAAGAGACGGGACCTGGTGCCCATTATCATCGGCAGTACCGATTTTGCCTTGAGTGGATCAAACGTCAATCCTCAATACTCTCTGGAGACGAATCTGTGGCCCTGTGATTGCGATGAGAGTCAGATTGCTCAGTGTGTCGACAATATCATTATCAACGCGAAACAGTCGATGCCGCGGGGGGGGATCATATCCATTTCTGGGGAGAATGTCTCCATGCCGCCGGATGGTATATCTGGAAACGAAAAAGGCAGTGACTACATTAAAATCACCATCACGGATAATGGCGTGGGGATGCCAGAAGAGATCCTTACCAGTATTTTTGACCCCTTCTTCTCCACGAAGGAGGCGGGTCACGGTTTGGGGCTTGCGACGGTATTCTCCATTGTTCAGCACCACGACGGGTGGATCGATGTCGTCTCAAGGCCCAGCAAGGGGTCGACCTTTACCATCTACCTTCCTGCCTCCAGAGGGGCCGAGCCGCCCCAGGAAAATCATATCGTAACGGTTCATACGGGAGAGGGGAAGCTTCTTATCATGGATGATGAGGCCTTTATACTCGAAATTGTTGAGGAGATGCTTCAGATGATGGGGTACGATACCCGTATCGCCGGAAACGGGTCGGAGGCCCTCGCCCTTATTCGGGAATCCGTGGCCCTGAATGACCCCTTCGATGCCTGTATTCTCGATTTGACCATTCCCGGTGGCGATGGTGGAAAGGAGATTGCCGAGTCCATCAGGCGCCTCTCTCCCCATACGCGTCTCCTGGCGGCCAGTGGGTACTCCGAGGACCCGGTAATCGCAAATCCCGCAGCGTTTGGTTTTTCGGACAGTATTGTGAAGCCCTTTAGTTATGCCGATCTTGGAGAGATTATCCGAAAGAATCTGGACTGTTAAGGCCTTGCCTTAAATAGATCCCCCCTTTTTTTTCCTACCGTCTGGCTTCGAGATGGGGTTGTTACCTAAAAGTTGCAAAGGCCATTCCCGAAGGGTGGGCCCATTCCGCATTTTTGGCTATCATAACGTTCATGACCAGTAAAACACATTATAAATATTCCTAATAGTAGCATTTTTGCCATGGCACAAAGGGGTGAATGCACCTTTTGGGTGTTACTCATATTCACCGAAGGGAGCACGATGCGTCTCGATAAATTTATCTGTAAAAGTAGCGAACTCATCAGAGATGAGGCGATTCAGGCAATTTATGCCGGTCAGGTCGTCGTCAACGATACGATTATGACGAATCCATCGCTCCAGGTTCATGAAAACAATACGATTACTCTCCATGGCCGACGGCTTACGGCGCGTGCCTTTCGCTATATATTGATGCACAAACCGTCCGGGACTATCTGTTCGAACAGAGACGAAGCGTATCCGTCTCTCTTCAACCATATCGAGATTGATAAGGCATCAGAACTCCATATCGCCGGACGCCTGGATGCCGATACAACGGGTCTGGTCTTGATGACCGATGACGGCCGCTGGTCCTTTCATATCATCTCTCCCAGCCAGCAATGCGAAAAAGTGTATCGGGTGGGGCTGCGTGACCCTATTTCCGATGATGTGGTCTCCACATTTAAAGGGGGCGTCCAGCTGCAAGGTGAGGAGAACCGCACCTTGCCCGCTAAATTAAAGGTGGTGGCGCCCCGGGAGGTGCTTTTAACGATCACGGAAGGCAAGTTCCATCAGGTGAAGCGCATGTTTAAGGCGGTGGGGAATCGAGTCGTCTCCTTGCATCGTGAAGAAATAGGCGGAATCCGTCTCGATGTGGGTGTGGGGCAATGGCGTTATTTAACGGCCGATGAGGTGAATTCCCTAAGGCCTGGGTGTCCGAGGTAAACGAGGCCCCCGTCATGTGAAATCTCCTCTCTCATCGATGATGATGGCTCCCTTCGTGTCAGACGGACAGTCTCTCGCCCCATGAAATTCTGGGTCCATGCATATGGTTTTTGCACGATTGCTCTGTCTGTGGATGCCGTCTCATATCTTGGAGGTTGACACCGGGATCCATCGGTATAAATTGTTAGGTGGCAATATGTGAATGTAGAGATGTTTTGGACCCACCCACCTAAGAGAGGCTAAAAATGAGTACACTGGACCAGGTTTTAGAGGAGATGGACTTTGATTTTCTAGGGACTGGAGATCATGCCATGAGTGTGGACGGATTGCGTAAGGTTCTGGGAAACGATCACTTCTTTTTTCTGGATATCCGTACGAATCAAGAGCTTGTCTATGCCGCCTTCCCCTTTGCTACCCATATCCCCTTGGATGAACTTCCCCGGCGGATAGAGGAGTTGCCCACGGATAAATGCATCGTCGCCTTTTGTTCTTCCATCTTTCGAGGCGCCGTGGCCTATACCTATCTCCGAGGTCGGGGATTCGATGAGGTCAAAGGGCTTACCGCCTCCATCGAAGAGTTGGTTAAAATTTTCAAACCGGGTCCCCTGGCCAAGATGTAGGCATAAGGGATGATGGTTCGGGGGGTCATTTTTTTGGATCCCCCTTGGGGGCCGTGCCTCGCTTCTATGGGGGGCGGCGCCCTTTTTTTATATCCTGTGTTAGGATCTCTAAGGAGTGTCATACCGTATGCTGGATCACCTCACCGTCGTTATCGTGCTTCTCTCCTTTGTGTTGAGTTTTATCTTCGCCTTAGGGGGGGTGGGGTCCGCCCTGGTCCTGATTCCCACCCTGACCTGGCTGGGCGTTCCCTTCTCCATGGCCCGGCCCACAGGCCTTTTTATCAATACCATCAGTATGCTCGGGGCCACCTACTCCAATGTCCGGGAGAAGCGCCTCGATTTCCGCTTGGGACTTCCCATCATCGGTGCCTCCATTCTCCTGGCTCCCGTGGGGGCATGGACCAGTCACCGCCTGCCCACCCGAAGTCTCCTCCTGGCCTTTATCGCCTTTCTCGTCTTCTCCGGGATGATGATGCTTTTTTTTAAAGGGTCCCGATATGCCTCCCAGTACCGGGAGGACCGACCGGTGGTGGGGCCCCTTCTGGTGGGGGTTGTCGCCGGTTTTTTCTCCGGCCTCCTCGGGGTGGGCGGCGGGGGGCTCATATCACCCCTGATGATTCTTCAGGGCTTCAACCCCAAGAAGATTGCCGCCGTCACCGCCTTTGCCGTTCCCTTCTCCTCTTTTTCGGCCTTTTTGGCCTATGCGGCCATGGGCTCCGTCTCCTGGCGAATCTTGGGGCTGGCCGGAGTCGCCGCCTGGGGCGGTGGCTATCTCGGTACCTGTCTCATGCAGCGACGGATGAAGGCGGCCGTGGTGAAACGATGTCTGGGTGGGGTCTTACTCTTGATCGCCCTTCGCATGATCGCGACTCTGTGGTAAGGCATCCATCCATGACGGATCGGACTGAAAAGAGAGGTCCGTCTCTTTTTTTGATACACACGTTGTAACTATTCGCCGCCGGAGGCTGTGCGGCGAACGCTTACCTCCGGTGGCCCTGCCGGGGGCCAACCTTTTACAACGGTTGCCAAACAGGTTTTAATGGTGACCAGGGGATTTATCTCCTGGCCAACCGAGGCTCAGTTTCTGGATCCCTTTAACCGTGGACGGCATTTGGGGGGCGAAATAGTGGCCCTATTTTCTTATATCTCTTTAAGGTGCACCGACTTATGACGACTCAAGATACCCCCCGTGATGCGATCCGCATGGAAAAAAAGGGGCGGATCGTAACGATTATTATCGATCGACCCGAGGTGAGAAACGCCATCGACAGTGATACGGCCGGGGCGCTCTCCGATGCGCTTCGAGCCTTTGAGGCGGACCCCGAGGCCTATGTGGCTGTGATCTGCGGGGCGGGTGGCCATTTCTGTGCCGGGGGGGATCTGGCCGCCATGGTGGCCCATGGGGAGAACCCCATTCGGGAGCGGGGGGATGGTCCTTTGGGGCTTTCACGTCTGGTCCTCTCCAAGCCTGTGATTGCCGCTGTCTCTGGTTATGCCGTGGCCGGAGGGCTCGAGTTGGCCCTCTTCTGTGATCTGCGCATCGCCGAGGAGAGTTCGGTCTTCGGTGTCTTTAACAGGCGCTGGGGGCTCCCCTTGTGCAACGGGGGGACCGTGCGCCTTCCCCGCATCATTGGCCATGGACGGGCCATGGATATGATCCTTACCGGTCGCCCGGTAGACGCCGCAGAGGCCCTCTCCTTTGGTCTGGTCACGCGGGTTGTGGCGGATGGAAGGGCCCGTATGGAGGCCGAAGGTCTGGCCGAGGCCATGGCGGCATTTCCCCCCGAAGGGATGCGATGTGATCGCCATAATGCGATTCATCAGCATGCCTTCGGAGTGGAGGCGGCCCTGGACCACGAACTGAACCATGCGGCGGCCCTCTTCGATAATGACGACGCACTGATGGGGGCTCGGGCCTTTGTGGCGGGAAAGGGGCGTCATGGGGACTTTTCGGGTTCCGGTAAGGGGGCTTTAAAAAAATAGGCTTGGTTCAAAATAGCCTAAAATAGGGTAACACTATAACTATTTAGCGTGCGCCTCGGTTGGCCTGCCGGGGGGCAACCTTTTGCCAATTTTTATAAACGGGGGTTGCCAAACAGGTTTTATAGTTACGATGACGGGCGAAAGGCCCGTCACCGTAACAAACCTGGGGTCCAGGGGTGGCAAAGCCACTTAGGCAAAAATTCCCTGGCCGCCGGCGGCCTCTTTTTGATTTGAAGTGGTGCCCTGATTTGAACCATGCCAAAAAATAGATCGCCTTCTCTTTCCTGGGGATGGGGACGCGCTAAAAATCTTGCCTCGGGAAGTCAGGTGTGCCACCTTGAAAAAAGGGGCCCGTGGGGCATGGCGCGTCAGGGAGTGCACCCTCTTTTTTGAAACGATCAATGGCCGTATCATGGCCGGGAGGCCGCTGTGGCCGGAGAAAATTTTAATATCACCTGCAATGTGAAGCAGTATCGCTTGGCGAAGGGGTGGACCCAGGCCGAACTGGCCGAAAAGGCCGGTGTCCGTCGGCAGGGTATTTACGATATCGAATCGGGCCGATACCTTCCCAACACGGCCATTGCCCTGCGGCTGGCGCGGATTTTTGGGTGCCGGGTGGAGGCGCTCTTCGTGGAGGAGTCGCCGGCGGAGGCCGAGCCCGTTCATCTGATTCACGATAGGGCGGGGCCCTCCACGCGACTGGCCCTGGGACGGGTGCGTGATCGCCTGATTGGTCTCCCCTTAGACGATGCCGAGTCTCTCTCCCTTGGCTTCCAATGTGCCGATGGACTCCTTACCCCAGATCAGAGCAGTGCCCTTCTCCTCTCCCCCTCGGAATCCTTGGATAAAACCATTATTCTCATGGGGTGTGATCCGGCCTTTGCCCTCTTGAGTCACCATGTCTCTCGCCTGGACCCCCATGCACGTATTCACTGCCGTTTTGCCTCCAGTACCCGATCTCTTCAGGGGTTGGCCGATGGGGTGGCGCATGTGGCGGGTACCCACATGCACAACACAGGCGCGGAGGAGTCCAATGTGGTGGTGGCCGGTGAGGCCCTGACCCATGTGCCGAGCCGTCTCCTGGGGTTCTCCCTTATGGAGGAGGGGGTGATGGTGGCCCGGGGGAACCCTCTGGGTCTTCGGACGGTGGCCGATCTCGCCCAGCCCATGGTGCGTTTTGTTAACCGAGAGCCGGGAGCCGCCCTGCGTGTGTTGCTGGACGATCACCTGAACCGTTGCCGTGTGCCGGGCAGTGCGATTCACGGTTATGGCAACGAGGTGAACTCCCATCGGGAGGGGGCGTATCGCATCGCCTGCAACGTAGCCGATGCCGCCCTGGGGCTGAGGGCCATTGCCGATGCGTATAATTTGGGTTTCGTCCCCATTACGGTGGCACGTTGCGATCTGGTCATTCCCGCCGATCTGGGAGATCACCCCACCATTAAGATCCTTGAAGATGTCCTCCAATCGGCGGCCCTGCGCAGGGAGATCCGCCATCTCTCCGGGTATGACGCCTCGGTGACGGGACAGGTCATCGCGGAGACGCTCACCCCCTCCGATGCGGTGTAGGCGCCGGATCTCCGCCGAAACAAAGGGCGCCGTCTCGTGACAGAGGCCGGTAAGCCCCTTTTTTCATCTCTCCCTTTGTCACTATCCAACCCTAAAAATGCCGCCGGCGGCTGGGCCCCAGGTGGGTGATTGTGACGGGCCCCGGGCCCATCACGGTCACCATAAAAGCCTGGGGGGCACGCCCGATTTTTTAAATCAGGCAAACGTGTGGCTTCTGGCAGGGCCATTCGGATGATTGAGGCCTTTTCTTGGCCGTCTACGGTCGTATCTCCCACCCCAGGATAGCCCATCGCAGAGGTTCGCGATGGGGCAGCTTCCACCGGCCCTTCTCGCCTATAAGGGTCTGCTCCAGATGGCGCCTCAGCCTCTGCTCCTCCTCTTCACTCATATTATGGACCATCCACCGCACCGAATTGAGGGCCTCCTCGACATCGGTGAAGCACTTATCCTCCACGTGGCAGGTGAAGGTGATGTCGGCGAAGATACCCATCTCTCTCAGGAGATTGCAGATCACGATGTAATCGGCGCCGGGATAGACCTCTCGGCCGGTCGCCTCGATGATGGCGCGATCCCGCGCGCCATCCCCCACCTGGGCCGATATATAGACCCGTTTTCGGGCGTGGTGCTGAAGCTTGACAATGGCCCCACGTAGATCATCCACGATGAGGGATCGGGAGGCGATGACTACATCGTGGCGGCCTACGTTTAGGGCGTCCCAGTCGTCTTCCCATCCGCCCTGGACGGGGGTGACATTGTCGATGCCCCGTTCCTGGCAATGCGTCTCGAGGAGGGAGAGCATGACGGGGGAGGGATCCAGGGCGGTGATGGTCTGGACCCGGGGTGCCAGGGGGATCGCCAGGGTGCCGGTGGCGCATCCGATGTCGAGGACGCTCCAGCCCGGTTCTGTCTTCATGATTTTAAGGGCCTGGGGGATATAGTCATTTTTCGTGGCGTGATGGGTAAATCCAGGGGCTTGTTTATCCCAGAATGCGGGATCGTGCATCTGGTCATGCATCTCGATTTGACCTTTTCGCCATGCCTCGTTCCAGTCGTGGGCGGGGTGCTTCATGATGACTCCTTCAAGATGTCTGTTTTAGCTGGTGGAAATGGGAAATGGGGCGGATAAACGCCTAAGTCAGTTATTCATATGTCGTCTATGGAATACAAATGTACGTAGTAGAGGTCAATATATCTTTTTATCTGCTCTTGGGGGTTTTGGGGCAAAAGCCTTGGTATATGGTGATTGTATTTGACATTTATGCGGGGGGTGAGGTAGTGACAAATAATACTTTTCGGTATTTTGTATGTTTAAAACGTACATACAAAAATATCTACCTGTGTGGGGTTTTCTCTTCAGTGATCACCCTCGGTGATGGATTTAGAAAGGACTTTGGATCATGTATTATTTTTATTCTCTCTGCCTTGTGCTCACGGTGCTCTCCCTGGCCTCCGGGGTGCCGGCGGCGGAGACGGCGCCGGGACGATATCGTCTCGGGGAGGTGGTTGTGGCGGCGGATCGAGAGCTCCCCTTAGGGGCCTATGACCGTATCGATGAGGCGGTCTTGCGGGCCTCTCACCGGGATGATTTGGTCGATGCCTTAGAGGCGATGCCTGGGGTTATTGTGGCGCGTACCGGCGCCCGCAATGAACGTACCCTCTTCGTACGCGGGTTCGATGTCAAGCATGTACCCCTCTTCATGGATGGCATCCCCATCTACTCGATGTACGATGGCTACTCCGATTTTGGCCGCTTCACCACCTTCGATATCTCCCGCATCGCACTCTCCCGGGGGGCCGCCTCGGTTCTTTACGGTCCCAACACCATGGGGGGAGCCATTAACGTGATTACCAAGCGACCGGAAAATCCCTTCGAGGCCAACGGGGGGACGGGAACGGCGAGCGGTGGCGTGACCACCGTCTATGGCAACGTGGGCACCCATCAGGGGCCGTGGTATCTTCAAGGGGGGGGCAGTTATGTCGATCGGGGTGATTTTAAACTCTCCCACGACTTTAAACCCAGCGAAACCGAAGGGGGCGGAGACCGTGATAACTCGTCGGTGACCGACCGGAAGGTGAGCCTTAAGGTGGGGTATCAGCCCTTTGAGGGGGATGAATATGCGGTGAGCTACAGTGTCCAGGAGGCGGAAAAAGAGTCCCCCACCTACACCGGGGATGACCCCTCCGAGAGGCCCCGGTACTGGCGATGGCCCCAGTGGGATAAGAGGAGTTTCTACTTTAATTCAAAAACCACGGTGGGTTCTGCCAGTTATATAAAGACCCGGCTCTATGGCGATGCCTACGACAACTCCCTTTTTAGTTACGATGATGCCACCTATACCACCCAGGCGCGTCGCTCCTCCTTCAGGAGCTGGCACAATGACGATACCTTAGGCGGGGCCTTGGAGGTGGGAACCCGCCGTTTTGATGGCCATACCCTTAAATCGGCCCTGCACTACAAGCGGGATCGTCACCGGGAGCACGATGCTGGAGAGCCTGTGCAGACCCTCCGGGATGAGTATTACTCGGCAGCCGTCGAGGATACCATCCTCCTTAGCGATGCCTGGAGCATGCTGGCGGGCATGAGTTATGATTGGCAGGTGGGGCTGGAGGCCCAGGATTTCAATGGGGATACCGGGGAAATGTATGCCATGGAGACTGAAGATACCGGCGCCTTTAACCCCCAGGTCTCTCTTTTTTATGATGTGCAGAATACCGGGCTCGCCTATCTCTCCATGGCCCGCAAGAGCCGCCTGCCCACCTTGAAAGACCGTTACTCCTACCGACTGGGGCGTGCCCTGCCCAATCCCGGACTCGATCCCGAGCGCTCCACCAACTATGAGGTGGGGTATGAGGGCGATACGGAGATCCTTGCCTTTAAAGGGGCCCTTTTTCTTAGTGACATCGAGGACTATATCCAGGCGGTGACTATGCCAGACCCGGAGAGGGCCGGCGCGACCCTGGAGCAGAATCGGAATGTGGGCGAGGTCCTCCTCTACGGTGCCGAGGGGCAGCTCATCGCCACCCTTCCCCGTGGCCTCCGGGCCGGGCTCGGGTATACCTACACCCAGTGGGATAACCGCAGCGGCTCAGATAAGATCACCGGTGTGCCGGCACACAAAATAACCACCTATGCCCACTCTCCCCTGGGGGAGAGGGCCGGACTCACCGTATCGGCTGAGTATACTTCTGGACGATACAGCACCTCCGATGGGGTTCGTGAAACCCATGGGTTTACCCTCGTCGATATAAGGGCCGATTGCACCCTTTTCGCCGGATTTAAACTCGATGTGGGTGTGGATAATGTCTTCGATACGAACTATGCGGCGGAAGAGGGCTATCCCGAAGCGGGGGCCTCGTATTCTGCCAATCTCAGCTATCGCTATTAGATTTCGGTCCCGAGGAGGCCCCATGTCGATGGATTTTCAGCCTTGTCATTTCCCCCCCAGCCCCTGTTCTGAGGGGCACGGCCCGCGAGAGGCGCTGTTTCTCACCTCTTTATGGGGGCGCGCCGTTAGGGGAGGGCTCCTCTTCCTTTGTGTCTGCTCCCTTCTGGTGGGAGGGGGCCGCCTGGCCTCTGCCCGGCAGATTACGGACATGCGGGGCAGAGCGGTCCAGGTACCGGATGTGATCCGTACCGTTTACGGCACGACACCGCCGGCCACCTGTATGGTATACGCCATGGACCCGGGACGGATGGCCGGTCTCAATTTTCCCGTTCATCCACGGGAGGCCCGCTATCTGGATCCCCGTCTCTCGGATCTGCCCGTGATCGGCGGTTGGTTCGGCCAGGGGCGGGTGGCCAATTTAGAGACCCTCCTTGCGGTGAGGCCCGATATCATCCTGGTGTGGATGTGGCACACATCGGTGATCAACGAAAAAATGGAGGCGGCCTTGAAGCCCCTGGGCATCCCCGTGGTCTACCTCGCCCTGGACTCCTTAGGCGATTACCCCCGGGCCTTCCGCTTTTTAGGGGATCTGCTGGGTCTAAAGGAGCGAGGTGCCGCCCTGGCTCAGTATGCCGAAGAGACCCTAAGGGGCGTGGACCGTCTCCGGGCGTCGATTCCCGCCTCCCGCCGTATCTCCGTCTACTACGCCGAAGGAAGCGATGGGCTCAGCACCGAATGTCACCGCTCCATGCATGCCGAGCTCATCGAACGGGTCGGGGGGGAGAATGTCCATCGGTGCCGGGATACAAATCCTTACGGCATGCAGAGAGTCTCCATCGAACAGCTCCTGGGCTACGATCCCCAGGTGATTATCTCCCAGGAGCCCCTCTTTTTTAAGCGGGTCGTAAGCGATCCCCGCTGGAAAACGATACGAGCGGTCCGGGAGGGGCAGGTGTACAGGATCCCTAAGCTGCCCTTCAGCTGGTTCGATCGTCCCCCATCCTTTATGCAACTGTTGGGGGTGAGGTGGCTGGCTCATCGCCTCTATCCCGGGCTCTACCCCCTGGACCCGGTCTTGGATACCCAGGCGTTCTATCGGCTTTTTCTTCACCACGCCCTCACTGCGGCATCGGCCCGGGAGGTTTTGAAATCATGAGACGGCCACTTCTTATACCGCTTCTGGGGGCCCTTCTCCTCATCACGGCTCTGGTCTCCTGGTCCCTGGGGCGCTACCCCTTGAGCGGGGGAGAGATCATGCACTGTCTCGCCCGCTCCCTCTCCCACGATTCGTCCGTGGCCTCTCTTCACGATGCCCTCGTGGCCAATATTCTCATGGATATTCGGCTGCCGCGTATCATGGCCGCCATCTTAATCGGATCGGCCCTGTCGGTCTCCGGTGCGGTCTTTCAGTCCATGTTCATCAATCCCCTGGTCTCTCCGGGGCTCCTGGGGGTGCTGGCCGGAGCCTCCTTCGGGGCCTGTGTGGCCATGATCTTCGCTCAGAACTGGTTTGTCGTGCAGCTGGGGGCCTTCTCCTGTGGTCTTTTGGCCGTTTTTGCCGCCGTGGGCCTCTCGTCTCTCCACCGGGGAGACCGCCTTCTCATGCTGATCTTAGGGGGGATCATCAGCGGGGCCCTCTTCACCGCTCTTCTCTCGGGGGTTAAGTACCTGGCCGATCCCTACGAGCAGCTGCCCGCCATTGTCTACTGGCTCATGGGCGGTCTCTCCTCTGTGGACAGGGCGACGGTGGGGGCGGTGAGTGCTCCCATCATCGTGGGCCTTGTCCTTATCTTGAGCCTTGCAAATTATCTCAATGTGTTGAGCATGGGCGATGAGGAGGCACGGTCTTTGGGCGTTAATGTGACCCTCTTAAGGGGGGTATTTATCGTGGTGGCCACCGTGATCAGCGCCTTGACGGTGGTGATGGGGGGCATTATCGGATGGGTGGGCCTACTTACCCCCCATATCGCCCGCATGATCGTCGGGCCGGATAACCGGATTCTCCTGCCCGCATCGGCCCTCATCGGGGCCACTTACCTTCTCATGGCAGACGATGTGGCCCGTCTTCTCTTCCGTGTGGAGATCCCCATTGGTCTCTTAACCTCTCTTATCGGCATCCCTTTTTTTGCCCTAATCCTGGCCCGTACCCGGGGAGGATGGAATTGATGTCCCTCATCGACGTGACCCATCTCTCCTATGGCTACTCCCATCAACCGGTATTAAAGGATGTCTCCCTCTCCGTTGCCAAAGGAGAGATCGTCTCCCTTCTGGGACCCAACGGCAGCGGTAAGACAACCCTCTTAAAACATATACTGGGGCTTCTCACGCCCCATGAGGGGGGCGTCTCCCTGGAAGGGACCCCGATCTCCGATATGGCCCCCAGGGCCCTGGCCCGGCGCATGGCCTATGTGCCCCAGATCCACCGCCTCTCCTTCGGGTACCGGGTGCTCGACGTGGTGCTCATGGGGCGCTTGCCCCATAAGCCATTTTTTTCACGATTTCGTACCGAGGACACGCGGGTCGCCATCGATGCCCTGGAACGGCTCTCCATCTCCCATCTGAAAGATCGACCCTACACCGAAATTAGTGGCGGGGAACGCCAACTGATTCTCATCGCCCGCGCCCTGGCCCAGGGCGCCGATATTTTTATTATGGATGAACCGGTAACGGGGCTGGATTATGGCAACCAGATTCGCCTGTTGAGCCGTATCTCCGATCTGGCCCACAGTGGCTACACCTTTATTAAGACCACCCACTTTCCGGATCATGCCCTCTGGGTGTCGGATCGTGTGGTGATGCTCAAGGCCGGAGAGATTATCGCCGATGGGCCGACGGAGGCGGTGATGACCTCGGATCGCTTATACGGTCTCTACGAGACAGATGTGGACGTTCTTACCGTGAAGGGGGGGGCGCGTATCTGTATGCCCGCCGTTTTTTTTAAAGGAGGCGGGATGGGCCGGAGATGTGGGATTCCCTCCCCGGCGACGGGGGGTTAAGGACGCCTTCCCTACCGGTATGATCCCGCCATGCCGGTCTCGTTTATTTGACAAAACCTATTTATTCCCATAATTATAGTAAATTAAATATTACCCGCCTTATTTTTTACCATTCAACATAAAGATGCCTTTTATCGATTTCCATGACGCCCAGGGGCGGTGCTTTTAAGGCACCTGTGGCCCCTTATTTTCGACGTTTTTCGGGCAGAGGTATGGAATCCCCATATCCTCAAACGGATACCGTGGGCGTGTACAGACATCGGGGTCCTTTCACCTTAAGGTGGGGGCCGCTTTTTATCTGTGGATCCGAGGTCAAGATCTCAAATAAGGAGTCTGTGATGCGAGAATTGCGATTAATTTTGGAAGGTGAAGTGGCGCTGTACGCCATCAGTAACGAGATATCCCTGGATTTACCCGATTTGGATGCAGAGGACCAGGGGGTGCTCTCAGGGCTTATGGCCACGGCGGCTGAGTTTTGTGATGTGAAGGTGTTGTGCTGGCATGTGACTCCGCGGGGGTATGGTGCCCTGATTCGTGTGGCACCTCCCGAGGCGATAGAGGTCTCAGAGCTCATTCGGCGGGTCTCTCTCTGGTACGGGGAAGGGACCACGGCTAGTTTGGTGAATGCCAGAGATGAGGACCCCAAACGATTTGCCTCCCTATGTCGGAGGCATGAGAAGAAGATGCACTCTATCCTGGAGTATGCCCGTCTCTTTCAACCGCGATTCTCACGCGCGATGAATCGAGTCTGGGATCGCCGTGGTTCCGTGTGGCGTCAGAGATTTCGCAGTTATCTTCTCGAGGATACCGCCGAGGTCCGCACACGGTTTGCCGGGTATATCCATACCCGACCCCATGGAGATCCGGATATGGGTGTTTTTTCATCCCTTTTTCAGGCGGACGCGGGAGATACCCTGTGCCAGAAGCGGTATGGGGAGATTACGGGCGCGCGGGGGTGGGCCCGGATTCGCGAGTGCCTGGGAGAGGAGATGCTGGAGATGGCGTCTCGCGGAATGAGGCCCTCCTGCGGGACCTTGGATAGTCAAAAGGTAGAAACTGCCCGAAGGCGTAGCCGGGAGCGTCAGAAAAATGCACTGTTTACCGATGAGGCATGGATGGATTTTTTTGAAGCGTATCAACTATTTGTCAAGAATCATGGGTCCCATCGTTTTCCGAAGAACAGGCCAAATTACGATACCTTGAGGTATTGGGTCTATCTGCAGCGTATCTATCTCAAGCGGGGTCGCCTGGGGTCCATGCGGCGGGAGCATCTCGAATCTATCTCGTTTCCTACCCATGTGAATGGCTCGAGATCGCAACTTTCGCAAAAAAGGTGAGGGGCGAGATCCCCGGTTATGAGACGATACGAGGTGCCTTTACCTCCCTTCATTCAGATCGGCTGTGTGAAAGGGGAGGCGCCGAATCCGGGACAGGAGGCAAGAAGGGGATGTATCTCGGGGTGCCTCGGTCCTCCCCGAAGGAAGGGGTGGCCCCTTTTTTTATCGGATTCCCAGCCCTTTTACGATGAGGAGTCGTCATGTCATTTAAAGAGAATCTTTTACGAAAAATCAGCCTGGATCATATGAGACGACGGGTTCTCGCCACCCTCGGTCCCATGGGTGGGGGGGGTAAAATTGATAAGCGTGCGATGAGGGAGCTGCTCTCGGCCGCCGGTTTTGAGTGCACCCATATGAGGGGGTTAGAGCTCTACTTCCAGGATGCGATTCTCCCCGGGGAGATTCAGCCGCTTCTTGTGCTGGATAACGATCTGCCCCTCTACCATAGCACCGTAGAGGATGTGGCTATGCGCAAGGAACCGTCCATCAAGGAGATGATCAGCATCCGCAATGCCTTACGGATATTAAATGACGCCGATGTGGTGGTCAGCCGAAAGGAGGGGTCCCTGGCCTTCGTCTACGAAGGGGCCTTGGCACGACTGGACCTCTCCTTTGATGAAGCGGATATTAAGAATCTGGTCGATGAGGGACGCGCCGGCCTCGATGGGCGAGATGCGCCGTCTGTCCGTGAGATTTTAGGGCTCTTCGGGGAGCTCTTGAACCTCGATCCGGCACCCGCTCCCCTTCGTCTCGATGGCCACGATCTCTGGGGGCGGGTCTCTACGGGGACCCTTGCGGGCGAATGCTTCGGGCCTGCGGTGGTCTACAGCCCGTGTGAGGGCATCCTTCGATGGGTGGATGAGAGGGTCGAGCTCTCAGATCCTCACGGCGTGGAACGTTTCTTAGAGAAGGCGAGGGGGACTCGGGACGCCGATCTGTTCGGAGCCTCGGTGATGATCTATCTGGGCGATGAGGTGATGCGAGGCCAGGGGCCCGGCGTGCCGCCGACAGAGGCGCCCACGGACTGACGGCCCACCGACGGCTCATTTTAGGGGCAGCGGGTCGATTGGATATAGCAACCGCTGTCCGGGTCGTCCCGATATGCGTCGGGGGCGAGGGTGAAGAGGGCAAATACAGGGTAGTGATCCGAGACCCGCTTTGCCTGGGCCCTGGAGAGGCCGTACTCCGTGTCAAAACGAAAGATATTGGCGTGCCCCGTGGTGTAGGGGGTGGTTTCGGCGGTGATGATGATGCGGTCGTAGGTGCACTGGGAGGCGGCCAGATTGGTATCCATGGTGTTGGTGATGAGCCACCGGTATGATTCGTGTGGTTCCGGGCACTATCCACCACCTTTGGAAGGGCCTCGATCTCTTCGGTGGCCTCATCGGGATCGGTATGCACGGTGATGAGAACGAAGGAGAAATCACCGCCCCTTGCCATGAACCGTGCGATGAAGGGGGGACGGTGGAAGGTGTCATCCTCGTCCTCATAGGTATATGCCTCGATATACTCTAAGGCCTCTGTGCGATAGATATAGGCGTACTGCTCCTTGGAGCTGGTGCGTCCCAGGCGCGGCCCGGTGATGACTGTATAGTCCTTTCCGAGGGCATCGACCTCTCTCTCCAGGGCCTTTATGGCCCGTCCCGATTTGTCCCGAATCTCCTGGATGGCCACAATATCGAAGCGGGTGATGATCTTCCCCAAGGTCTTCATCACCTCGGGTTTTCCCGCTTTGGCGACTCCGAATACCTGGATATTAAAATTTGCGATGGCCAGGGTGTTGGCACTGGATACCGCATCATCCCTCTTCCCTTGAGAGATGGCCCCCTCGCATGGGTTGCACGCCTTGGCCTGGCAGCGTGCCGACAAAGGGGACCCATCGGCACACTGCACGCCGTCCTCCCCGCACACCACCCCGCCGTGGCGTGAACAGCACCCCCGGCAATCGGCCGAGGCCTCGCCGGAGATGAGGAGATATATAAAAAAAAGGCCCAAAACGACGCGTATTACTCGGCTCATCATACAGATCATATCCATTTCTAATTATCTTCATCGTGAGGTGTCTTTAAGGCGGCGTCTCACAAAGTGTCCCCTTTCGGGGGCGCTTCAAGGGCCTTGGCATGACTAATTGAAGATGGGGGGCATGTAAAGGGAAATGGGGTATTTTAAGGCGATATTTTTTTTGAGAGGGGCCAAAAGATGGGGAGGGGGGTAATGGGGTGGTATCGGTGGTATTCGCACCCGTGTGGTGCCTTTTTTCTCCATTCTTTTTGATGCATTCATGGTAAGGGAGAAGGGGGGGATCGGTGGATGGATCATACGAGCCCCCATCTATTTTTACGCGCCTTCGGTGGGCCACTGCGGTTCGTCCAAGGCATCTATATTATAGTTTGCCTAACCGTGGCCACGGTGGGGCACTATCTGCTTATATTTTAAGGAAAACTTGATGGAAAATAACGATATTTTACGACGTATTCGATACACTTTTGATTTCAGCGATGTAAAGATGGTGGCTCTCTTCGGAGCCGCCGGCCATGAGGTGACACGGGAGCAGATGGACGCCTGGTTGAAAAAGGATGACGATCCCAGTTATCAAGTGTGCAGTGACATGGAATTGGCCATTTTTTTAAATGGCCTGATCAATGATAGACGGGGTAAGAGAGAGGGGGCCCAGCCCGTACCGGAGAAGCGTTTAACCAACAACATCATCTTTAAGAAATTAAAGATTGCCATGAATTTTACCGCCGATGATGTTCTGGAGATGATGACTCTGGCGGATTTTGCCATGAGCAAGCATGAGCTGAGTGCCTTCTTCCGAA
Organism: Desulfobacteraceae bacterium; assembly: GCA_013619155.1. Lineage (GTDB taxonomy): Bacteria > Desulfobacterota > Desulfobacteria > Desulfobacterales > Desulfolunaceae > Desulfoluna. The sequence continues at coordinate 21,128 of JABXKT010000028.1, forward strand.
AGCCGGATCACAAACATTACCGGCCGTGCAAAGATCAGATTTTACGCAACTTCTTAAAAGGCATGCTCCTTAAATATCGCCCTGCATCGTAAGGGCTCTTGGGAACGAGCCTCCGGTACCTTATGTCGGGGGCATCCCATACTCTGCTTCGTATCGTATCCCTATTTTTTACCGCCATCCTCTCCTGGGCGCTCGCCCTCTCCGTAAAGAAACCATGCCGTGATGGTCCATCCTGGACTTGTATTATGGAAGCGGCTGAGGTTATAATTCATAGATTATATATATAAATTTGGATGATGTATCAGCGATGGATAGGGGCGTTTCTTAAGGCGCGTATCTGGGTTCACTTCTCTTCAAGGAGGCAGCCATGATTAATTTTCTCCAGCAGTATAATCCTGTTACCCAGGCATTTTTTGCCACCCTCTTTACCTGGGGCGTGACGGCCGCCGGGGCGGGGTTGGTATTTTTTTTTAAGTCCATGAATCAAAAATTAATGGATGCCATGCTGGGGTTTGCTGCCGGGGTGATGATCGCCGCCAGTTTCTGGTCACTTCTGGCGCCGGGTATCGAGATGGCCGAGGATCTGGGGCATATCCCCTGGCTCACCGCCGTGATCGGTTTTATGGGCGGGGGCATCTTCATGCGCCTGGCCGATAAATTTTTGCCCCACCTCCATCCCGGACTGGCCATGGAACAGAGTGAAGGGATTAAGACCTCATGGCAGCGCAGCACCCTCCTGGTCCTTGCCATCACCCTGCATAATATTCCCGAAGGGCTGGCCGTGGGGGTGGCCTTTGGCGCGGTGGCCGCCCATTTACCATCGGCCACCATGGGCGGGGCCATCGCCTTGGCCATTGGAATTGGTCTCCAGAATTTCCCCGAAGGAATGGCCGTCTCCATGCCCCTGCGTCGTGAGGGGATGAGTAAGGGGAAGAGCTTTTTAATGGGGCAGGCATCGGGGATGGTGGAGCCCATGGCCGGAGTGATGGGGGCCTATTTCGTCATCAAGATGCAGGGCGTTCTGCCGTATGCCCTGGCCTTTGCCGCCGGTGCCATGATCTTTGTGGTGGTCGAGGAGTTGATCCCCGAATCTCAGAGGGAGTATACCCATATCGACATGGTGACCATGGCCACCATGGTGGGTTTCTCGGTGATGATGGTTCTGGATGTGGCCTTAGGATAGAGGGCCCCCCACAGTGAACCTTAAAGCCCGATGGGGCGTCCTCGCCTGAGAACGCCCCGTCATATGCCGCCCTGGTTTTCCGTATCTTGCGGCGAACATATGAGGTCTCCGCACTTTTTAGCCGAAGACCCTAAAGACCCAATTCGTCCATGGTCGCATCGAGTTCGTAGAAGAAGCGGCTTTTTTTTGCGCGTTTTTTACGCCGTGAGGCGGCTGAGGTGATGTAGAGGCGGCTCTCGGCCCGGGTGACGGCGACGTACATGAGGCGGCGCTCCTCTTCCAACTCCCGGTCACTCTCCATGGATCGCCAGTGGGGGAAGAGCTGCTCTTCTAAACCCACGATGACGGCCATCTGATACTCCAGACCCTTGCTGGCATGGACGGTGGAGAGGTGGACACCCTTGCCCCCACCGTCGTCGTCATCCTTGTCTTCTCGGATGAGGTTCACATCTTCTAAATAGTCGTAGAGGGTATCCTTCAAGGATGCGGTGTGGAGTAACTCCTCGATCTGGTCTTTCCGGGTGAGAAACTCATCGGGGGTCTTGCAGTAGGCCTCGAGATACTTTAAGTAGCCGGTATGATCGAGGATCTCCCGGATCGCCATATCCGGGGCCATCTCCTTGATGGTATCTAAGAGGGTAAAGATGGATGAGAGCCCCTCGTGGATTTTCTTGGTGAGGACCCTTTCCTTTACCATGATGCGTGCCGACTCCTGGAAGCTCATGGTGCCCACGCGTGCCTGGCCGATCTTGGAGAGCATGGAGGGGCCGATACCCCGTTTGGGGGTGTTGATGACTCGTTCGAAGGCGACATCGTCCCTTGGGAAGGCGGCGGCCAGGAGGTAGCAGTTGAGGTCCAGAATCTCTTTTCGCTCGAAGAAACCCTTGGACCCCACCATCTGGTAGGGAATCTGGAGTTGCCGAAGGGCCTTTTCGAACCAGAGAGAGAGGGCCTTGGTGCGGTACATCACCACCATATCCTCGTAGTCGACCCCGCCTCTGGACTCTGTACGGATCTTTCGTGCCACCCATTCGGCCTCTTCAAATTCATTGAAGAAGGTCCGGGCCTCAATAATCGCCCCCCTTTTTTCCGAGAAGCAGCGTTTATCCATGCGGCTCTCATTGTTGCCGATGATACCGTTGGCCAGCTGGACGATTTCGTCCGCCGAGCGATAGTTCTGCTCCAGGCGAAAGACCTTAGCCTTGGGGTATTTTTCCGGAAAGGAGAGGAAGTGGCTGACGTTACTGCCCCGGAATCCGTAGACCGCCTGCCAGTCATCCCCCACGCAGAAGAGGTTCTCATGACCGAGAAGAAGGCGGGTGATCTCCTCCTGGAGGTTGTTGGTATCCTGATACTCATCCACGAGAATGTGCTGGAACTTGTCACGGTACTCGGCCTTGATCTCCGGGTAGTCTCGCAACAGATCCCGGGCCAGGCAGAGGATATTGTCAAAATCCAGGGCATTTTTCTCACGCAAAATACGCTCATACTCCCGGTAGATCCCCTGGGTGCGGCTCCGCATGATGAGGGGCATGGCATCTAGGTATCGGTCGACATTACCGGAGTTTTTCGCCCGGGAGATCTCGGAGAGAATGGCCGGGGCGTGTTTCTTGTCGATGTTCTGGGAGAGGGCGATCTCTTTGATGGTCTTTTGCTGGTGGTAGCTGCTGAAGATCTCAACGGGCATTCGGTATCCCAGCTTGGTGCCATGTTTTTTCAATATCATATAGCAGGCGCTATGGTAGGTGCGCACCCAGGGGAATTCGGTATCGTTTAAGCCCGTCATCTCGATGAGACGGCTCTTCATCTCACCGGCGGCTTTGTTGGTGAAGGTGATGGCCAGGATACGCCGGGAGTCGATGCCGCGCTCCATGAGCCGTGCAAATCGGGCTGTTAAGGTACGGGTCTTTCCGGAGCCTGCACCGGCGACCACCAGGGCAGGGGAACCGAGGTGTTCCACGGCGGCGGCTTGTTGCTGAGATAATTTCATGTATATGCACTCCGTGAGAACGGATGAATCTGTGGGTGATGGGCAGACCGGTGACGCATCCATGGCGGTGTTGTGCATGGCCGGTGACCATAAAAAAAGGCCCCTTCGAACAAAAAAGGGGCCGGGTAACGTGCCCAGACGATACGACAATGTGCCTGGAGGATCAATAGAAAAAAAGAGGGGGGCGGGTGATTCGAGACGGGGGATTAAGTCGTCTCCCCCTTTGGGGGAAGCCATCGGTCCAGGACGCGGGTGAGATCATCGATGCGAATGGGTTTGCTGAGGTAGTCGTCCATGCCGGCGGCCAGGCAGATCTCCCGGTCTCCCTTCATGGCAAAGGCGGTCATGGCGATGATGGGGATAGACGATGAGAGCACCGTTGACTCTGGGTTACGGATGTGACGGGTGGCCTCGTATCCATCCATTTCCGGCATCTGGACATCCATGAGAACGAGGTCGTAGGCGGTGTGGGAGAGGGCCGTGAGCGCCTCGGTACCGGTGGCCACGGCATCGACTTTGAATCCCATCTTGCGCAAGAGCAGAAGGGCGAGCTTCTGGTTGGTCAGGTTATCTTCGGCCAGAAGGATGTGCCCGCTGCGAACGGTGTGTAAATGCTTAGGGGGTGGCTCCGTCCCTTTGTCGGCGATTCTCTTCTCCAGTACGGTGGCCAGGATTTCGTGGAGATCTTTTTGTTTAATGGGTTTGGTGAGGCATCCGGCAAACCCCATGGCGTGAAAGCGCCGGGCGGATCCCCGGTGCGAAAGGGCGGCCATCATGATAAGGGCGGTCTCTCCGGGAGGACTCTCTTTTAGAATGGCCCCTCCCAGTGCTTCGCCGCCCATTTCAGGCATCTGCATATCCAGAAGGCCCAATCGGTATGGCGTTCCCGTTTCCCTGGCGGCGTTCACGGCCTCAAGGGCTGTGGCGCCGTCCGCCACGGCATCCACGGAAAAACCCCAGGCGGTGAGCAGAGATCCGAGGAGTTCCCGGTTGGTGGGGTTGTCATCCACGACGAGAATGCGATGCCCCCGTGCATCCTCCAGGCGGAGGGAGGGGGGCGGGTTCTTCTGTTTCTCTAGCTGGACGGTGAACCAGAAGTGAGAGCCCTTGCCCTTTCGGCTCACCAGGCTGATCGTCCCTCCCATGAGCTCCACCAGCTGTTTCGAGATGGTGAGGCCCAGGCCCGTGCCTCCGAACTGACGTGTGGTGGAGGCATCCACCTGTTGAAAACTCTGAAAGATAAGGGGCTGCTTTTTTGGGGAGATGCCGATACCCGTATCTTTGACGGAGAACTTGAGGCAAACGTCCTGGCTCCTCTCTTCCAAGAGGGCCACGTGCACCGATACCTCACCCCGTTCGGTAAATTTGATGGCATTTCCCGTGAGGTTTATGAGGACCTGTTTTAGGCGCCCGGGGTCCCCTTTCAGGTGGCCGGGAATCGTGGGAGAGGGGATACAGATCAGCTCCAGATCCTTCTCCTCGGCTCGGATGGCCATGGGGCCTAAGAAGTCATCGAGCATGGCGTGGAGGTCGAAGTCGAGGATATCCATATCCAGCTTACCCGCTTCAATCTTGGAAAAATCGAGGATGTCGTTGATGAGGGCGAGGAGGGACTCCCCCGAGGCTTGAACCGTCTGGGCATACTCTCGCTGCTCGTTACTCAGCTGGGTCCCTAAGAGGAGTCCGGTCATGCCGATGACCCCATTCATGGGGGTTCGAATCTCATGGCTCATATTGGCCAGGAAGGTGCTTTTGGCTTCGTTGGCCTCCTTGGCCTCATTGAGGGCCATATGGAGGTGGGCCTCACTCTGTTTTAACTCTTTCTGAGCGATACGAAGGGTGGTGATATTCCGTGCCGAGCAGAGGACCCCGGTGATCTTCCCGCTGGTCTCCCGTACCGCCGTCTTGGAGATGAGAAGACTCGTAAAAGTCCCCCCTTCGGAGAGATGCCACTCATCGGTCATGGGAGCCCCCGTCTCAAGGACCTGGGCATCACCTCGGGAGAAGAGTGTGGCCCGGTCTTTGCCGAAGAGCTCGTGGTCGGTGCGTCCCTCGATGGTGTGCCTGTCCATGGCCATAAAGGCGGTGCAGGCATCGTTGACCATGCGGTAGACACCACTTCTGTCCTTGAGCATGAGAAAATCGGCGGTGGAGGAGAATATGGCCTGCATGAGGGATTGTTGCTTCATAAGGGCCACGGATACCCGTTTTCTCTCCCCTTGCACCGTATTGATGCCCATGGCCAGATTGCGGAATTCGGCGTGGTCGTAAAGGGTGATATTCATGGGATTGCCTTTCGAGGCGGTGAACTCCTCCTGGAAGGTCTGAAACTGGGTGGCCAGCCGGGTGGCATAGCGCCGTCCCAGCCAGGTACAGAAGAGGCCCAGAATTACCATGGCGGTGAGCATTAAGACGAGACGGACCGAGAAGCGGATGATCATTGTGCGTTTGGCCAGGGTGACGGCATCGTTCAGGTCGTCCAGATAGAGTCCAGATCCCACCGCCCACTGCCAATCATCCACGCCACGCACATAGCAGAGCCTCTCCACCACCTTTCCAGATGGGGGTTTTTCCCACGCATAGCTCACAAATCCACCGTCGGGGCGTTTGGCGGCGGCGGAGATCTCTTGGACCAGCTTGATGCCATGGGGGTCGGTGATCTCCCAGGCGTTTTTGCCAACCTGGCTGCGCTGGATTGGGTCGATAAGCCCCATACCATCGAAGCGTTGGACAAAAATAGATCCTTTTCCTCCGGCGTATGAGATCCCTTTCAGTTGTTCCAGTGCCAGGGTCTGGGTGTCGCTTTGAATGTCATCTAAATATTCACCGGTGCCGATGATGAGCCCCAGGGGCTTAAAGAGGCGAAGGTGGGAGAGTTTTGGGGTCTGGATAGTATCGCCCTGTCTCTTGGCCCATTTGTATTGGCTGAACCCCTCTCCTGCGGCCAGGATGGTGGCGATGATGTTTTGGTTGAGGAATACCCCATCCTCATCTGAGAGGGGGAGCACATTTTTTCCTTCAAGCTGGGGCAGGAGGGGGTGGAGGATCATCCGCCCGTTTAAATCCATCACAAAGTAGTACCCCCGCTCCTTATGCCATCGCATGGCAAAGAGGGCATCGTGGATCACCGCCTCGACCTCTTCCCGGGGGCGGTTACGGTGGGTGGCGTAGAGATGGGCGACGATGCCCATGGCCTCTTCCGTGCGGGACTTCAGACTCTTTCGTAGGCGAAGGCGTTGGGTCTTTTTCTGGAAGGCGATATCCTCCATGGCCCGGTTGACCTGGTAGACAATGGTTTGGCGGAGTTCTTTTTTTAGGGTTTTGTTGAGTCTTTGTGTGGTCTCTTTAAATTGAAGAATATCCTGGCCCGCCCAGAGAAGGGTGGCCAAGAACAGGGCGATGGCCGGTACCGCAACGAGGATCTGGGAGAGCTGTTTGGAGAATTGAGGCAAGGGGGCCTTTTTCCTGAAAATCTGGATCGCGAGCTTGGCGACATAGATTAATACCAGGGAGAATAGGAGGAGGACAAAGGCGTTGATATAGTAAAACAGGTGACCGACGCTTCCCCTGACGGCCCCCACCACGGTGCTTCCAAAGGGGAGTGATTCTCGATTGATCTGGAATTTTTTTAAGGCGATGTTATCGAAGATGTAGATGTTGGGGCTTGAGTCGATGACAGGAAGCTGGCTGGCCTCCTTTCCCTTGAGGATGCGTTTGGCCAGGTATGCCGCACTTTTTCCCTGGTCTTTGGAGCTTGCCATGCGTCCCCCCACCACTCCGGTGCCGATGTAGAAGTCCCAGAGACCGAAGACGGGGACCCGGGCCCTTTGGGTGATGAATCGTGCACTCTCTTCGAAGGAGAGGTACGCGCCGTCGCCGTCTCGGTTATACAGGGTGAGAAGGACCACATCCCCTTTTTTAAGGCGCTTCAGCCGCTTAGAGAGCGCCTCTTTGCGGAGACCATCCCACCATATCATCTCGACACTCTCTGCCAGGGGAGCCAACTCTTTTTGGGCCTGTCGTTTTACCGCCTGACCCGTGGGGGTGGTTCCCACAATGAGGATGAGCCGTCGAGTTTCCGGCAGAAGATTGAGGGCCAGTTTCGTGGTCCCCAAAGGATCGGTGTTTTCCACCACACCCGTGATGTTTCCGGTAAATCCATCGAGCATGGCTGGCTCGTATCCGTTGATACCGCAGAAGACCACGGGAATTCCCGGAAAAATGGAAGCGCCGTACTCACGAAGAAAATCGAGGGCATTGTTGTCTGAACAGAGGATCACATGGGGGGGTGTTTTTGTATACTTCTTGATGAGATAATCGGTGACCGTATCGACAATCTCTGAAGGATGAGACCGCTTGCTGTCCAGATACTCCACGTGGAGTTCGATCTGTGTGTCGGAAAATGCCTGAATGACGGAGGTGGTGATGCCGTCGGTCCAGGAGAGGCCCTGGTGGTAGGAGTTGAGAAGGAGAACCCGTTTGGGCGGAGGCGCCCCTTCGGCGAGGCTCGGGGTGACGAAGAAGAGGATGCATCCGCAGAGGAGGCAGAAGAGGAGGGGGCCATATATGCATCGCCTGGAAGAGATCATGGAAACTCCTGGATTCATCACGCCCGGGTGGGTGTCCATCGGGGAGTGGCGAGGAGGGGTGCATGCGGTGGGAATTTTAAGGGGACGCCATGTAAAAAAGACTAATAAAAAGAATACGGTATTGCTTGGAATGTGTCAAGATACGAGAGGCCCGGCATGGAGACACTCCCCCCTCTTTACGAATCGAGAACGGTCTTCCCTCTCTTGAATACATCCCCTTAATGATGGGCACTTCTACTTTATTGATTAAATCAACGTCTTATATTGTTGTTTATCGGCATGGGTCCCTGTGTTTTTTCTGGGGACCGATTCTGGCATGCCCCCCCCCGGGGCCGCTTCCCCCCTTTTTTTATTCCTGCCTTGATCTGGGGCGCTCTTTTTATCCCTTATGATCCGTCTCCGTATTTAGAATACTCTTCACAGGCATCGAGAATAGTCCCCAATTTTTATGATTTCGGTGGATATAAGATACGCCTATGTATATACATTTTTATAAAAATTCCGTTTAAAAACAAGTGGCTATGATTTTATACGTTTGGGTTGGCACAGAGGCTGCAATGTGTCGGCGTGGAGTATCAGGATGGCGCGTGCTGCCTGATCAATTTAGCCTTGAATCTATACGGACACCCTATTGAGATGACACGAATTATTTTTACGGTACTGCTGATAACGGTGTGGGTGATGACCCCGGTCATCGGATCGGCCGGGTCGGAGCCCTTGGGTGGGCTCCTTCGTGAGGCGGTGATGAACAACGCGGATATCCAGGCCACCCGGCAGGTGATTGAGGGGCTCGAGGCGGCCGCCGATTATGATGGCTCTCTTCCCAACCCGAAACTCGGGGTGGGGCTCATCAATGTGCCCGTGGATAGCCTCTCGCTGGGGCAGGAACCCATGACCCAGAAGCAGGTCTCCATCACCCAGCGACTCCCCTGGCCGGGGAAGCGAGGGCTTCGGGCAGAGGCCCGACTCCTCTCGGCCCGGAAGGCCGAGGCTCGTTTGAAGGCACAGATCCTCTCTCTTCGGCGAGAGGTGGTCGAAGCCTATTATGATCTGTGGTTTGTGGCGGAGAGTCTTCAGCTGAATGAGGATCTCTCCGGGTTGGTGACCCAGGCCATCCATGCCTCAGAGTCGCGTTACGCTGCAGGTCGTGAGATGCAGCAGGCGGTGCTTTCTGGTGAACTTGCGCTGAATCAATTGACCGATGAGAAATTAGCCTTGGAAGGCCGCTACCGTAAGTTGGAAATACGTATCAACAGGGTACTCCAGCGAGAAACGTATCGGGGCGTGAGCCCTGGGCCTCAGCCTGATTTGCCACGGCTCAGGCCCGTGGGAGACTGGTTGAGCCAAGCCGTGGAGGAGAACCCTCGGCTTGAATCTCTGGGCCGATCGGTGGCCTTGAGCCGCGTTTCCCTCTCCCTGGCCGAAAAAGAGGCGATGCCGGATGTGGATGTCAAGGTGGCGTATGGGCAGAGAGAGGCTGATGCCACGGGGCGCAGCAGAGACGATTTTATCTCCCTTTCGGCCTCATTTCCTCTCCCCGTATGGAAAAGCAGGCGAGAGGATCGCCTCGTCGCGTCAAAGAGGGCAGGAGAGCGGGCAGCGATTTTGAGTTATCAGGGGTATCAACGATCATTGCCTCACCGCATCGACGGTCTGGCCAACGACATGGCCACCGCTGTAGAGCGTCACCTCTTTTACAGGGATGACCTAGTACCCATGGCAAGGCAGCTTTCTGAGGCTGCGGTCTTCCGTTACGAGGTTGGGAAAGCAAGCTATAACATCATGATTGACGAGCTTATGGCGGCCATGAAGGCAGAACTAACGGCGAGAAAATTTTTGAGAGACGCCCTGGTGGCTGAAGCGAAGTTAAAAGAGCTCACAGGGGCACTGGATCCTGGGGTTCATGAGCTGATGAAAAGCAACTTTGGCAAATAAGCCAGGCCCGGTCGAAAGCACTTAAGCCATGAGAGTGGTGAGTGGTGACGGCTTTTTATGCGTTGGATATGGACGAAGTGAGGATTGATAAAATGAGAGAAAAAGTGACGCAAAAGAGCTGGAGATGGGTCGTTGGTATCGGGGTGGCTGTTGCCGTCCTTGTCGGGCTTGTTTCCATGAGTTTTATAAGTCAGGGGCGTGATGCTTCCGATACGGCAGCCATCACTAAAGGGGATCATGACCACGAGACGGCTGCAGAGCTTTGGACCTGCGGCATGCACCCCTTTATTATCCTCGATGATCCGGGAAACTGCCCTGTGTGCGGTATGACGTTGATCCCCAAGCTGGCCGAAGCCGACGCTTCAGCTGAGCCAGGAGAGCGCGTGGTGGCCTACTGGCGGGCGCCCATGAATCCTGCCGAAATTTACGATGCGCCGGGCCAGAGTGCCATGGGCATGGATCTGGTGCCGGTTTATGAGGATGAGCTGGTGGGGGGAGTTGTGATCAGCATCGATCCGGTGGTTGAACAAAACATGGGGGTCCGGCTGGAGGTCGCGGAGCAGGCCCCTCTATCCCATACCCTAAACACGTGGGGGCATGTGACCTACGATGAGACCCGGACCTTTAAGGTGAGCCCACGGTTTTCAGGTTGGATCCAAACTCTTCAGGCCAACTTCGAAGGCCAGCAGGTGAAAAAGGGGGACCCGCTTTTTACGGTTTACTCTCCAGAGCTCATCGCCGCCCAGGAGGAGTACCTCAATGTCCGCTCCCGGGTGAGTGGAAAGGGAAACGACTACAATGACAGGCTTCTTGCCTCGTCAAAGCGAAAGCTGTTGAATTATGCCATGGCCCCTTCGGAGATCACGCGTGCTGAAAAACGTGGCAGAGCCCTCGAAGCAGTCACGGTGAGATCTCCCTATACGGGCGTGGTGGTCTCCAAGTCGGCTGTGGAGGGCGGTTATTTCAAGTCCGGGTCCAGCCTCTACACCATTTCAGACCTCTCACGGGTCTGGGTGGAAGCCCATGTGTATGAATACGAGGTGGGCCGGGTAAAGGAAGGACAGGTGGCCTCCATGAGCCTTCCCTTCAGCCCGGGCAAGACCCTCACTGGCACGGTCGCTTATGTATACCCCTTCATGCAGGGGCGCACACGGGACGTCACGGTGCGGCTTGAGTTTGACAACCGCGATGGCTTTTTGAAACCCGATATGTACGGGAATGTCTCCATCCGCAACGATTCGGGTCAAATCGGGGTTGTGATTCCGGCAGAGGCGGTGCTGAGATCCGGGCCCAAGTCGACTGTTTTTGTTCGAACCGCCAAGGGTCGCTACACGCCACGAGATGTCACGACAGGAATCACCCTCGAAGGCAAGCGCATTCATATTCTTCAAGGGATCGCTCCGGGAGACCAAGTGGTGGTTTCCGGTCAGTTCCTTCTCGACTCGGAATCTCAGCTGAAGGAGGCCATCACCAAGATGATGGAAGTCAAGAACCCGGCTCCTCCGAGGGCTGACACGGTTTCTTCCGAACCCACCCCGTCGCTTGATGAGGATGCTTTTTTCGATGACATGTAAACCGCGGAAAGGTGAGTTCTAATGATTGATAAATTAATCATATGGTCGGTGAGAAACCGGTTTCTTGTGATTCTGATCACCCTGTTTGTCGTGGTGGCGGGTATCGTCGCCATGTCGCGGATGCCTCTGGACGCTATTCCAGATCTCTCCGACGTGCAGGTGATTGTCTATACCGACGTCCCGGGGCAGGCGCCCCAGGTGGTGGAAGATCAGGTGACCTACCCCTTAACCACGGCGATGCTCAGCGTGCCGTACGCCAAGTCGGTGCGGGGGTACTCTTTTTTCGGCCTCTCTTTTGTCTACATTATCTTCGAAGACGGAACGGACCTTTACTGGGCGAGATCCAGGGTGCTGGAATATCTCAACGTGGTAGCCGGGAGGCTTCCTGAAGGGGTGACCCCGGCTCTGGGGCCCGATGCCACCGGTGTGGGTTGGGTGTATGAGTATGTGTTGAAGGACAGTTCAGGCAAGGTGGACAACCAGCAACTTCGGAGCCTTCAGGACTGGTACCTGCGCTACGAATTAACCGCCGTGCCCGGTGTCTCTGAGGTGGCGAGCATCGGCGGGTTCGTGAAGCAATACCAGGTGGAGGTGGATCCCTCTCGCCTCAATGCCTACAAGCTCTCCATTGGGCAGATCCGTTCGGCCATCGAGCGCTCCAACACCGATGTGGGGGGGCGATTGGTGGAGATGGCGGAAACGGAATTTATGGTGCGGGGGCTCGGCTACCTCTCCTCCGTGGAAGATATCGAAAGCGTCTCCCTGGGTGTAGACGACAAGGGAACGCCGATTCTCTTGAAGCATGTCGCCTCGGTTAAGATTGGACCGGATCTTCGAAGGGGGGTCCTGGAGTGGAACGGAGAAGGCGAAGTGGTGGGCGGTATCGTGATGATGCGCTACGGCGAGAACGCCCTTGCGACCATTGGCCGTGTGAAGGAACGCCTCAAGGAGTTGGAAAAGGGGTTGCCGGAAGGCGTCACCATTGAAATGGGATATGATCGCTCGGATCTCATCGAACGGGCGGTCTCCACGCTTCGAACCAAGCTGGTGGAAGAGATGGCCGTAGTGGCGCTTATCTGCGTGATTTTCCTGCTTCATTTTCGGTCCGCTTTTGTGGCTATTTTCACGCTTCCAGTGGGAATTCTTGTCGCTTTTATTGTGATGTATCTCAACGGCATCAACGCCAATATCATGAGCTTGGGAGGCATCGCCATCGCCATCGGGGTGATGGTGGACGCCTCGGTGGTGCTGGTGGAAAACGCCCACAAGCACATGGAACGAAGCGACGGCTCGCGCTCCCATCAACAGATCATTATCGATGCATCCCGAGAGGTGGGGCCGGCTCTCTTCTATAGCCTTCTGATTATCACCGTCTCCTTCTTGCCGGTCTTCGCCTTAGGAGACCAATCTGGCCGTCTTTTCAGGCCCCTGGCGTTTACAAAAACATTCGCCATGGCTGCGTCTTCTGTGCTCGCGGTGACGGTGATTCCGGTGTTGATGACCTTTTTTGTTCGGGAAAAGGGGGCCTGCGATGAGCAACCCAAGGGGACGCGTCGCCTGATTTATGCCCTGACAGGTGTGTTGCCTCCCATGGCGGTGCTGGGGGCTCGTTCCTTTGGGGTTGACCTGCCGACCTGGAGCTTTTGGGTCTCCATCATCGGCGGCATCGCATTGGTGATGCTGGTGGTACCCCAGCGGATCATGAGCGAATCTGAGAACCCATTGAGTCGGTTTTTTATTCGACTCTATCGCCCGGTGATTCATGGGGTCTTGAAATGGCGCAAGCTGACGGTCCTTGTGGCTGTGCTGTTGGTGGTTGCGACAATCTATCCCCTGTCCCGGCTGGGGAGTGAGTTCATGCCCCCCTTAAATGAAGGCGACCTTCTCTATATGCCTACGACCTTGCCGGGGATTTCGGTGACCAAGGCGCGAGAACTGGTTCAGCAGACGGACAAGATCATCAAGCGGTTTCCCGAGGTGCGGCACACCCTGGGAAAAGTTGGGCGTGCGGACACCTCCACCGATCCGGCCCCCCTCTCCATGCTGGAGACCACCATCGTGCTTCGACCCAAGGTGGAGTATGAGACCCTGACCCTGGATCGTTTTTATGACACCTGGCCGGGTTGGGCGACGCGCCCTCTCTCCATGATTTTTCCAAAAGAGGTGAAGGGGAAGGTGCTTCATGAGTGGCGAAAGCGATCTGTGGAACGGTTCTTTTCGAACTGGCCGGGCTTTTTACGCACGCCCCTGAGCCGCGTGCTGCCAGAAGAACGCTACTTAACGATTGCCGAATTGTCCGACGAGTTGAACGAAGCCGTCCGTTTCCCGGGCCTCACCAATGCGTGGACCATGCCCATCAAAACCCGCATCGATATGCTCTCCACAGGGATTAAGACTCCGGTGGGCATCAAGATCATGGGGACCGACTTAAAGGTTCTCTCCGATCTGGGCGCGCAGATTGAGGCCCAGTTGCGGCCCCTCCACGGGACCCTCTCCGTCTACTCGGAGCGGGTGGCTGGGGGCAAGTACCTCGATATCGATATCAACCGAGATAACATCGCCCGCTTTGGCCTCTCTGTGGATGATGTACAGAAGGTGATCATGACCGCCATCGGCGGGACGAATATCACATGGACCGTGGAAGGGCTGGAGCGCTACCCCGTGAATCTGCGCTACAGCCGTGAGTACAGAGACGATTTCGAGAGCTTGGGGCGAGTGTTGGTATCAACCCCGTCGGGGGCCCATGTGCCGCTGGCTCAATTGGCCACCCTCTCGTTTGAAAATGGGCCCGCAGGCATCAAGAGCGAAAATGCTCGCCGCACGGCCTGGGTTTACGTGGACCTCAAGGGCGTGGATGTGGGGAGCTACGTGAAAAAGGCCAAAGCCCTCATCGACCAGAGCATTGAGCTCCCCTCGGGGTACTCCATCGTCTGGTCCGGTCAATTTGAGTACATGGAAGCGGCAAGTAAAACCATGAGGCTCATCGTGCCGGGCACGCTTGTGATCATCTTTGTGCTGCTCTACCTCCATTTCGGAAGTTTGGCGGAGGCCACCGTCGTCATGGCAAGCCTTCCCTTTGCCCTCACCGGCGGCGTCTGGCTGATCTATCTGCTGGACTACAACCTCTCCGTAGCCGTGGTGGTGGGGTTTATTGCCCTGGCCGGCCTCGCCGCCGAAACCGGGGTGGTGATGCTGGTCTACCTGAACGAGGTCTATGGCAGACGAAGCGCAGAAGGGCGCATGAAGACCCCTTTTGATCTTCACGAGGCCGTTATCGAAGGGGCCGTGGACCGCGTTCGTCCCAAGCTCATGACCGTGGCCACCACCCTCATCGGCCTTTTGCCCGTTATGTGGGGCAGCGCCACCGGTGCCCAGATCATGAAGCGCATTGCCGCGCCCATGGTGGGGGGGCTGATCTCCTCCACCCTGTTGACCCTCATCATTATTCCGGCCATCTACTATGGCCTGAAGGCCCGAGAGATTAAAAAAGAGACCCTTTAAGGGGTGATAGTCGCCCCTTTTTTTCGCTTTGACCCCTGGGTCGAAAAGCGATGTATCGCAGCCCCTCTTTTAAAGGGCTGAAGAGTCATACCCGTAATATAAAAAAAATAAGGAATACGATTCATGAAACGAAATGCATTAGTCCTCAGCATAATGGCCCTTTTTATCCTCGCCTCTGCCGCCATCACCCTCGCCGGCCATGGAAATGGCGGTGGAAATGGTCATGGAAATAGTCAGAGTGGTCAATCCAAGGGGATGAACGATATGAAACATATGAAAGAGATGACGCATATGAATAAAAAGGGCACCGGGGCCATGGATATGGAGGTGATACGTACCCAGCATGTCAACGGGCTGACCCTTACCTACCGCCTCATTGATATGAAGGCGCGCATGGATAATATGGCCGGTATGGAGAGTATGGCGGGTATGGAGAAGATGGCATCCCACCACCTGATGGTGGATGTGAAAAAAATAGACGGGGGGATGACCGGTGATGCGAAGGTCGGTTTTATGGTGACCACTCCGGCTGGGGCGACCCATCAGTCCATGACTATGGCCATGAAAGGGGGCTATGGCGCCGATATCGATATGAAAGAGACGGGGACATACACGGTAAAGGTGAAGATCAAGTCCGGTGAGGATACCGTCAACGATACGTTCACCTATACGGCCGAATAACACCACATGCTCCCTTTGATGCAAGGGGGGGCTTTAAAAAGACCCGATTCGACACTTTGATGTTGAATCGGGTTTTTTTATTTATAGGGGGTAGGTGTAGGTGCCGCCGTCATAGCCCCGGACGGTGAGGCTTTTTTCGTTTTGGGAGATAATGGAGTCGGGGAGCAGGGGCACTTTTCCGCCGCCACCGGGCAGATCGATGACGTAGGCGGGAACGCAGAGTCCGGAGAGGTGCCCGCGCAGCCCCTGCATGACGGCCAGACCGGTCTCGATGGAGGTGCGGAAGTGACCGGTGCCTTTGACGGCGTCCCCATGGTGAATATAGTAGGGGCGTACCCGGTTTTTGGTGAGGCGTCGCATCAACTCGGCCATGACCTCTGGCTCGTCGTTGATCCCCTTTAAGAGAACGGTCTGGCACCCCAGAGGGGCTCCAGTGGTGTTGAGACGCTTTAGTGCTTTTTCTGCCTCCTCGGTGATCTCATGGGGGTGGTTGAAGTGGGTGTTGATCCAGAGATTATCGTACCGGGACAGCATGGCGCAGAGTGCCTCGGTGATGCGCATGGGGAGGGTGGCCGGGACTCGGCTGTGGATGCGGATCATCTCCACGTGGGGGATCTGTGAGAGGCGTTTTAAGATGGCATCGAGTTTTTCATCGCTCAAAAGCAGGGGGTCGCCTCCGGTGAGAATCACATCCCGCACGGCTGGTGTCTTTTCGATGTAGGTAAGACCCGCCTCGATGGATGCCTCGGTCACCGCTCCGGCGCCCTTGCCCACTTTCCGTTTTCGCATACAGTGCCGGCAGTAGAGGGCACACTCATTGGATACGAGAAAGATCACCCGATCCGGGTATCGATGGGTGAGGCCAAAGACCGGCGAATCCTTCTCCTCACAGAGGGGATCTTCCAGGAGGGGGGTGTCCACCAGCTCCGCCTCCCGGGGGACCGCCTGATGGATAAGGGGCGCTCCCTTGCTCTTCATCAGCGCCATCCAATAGGGGTTGATGCGCATGGGATAGACCTGGGTGACCTGGGCCACACGCTCTGGGTCCACCCCTGGAACTCCCTTTAAGTCCTCCGCCGATACCACCGATTTTTTAAGCATCTCTTTCCAGTTCATAATAGGGCTTTTTATCACAGATGGTGGTGAAGTCAAAGGCGTCTCAATACGAGACGACAAGGGGGTATCGGGTACGGGGGATGGTAACGATGGGGGCGCGGCATTTTACCGTGCTCCCATCGTGATTAAAGAGGCTCGCTGTGGTGAGAGTTACCTCGGGTGCCTCGTCGCAAGGAGGCGTCAGGAGACGATGGGGTACCGGCCCAGCTCCAGAGCCGATTCCAGCATGGCAATGACATTTTCCGGGGGGACATCGGACTGCATGTTGTGAACGGAACCTAAGATATACCCGCCGCCGGGGGCGAGGTCGCCGATGCGTTTGGCCACTTCCTTTCGAACATCGTGGGGGTTTCCATTGGGGAGTACGTCGAAGGTATCGATACCGCCCCAAAAGGAGAGCCGGGTACCGAAGCGGGCTTTTAGTTTGTCGGTCTCCATGCCTGTGGCAGAGACCTGCACCGGGTTGAGGATATCGACCCCCACATCCACGAGATCGTCCAGAAGGTTGGTGACGGCGCCACAGCTGTGGAAGTAGAGTTTTGCCCGGGTCATGCTCTTGATATATCCGAAGAGCTCTGCCTGATAGGGTTTGATGAACTCCCGGTACATGGCAGGGGACATGAAGGGGGCGTTTTGCATGGCCAGGTCGTCGGCGCATTGGAAGACATCGATGTACTCACCGGCCTCTTCGAGGAAGAGGCGGGCGTTCTCTTTTCTCTGGTCGCATACCGTGCGCATGAGGGCGTGGGCAAAATCCTTCTTGATCATCATATCCATAAAAAATTCGGGCATTCCCCGTAAGTACCAGCACTGATCGAAGAGGTTGCCGGCATTGCCCATGCATCCCACCACCGCATACTCCCCTTCGTCGTGGAGTTTTTTGGCCTCTTCCCGCACCGTACTGAAGTCGAAATCGTCAGCGGCATTGGGCCAGGGGTAGTGTTCCAGGGTCTCTAAGGTGGGGGTTTTTATATTGTACTCATGGATGGTGGCGTATTCGCCGTCGAGTTTGCGTTTAACGCCCCACTGATCTGTAAAAATTTCACAGCCATCGTCGGCGTACTCCTTGGCCTGGGTGGAGCCCAGAACGGCGATGTTGCGGGGCCTGACCTGGCGGAAATCGGCGTCGAATTTTTCGAGGAAATAGTCGTCAACATAGGCGGTTTGCCAGACCTTGGACATGACCTGGGTGGGAATATCCTCTTTCCCGAGTTTTTTCTTCAAAGCCTCGTAGCACCGGAGCATTAAGGTGGTGTTACGGCCGCCGAGGTCAATGGGAACACGGTCTGGCTCTTCGTGATTCAGGGCTGTCAGTGCACGTTCTTTATGATTCATGATAGCTCTCCTTCATGGGGGTGAGACCTGTTTTTATGATGTGAACGACGTTGTCACACGCGGCGCCCCGTGTCTATATATTATGGAAATTTTAAAATCAAATATCATATTATGGAATAAAAAAGGGGCGAAGGGCCCTCCAAAGAGAAAAAAGAGGCGGAGGCGGCCGGAGGTCATGGGGGGGCTAAAAAAGGAGGCATCACCGGGAGCGATGTTTTTTTGCAAAAAAAAGGGGCGTGGGTGGCCCCCCTGGCCATGAACCAGGGGGGCTTTACTTTAAACGAATCCGTAGAGGGAGCCGCCTTGCTGGCACAAGGCATCCACACGTCTTGAGACCTCGGGGTCTTCGATGAGGGGAGGGGCGTGGTGGGGTTTGCGCCGGGCATCGATGATGAGGGGACCGGTGCATCCCCAGTGTTTGTGGCAGGTGGTGGCTCCGGCTCCGTAGATATCATGGCTGGGGTTGGAGCGGGTGAAGGTGGTCCAGAGAAAGTTGGCCATGGTTTTGGCGGCAAAGGCGGCATCATCGCTTAAGACGACGAGGGCGATGCCTGGGGCGTCGATGTGGGTGAGGTGATCGGCAAGGGCCTGGGCCGATGCCTCACCGGTGGTGTGATCGCTGAAGGGGGGGGCGCTCACCATGACGACACCGGGCAGGGCCAGGTGGGGATTTTTAAATCCGTCCGGAAGGGAGATATCGGAGGGGAGGGTGGCGGCCAGGGTCCGTTTTTTATCTCCAGCGGCGGCAAAGATCACCTTGGACCCCTCGTTTAACCCCTCTGCCGAGTAGTCCAGGGTGTCCATGGTGGACTGGGTCTGAAAGTGAAGATCGCGGGTGAAGTCCATGCGCTCTAGGATATGAATGAGAAAGGCTCTCTCGTCGTGGATATCCGGACAGCTCTCATCCTCGGCGGCGATAAAGAGGTATTTGGCCAGGGAGCACTGGCCGAACCCTAAGATGGCATTGGCCAGGGTGAGAATCTCCCGGGGTTTCTGCTTGCCGTAGGGGAGATAGGTCTCCGTGCCCAGGGCCAGGAGCAGGGGGTGGACCCCTGCGGCATCCACGGCGTGGATGGCCGAGACACCGGGGATGGAATCGGGGACGGCGGGACCGGTGAGTTCGTGGATGAGGGCGCCGAAGCTGCTGTCCTCCGCCGGGGGGCGTCCCACCACGGTAAAGGGCCAGATGGCGTCTTTCCGGTGGTAGACCTTCTCCACCGTTAAGAAGGGGAAGGGGTGGGTGAGGCTGTAGTAGCCCAGGTGATCCCCGAAAGGGCCCTCGGGTTTGACGGCCGATGGATCCACGGTGCCGACAATGCAGAAATCGGCATCGGCGGAGAGGGTGTGGCCCCCCTCTTTTTTGTAGTGGAACCGGCGTCCGGCCAGGGCCCCGGCGAAGGCCACCTCGGGAATGGCTGCCGGCAGCGGCATCACTGCGGCGAAGGTGTGGGCCGGAGGTCCTCCGATGAAGACGGAGACCCGTAAGGGCACCCCTTTCTCGATGGCGTGGGTGTGGTGGCGGCCGATATCCCGTTTGATCTGGTAGTGGAGGCCCATCTCGGTGTCGGGGCGATAGTCATTGCCGGCAAGCTGGATGCGGTACATGCCCATATTAGACCCCAGGATACCCGGTTTTTTCGGGTCCTCGGAGTAGACCTGGGGCAAGAGGATGAAGGGGCCGCCGTCATCGGGCCAGCAGGTGATCTGGGGCAGCATGGAGAGGGTGGTGGTGCACTCCATGACGGGGGCCTCTTTCACCTTTCGGGGTAGGGCCTTGGTGGCGGCCCAGGGGAGCATCAGGTTCTTTAAGGGGTGTCTTAAAAGAGACTTTGGATCCACCTTGGCCTCGACGAGGCGGGCCACCCGGCTGAAGGTGTGTCGGAAGATGAAACGGGAGCGGTCAAGGGTGCCGAAGAGATTGGAGACCGCCGGGAAAGGAGACCCTTTGACCCGTTCGAAGAGGATGGCCGGCCCCTGGGCCGCGTAAATCCGGCGGTGAATCTCCGCCATTTCGAGGTAGGGGTCCACCTCCTCCCTGATACGAATGAGGTGGCCGTTCTTCTCGAGATCGACGACGCACTCTCTCATGCTGGCATAGGTCATGGTGGTACTCCATTTTGTGGGGGTAACGATTCAGCCCAAAAGAAGCCTTCTATGGTCAACGTGGGCTTAAAAACTGAGCCTCCGGCGGCGAGGTGAGCCACCTCGAAAGCGGGTGACCGCTGCGCTTTGCCCCTCGTTCCTCGGGACAAGTCACAGCGCTATTCTTATGAAATTCGGGTGCTTATTTTTTGTCAGAGCCTTAAGTGATTCGGGTGGGTAGGACCCGCCGTATCTCTAATTTTTGTAAACAGTGGCAGCCATATATTTGGAGTGTAAACGTCTAAAATAGACGTT
Organism: Desulfobacteraceae bacterium; assembly: GCA_013619155.1. Lineage (GTDB taxonomy): Bacteria > Desulfobacterota > Desulfobacteria > Desulfobacterales > Desulfolunaceae > Desulfoluna. The sequence goes on from JABXKT010000028.1 coordinate 41,429, forward strand.
TTTACGATTAAATCGACACGCCCGGCCAGGGCCCCTGGACCCCAGGTTTCTGACCATGACGGACCTTTGGTCCGTCACAATCACTATAAAAGTATGTTTGGCAAGCCCGACCTTTTAAATCAGGCAAAAGGTTGGCTCCCGGCAGGGCTGCCGGAGGCTTATTTATTGTGAATAAGCGCTGACTCGTGATACGGGTGCCAAAATAGTCGCTCTCTTTTTAAAAAACCCCGTCCCCCCTGTCGGGACTGTAAAGATCCTCGGCATCTAAGGCGATGCGGTGGCCGAATCCCTGTTCGTTATCGAGGTAGAGGAGGGTTTTCGGGGTAAAACGATACCATTTCGGCTTTCCTGCGGCAAGGAATCGGGAGAGGCTCTCCAGGCTTTTGGGGGCGAAGAGCTCCGTTAAGAAGTCAAATCGTTTCACATACCGTGTGAAGGCGGCCATGGCATCTGAAGAGAGTCCGGCCCGGGTGATGGTGCCATCCATCTGCAGCCCTTCGATCTCTCCCACATGAAAGGGGGTCTCATGGATCGTGGCGGCTACCCTCTTACCCTCCCCATCTACAATGTGCCGGGCCTCCGGACTGGAGAAGAAGTAGAGCTCTCCCTTATGGGCCATATAGTAGACTGCCGCCGCCCAGGGTATCTCCCCTCGGGCCGTGGCCAGGGTCATGATGTGGGCTCGGCGGATTAGTCTCTCGGCCCTGGACTTTGTCTCCTGCATATGAAGTGCGCCTTATTGTCGTTGGGATGGTTTTTTTGGGAAAGGAGATGGGAGGCGATCGCTCATCGGTGGATAGGAGCAATGCTCTTGCAAGGGGCGTGTTGGGGGGCTTTTACCCTTTCGATCATGACCTCCACCGGGGAACCAGTTCGTGGGCTGGGGTGATGCCTATATGGTCGAGGATGCGCGCCACCACGGTATCGGCCAGGGCCTCAAGGGTTTCGGGCCTGGAGTAGAAGGCCGGGGATGCGGGGAGGATGGTCGCTCCGGCTTCGGTGGCGGTCGTCATGTTTTTGAGGTGGATGAGGCTAAGGGGCATCTCCCGGGGCACGAGGATGAGGGGGCGTCTCTCCTTCAGGGTGACATCGGCGGCCCGGTGGATGAGGTTGGTGCCACACCCCGTGGCGATGGCGGCCAGGGTGGCCATGGTGCAGGGGACCACCACCATGGCGTCTATGGGGCAGGAACCGCTGGCGCACGGGGCCGTGAAATCATCGATTTCGTGGCGGTGGAGCCTTGTCCCCGGGCTTGCCTGGGCGATCCCTTCGAGGCTCTCTATCCACTCTTTTTCGGGCAGCCCCAGCTCCTCTTTGGCGACGATGAGGGCCGCCTTTGAGACGATGAGATCCATCTGTGCCCCCGCCTCGGCCAGGGCTTTGACCAGACGCAGGGCGTATATGGATCCTGAGGCTCCGGTGAGGGCGATGATGATGCGTCTCATCTTATACGCTTCCCGTGAGATGACCGGCCAGGATTCCGATAAAGAGCACGACGGAGATGATGCTGTTCATGTGAAAGAAGGCGATGTTGACATGGCTTAAGTCGTGGGGCTTGACGAGGAGGTGCTCGGCCACGAGGAGTCCGCCGATGATGGTGACGGCCAGGGCGTAAGGCCAGCCCAGGGAGAAGAGGGGCCAGAGGAGGAGCATGCATACGAAGGTGGCGACGTGGAGGCCTGTGGAGATGCGCATCGCTTTCTTGGGACCGAAGTGTGCCGGAATTGAGTGAAGTCCCTTCTCCCGGTCAAAATCGGTGTCCTGGCAGGCGTAGAGGATGTCAAATCCGGCGATGTAGGTGAGAAGGGCCAGGGGAAGCGCTAAAATACTCCAGGAGAATCCACCGGTGATGGCAATCCAGGCGCCTAAGGGGGCCAGGGAGATGGTGAACCCTAAGTAGAGGTGGCAGAGCCAGGTAAATCGTTTGGTAAAGGAGTAGGCACAGAGAAGGATCAGTACCGGAAATGAGAGGGTGAAGCACAAGGGGCTGAGCATACGGGCAGAGAAGATGAAGAGAAGGGCGGCACCGGCCACCACCACTCCGGCCTCTTTTTTTCCGATGGCCCCCTCGGGGATGGCCCGCATGGCGGTTCTCGGATTGCTCTTATCGATCTCTGCATCCACGATGCGGTTGACGCCCATGGCCGCCGTACGAGCCGCCACCATGGCCATGAGGATCCAGAAGATCTTTCCTAGGGTGAGGGGGGCCTCGGCGGATGCCAGGACCACGGCGGAGAGGGCAAAGGGGAGGGCGAAGACGGTGTGGCTGAATTTAATCATGCGCCCGTAAACGATGAGGGTCTCTTGGAGCCTGGCAACGGTGGGGGACACCATGGCCGCTTTGATGCGATTACGAAGTCTGTCCATCAATATCAATACCGTTAATGTGTGTGCCGCAGAAACTGCAGCGGTTGTCCTTGATATCCACAGCCATGAGCCGGTAGCCCGATCGCTGGATCACCGCTCTGCCGCAGCCGTAACAGAATGTGTTTTCTCCCGTGTTTTTCGGAAGATTACCCGTGTATACATAGCGCAATCCGGCGTCAATTCCAACATCTCGTGCGGAGAGAAGGGTTTCCATGGGGGTGGGGGGTCGGTCGGTCATGCGGTAGCTGGGGTAGAACTGGCTGAGGTGCCAGGGGGTATCCCTACCGGGTCCCTGGGCGATAAAGTGGGCCATCTCTCCCACCTCTGCCATGCTGTCGTTGAGACCGGGAATGAGAAGGGTGGTGATCTCGAGGAATACTTTTTTCTGATGAAGATAGATGATGGTGTCCTTTACGGGCTCCAGGGATGCTCGGCAATAGGTCGTGTAGAATTCGGGGGTGTAGGCCTTTAAGTCGACATTGGCACAGGTGAGGTGGGGGGCCAGAAGGTCGATGGCCTCAAAGGTCATGTAGCCATTGGTCACGAGGATGGTGAAGAGCCCTTTAGCTCGGGCCAGTCGGGCGGTCTCCAGGACAAATTCGAAGGCCACGGTGGGCTCGGTATAGGTAAAGGCGAGGCTTCGTGCTCCGGCCGCCAGGGCCTGGGCCACCGTCTCTTCCGGGGTGGTGATGGCCCCTCGGAGCGCCTTATCATCGGGGGGCATGAGAGAGATATGGGCGTTTTGGCAGAAATGGCAGCTGAAATTGCAGCCCACGGAGGCCACGGAGAAGGCGAGGCTGCCGGGGGCCACATGCCAGATGGGTTTTTTCTCTATGGGATCTGCGGCTGCCGCCACGAGCTGTCCGTAGACCAGGGAGTAGAGGGTCCCATCTCTGTTTTCCCGGACACTGCACCGCCCTCTTTGGCCCTCTTGAATGGTACATCGGTGGTTGCATAAGGTGCAGCGCACCGCTTTTTTCTCCAGTCGTTTGTAGAGCAGGGCTTCGACCATGGTGAACTCCTTGACGGCCGTGTTCCCAGTTTTACTGGGGGTCGGGTTTGAAAAACTGTTCTCCGATACTCATGCTGGAGGGGCTTTTTCCGGCCATCAGTGCCAGGGGGCGGGTCGTGAAGCGGGGGACCAGGGAGACTGACATACCGGTATAGGCACCGTAGGGAAGCCGCCGGAAGAGGCGTCCGAGGAGATGGCCGCCGGTGGGAGGATGGTAGGCGATGGTTCGTGAGGTGATGGGGACTTTGCCCAGGAGATTCCGCACCAGTTGGCGCAACTCCCAGCTGGAGAGAAACCGCGCCTTGGCGAAGAGGGGATTTCCGTGGATACCTTTGCCCAGGCTGGAGGCAGTGCCCAGGGAGAGACGGTTGAAGAAGCCGATATAGAGACGGTCTTTGGCCACACGGGCCGCTTCGGCGATGGCCGCTTCGGGGTTCTCCACAAATTCTAAGGTGAGGTTTAACACGGCAAAGTTGAAGGCGTTGTCTTCGAAGGGCAAGGATTCGGCCACGCCCTTATGCAGTTCGGTGCGGCTCTTAAGGGCTGCCCCTGCGATATCCAGCATATAGGTGGAGGGATCCAGGCCGGTGAGATCCAGGCCGGGTTTGATGCGGTCCAGGCAGACAAGGGTGATTCCCGTGCCGCAGCCTATATCGAGACACCGGTCTCCATATGCCGGTTTGATGAGAGTTGTCAGCAGCTGACTCTGACGCTCTGCAGCCTCCCGGTGTCGATCCATCTCAAGCCATCGGGCGTAGTCTCTGGCCTCTTGAAAATCGAATACATGTCCCATGGATGTAAGGGTAAAGAATTATGAGCGTTTTTTCAATCTTTATTCCGGGCATTTTTTGCGGCGTGGACCCCGTGGGAATGGCCCCTATTTTACGGTGGATTCTTGTAAGGGGTCCGTGGGTGTCCCGGACGGCTTTTTTATGTATGGATCGTGATGTAGAGGTGGGACCCCTCTTTGCTGTAGACCACCGTATGGCAGTATCGCCTCATGATCTCGATGCCCCGCCCCCCTTCTGAGTTGGTGGCACTCTCGATGTTGACCTGGGTTTGCCAGTCAAAACCGGGGCCCTTGTCTTCGAACTCCATGTGAATCATGGACTCTCTTACACGGATAGAGAAGCGAACCGGCGCATCCGGGGAGAGGCTCGACCCATGGCGGACGGCATTGGTGAGCCCCTCCCGCATGGTGATGATGATGGCGAAAAGAGAGGTGGAGAGGCCCTTCTCCTGACAGAATACCTTGACCTCTTCCACGGCACGATCCACCAGGCTGAAGGAGGCCTGCATATGGATCTCAAGGCCTTCGGATCTCTTTTTAACGGCAAAGGGTATCATTTTGGTATTAGACCTCCATGGCGAGAATGACCATGTCGTCTTCCTGGGTCTCTCGGTTGGGACAGAGGCAGTGGGAGACAAATTGGGGTGCCTGTCGAACGGGGAGGCAGCGGGCCCTGTCACAGGCATCAAGCATTTTATCGGTCCCACTGCACCAGATTCTTTTCGTGGATGGGGATTCCACTAACCCGTCTGTATAGATATAGATGCGGTCCCCTTCGGAGACGGTCAAGGCGGTGACCCCGAATATGGCGTTTTTGAATATTCCCATGGGATCTCCATCGGCCCCCACAAGGCGGGGAGGGGCCTTCTTGGGGACGTAGCAGACTGGGGGATGGCCGGAAAAGACGATATCCATGATCCCTTTGCGTCGATTCAGGCGCGCGTAACATGCGGTGAGGTATTTTTCTGTGGGCAGAATCTCCACGAGAACGCCGTTGATGAGATTCATGCTCTCCATGGGGGTATAGATCTGGTTGCAGTTTTGGTTGAGGAGCCCCTTCACCGATGAGGTGAGATAGCCGGTGCTGATGTCATGGCCTGAGAAATCGGCCACAAAATATCCGTAGATATCATCGGAGATGTGGAGCACATCGTAAAAATCGCCTCCGGCTTCATGCAGGGCCATGTAGTGGACCCCGAACTGGGCCCCGGGCTCCTGGCCCGGGGTGATGAGAAAGGATGCCTGGGCCTCGGTGAGCTGGCGCAGTTTTTCGGCCTGGCTGTTGATCAGGGAGTTGGTGGCGATGGAGAGCTTTAAGTGGAGCCTGACACGTGCGGAGAGCTCCTGGTGGTTGCAGGGCTTGGTGATGTAGTCCACGGCCCCTAAGTTAAAGCCCTCGACCTTGGAGTCGACGTCTGAGAGTGCGGTGAGAAATATGACGGGGATGGAGGCGGTGCTGGCATGGGATTTGAAGTGTTTGATGACATCGAAACCGGACTCGCCCGGCATGCAGATATCGAGGAGGATGAGGTCTGGAGGATCTTTCTCGGCTATTTTCCGTGCCTCTAGCCCAGAGTCGGCCGTGACGATGCGGTAGCCCTCCTTGCTCAGGGTTTTGGCCATTATCGTGCGATTTAAACGGTTGTCATCGGCGACCAGAATGGTGAAACAGGGAGCCATGGGTTACCTCATCGGATGGGGTCAGGTGGCTTTGGTGTTGAGGGCTGACTCGATGGTCTCTATCCCCTTGGATATGGCCGCCAGTATGGGGCCGATACGTGTGAGAACCTCCTCACGGGTGGCCTCTTCGATCTCCTGGCTGTGGTGGTAGATCTCCATAAATCCCAGGTTTCCGGAGGAGCCTTTCAGGGAGTGGGCGGCCTCATTTATGGCCAGTATGTCGCCCTGGGAGAGGGCGGCCTTAAGCCGGTCTATGTCGGCGGTGGCTGTGTCGATGAAGAGCTCCACAATTTCGAGAAACTCCGCCTCGTCCAAACCAAGATCTTCTCCGATTGATTTTAGGTCCATGGGGAATCTCTCCTTCAATGTGTACTCATTGGCCTTGGGGGCATGATGGGGATGGAACCGGTCGTAGGGGGTGGCAAAAGGTGGCTGAGCGATGGCGGCCAAGCCCGAATGGCCTTATTTTCTCTCTATTGACCCCGTCATATTATAGCGGGGGGGGAAAGGGGGTGCAAGGTCATTTTTATGC
>JABXKT010000315.1 GCA_013619155.1 Desulfobacteraceae bacterium
TGTGTATAAGAGACAGGTTGGTGAAGTGAAAGTATCTCCTCCAACTTCAACAACCACTGAACAGCGCGCTTCAAAGCGTAGAATTGGTACGTCAGGTATTCAGCTCCTAAAAGATCAAATTGAGTGGCTTAAACCTTTTGAACTATCTGCCTCTCAACGCTTAATCACTTACGAACGTATGATGTTAGACCCTGATGTTAGTACACCTTATAATAAAACTAAGGAGATGATTGAACAAGCTTTCTCTTCTTATGAAATTAAGTATAACAAGCACAGTGACGCAAGTAAACAAGCACGAGACTTTATGAAGTGGAATATTGAAGCTTCCTTCAACATGACCACCTCACCGCGCAGCGTAGCTGCACATGCTTACTCCTTTGCCAAAGGTAGACTTGCTATCTCTGAAAAAGAGTACGAGAAATCTTCTTCTGGTGATTGGAAAGGTTTCTGGGGTTTAAAAGGTTTATATCCTGTTGCACTATCAACACTAGACGCTTCAAATCCTTTTAAGATTGATGATAAAGGTCGTAAGATAAGCTATGCTCGTCAGCGTACAGCTGCATTTAAAGAGAATATCTTTGCAGGTGTACTGCCTGTGACAAAGGATGGCTTTGTAAATATCGACCGCAATAAGCTTGCATTGTTTACAGATAGCCCTGATCCTATTAATCCTTTTGGTATCAGCGTATTTGATGGTATTTATGAAGAGTGGAGATTTAAAACCCTAGTCAAAGAAATCCTATTAACTGGTGTTGCTAAAGATTTAGCAGGTACTCCTATCTTCTATGTCCCATCTATTATTATGGAAGAAGCTGAAGCAGATCCTAACAGTTGGCAAGCTACTTTCTTAAAGGACTTAGATAACCAAGCTGCTAATCTACATAATGGTGACCAGACATACATTCGTCTTCCCTCTGATCCACACCAAGGTACTACAAGTTTACGTGAGTTTGAAGTTAAGTTTCTTGGTATTGAGGGTAATGGTAAGGGGTTTGACTTAGTAGCTATACTAGAACAATCTAAGAAAGCTATTTATAATGGCTTTGGTGCAGCTAATCTTTTAGCTGGCGAGAATGGTGGTGGTAGTTACAACCTTATAGAAGGTCAGAACTCTAACCACGCATTTACAGTTAAACGTAATGTAACACTTATTGAAGAGGTTTGGAACAAGGATATTTGGCCTCAACTGTTTAGATTAAATGAATGGAATTTATCACCTGATGATATGCCCAAGTTTAAAGCTGGTCCTGTATCTCCAGTTAGTATGGACGAGGCTGGTAAGTTC
>JABXKT010000180.1 GCA_013619155.1 Desulfobacteraceae bacterium
TGGGTATCATGTTCAGGCTGATAATCGGGACGGTTTTCTCTCCCTTGATTTCGGGCTGGCGGAGTTTGGGGTTGAAGATGGTCAGAGGCTGAAACAATATCGGGAGCACCTTTACCACGCTGGTGCCATGGATAAACGGGGAAAGGCTAAAATTTCAAAAAAGGTCCTGTCTGAAGAGGTCTCTGACGATTTTGAGCTGAATAGAATAAGGCGGTTTAGGTATCGCACACGGTACTTCACCGACTCTGGTATCATCGGCTCCCGAGCGTTTGTTTTGTCGACGTATGAGGTGTTTAAAGATCGTTTTTTTGCGAGCCGAGAGCGCGTGCCCAGAAGGGTGAAGGGGATCGATGGTATGTACTCCATGAAGCGATTGACGGAGGTTTGATCCTTCCCGTGATGTCATTATATGGGATAGTAAGAGAGCAAGATGAAAAGCGGTTGGGGTGCGTCGACTCATGGGCATCTCCTCACCGTTGGGGTCATTTTGATGTGAATCGAAGGTCTCTTGCGTGACATGTGGGATGATTTGCCTTCGATAAAGGGGGGCCTTCTTTTATTGAAACGGTATCGAAACGGGAGATATGTCTCGACTGACATGAGAAACCTGGCCCCTCTTCCCTGCTGGCCCCTCTTCCTCGAAAAGTGAATTATTCAAGGTTCCCTTAAGTTAATGACATTTAAAAAGAAGCTCCTATCCTAATAGTTTCGTGGACGTCCTCGGGATATCAATATCTTATTACAGATTCTGGTTTCTCAAAGTACCACTGCCACATGAGTCCAAAACCCATCCCGAAGGCATCATCAAAAGGTTCCTGAAAATCCTCATATTTAACCTCGCAGAAGGCATATAGTTGTTTCCAAATATTGGCTCCGAGCATGCTTTGTCCTGAAGTGCTGTTATGGCGGTATTCATTCAATGGGTTATCAAAGTCTATGTCACACCATGTACTGGAAAAGCAGTTTACCCGCCCGATACTAAATGGAATTTTTAGGTAAGGAGAAATCATCCACCAGTTATGTCCTTGCCGACCATCCGTGCGAGCCAGAAAGACGGTAATGTCAAAAGTAGCATGGCTTCTATTAAGGAACTTGCTTATACCTCCAAAAGTTCTGGTACCTCGCCAACGGAAACCGAAATAACAACGATCATCCGCAAAGGTCTCTGTATTATATTCCATGGCCACATCAAACATTTGCAGAGCCATGTTATCTTCGGCAATACCGAATGTGTTCAAAGGCTTGAATAGGTCTAAACTTCCGCAATGGTTTTTCAGATTGGTTTCATGGTGGTCATGGTCACCCGTAAAATCAACGAACCCATAAAGCTCCAAATTAAATGGCAAATCGTTGGTCTCAAATTCAGGCGTCAATGTGATGTATTCTCTTTCTGTGTCATATTGATAAGAAATGTTAGACCACCAAAACTGTTTCGCTTGATCCTCAGCGCACCCAGTCCCTATACTAACAAAATGCTCAAAAATGATAATGGCCAGAAACCATACAAGATACTTACTCATTTAAATCACCTCCGTGACCCCTCTATTGTGCGATGTGGATGCCACGCCCAGCGTGGCGTACTTTGTGATGGAAACCTCCACCTCACATACTGGGTGCGTGTGCCAAAAATCTTGGGGTGTGATATTTTCACTATGTCTCTATTTGTTGGCCATCCATCATTTACTTTCCTCTTTCTCTTCTTTGCGTCCCATAATTGACGGTTAATTCTAAAACAAGCCCGAAAGGAGCGCTGTTAACAGTCGATTTAAATACGATATAGCAAGATGCATGCCGTAAAATTTTTGCTATTAATTCAGGTGAGTTAAGAAATAATTGATGATTTTTATCATATATGATAAAAATTTTTGCCATATATGATAATTTTTCTATTTTATATCACATGCGACAGATGCCAGGGAGAGAGTGGTGACCATTAATGACAAGGAGTTCTTCCACCTAGCGTCCAAACGAATCTGCGGTAACTTGGACGCAAAAAACATGCTGACAGACATCCGCACGTATCTTGAAAATTTCATGCCCGCTCAAACCTTGGATTTAAATACATACGAGCCGGAAAACCGGATACTTAGCAATATCGCTTCTGCAAGTTTCTATTCTGAAACGCCATCGTATTATCCGGTCAAATTGTCCAAAGAAGCCGCACTATTCGTTGAAAAAGGTCATTATGGCCCGGTGGTTAGCATGATTAACCGATCAGAAATGCAGCCAGTGGCAAAACAGTTTGAATTGAAAGCAAAACAATCCCCCCTTTGCTTTTTGCTACTACACCTGAAAGTAGCCGGTAAAAGGTTTGGTGAACTTGTGATTTCAGCACAGGGGCGAGACTTGTTTTGCAAAGAACACGCTCATTTGCTGGAACTCCTACACGATCCTTTTGCCATTGCCATGGCAAACATCTTAAAGCACCAGGAAGTCCTACGCCTGCAAAAGAAGCTATCCGATGACTACCGCTATCTGGCCAGCGAGTTGCGCCAGATTTCAGGGACAGAAATTATTGGTGAAGAGTATGGACTAAAACCCATCATGGAAATGGTTCGACAAGTGGCCCCATTGAATAGCCATGTGTTACTCTTGGGGGAAACCGGCGTGGGAAAAGAGGTTATTGCCAACGCAATTCACTATTCTTCGCTACGGCACAGCGGTCCATTTATAAAGGTCAATTGTGGCGCATTACCCGAAAACCTGGTTGACAGTGAACTCTTCGGTCATGAAAAGGGGGCTTACACTGGTGCCGGAACAGCCCATCGAGGCCGATTTGAGAGGGCTCATGGCGGCACGATTTTTCTCGATGAAATTGGTGATCTTCCCCTTTCTGCACAAACACGGCTTTTACGCGTCATGCAGGACAAAACCATCGAACGGGTGGGAGGCAGGGACCCAATCAAGGTGGATATTCGCATCATCTCCGCCACACACAGGGACCTGCAACAGATGGTCCTTGAAAAATCCTTTAGAGAAGATTTGTGGTTCCGGCTCAACGTGTTTCCAATAACGATCCCGCCATTGCGAGATCGAAAAGCTGATATCCCTGATCTGGTTAAGCACTTCGTCCAAAAGAAATGCCAAGAGATTAGAATTCCAGTCCATCCGACGATCTCGTCGATTCAAATAAAAAAGCTAATCGAACATGATTGGCCCGGGAATGTGAGGGAGTTGGAAAATTCAGTTGAGAGAGCTCTTATACACGCCTTAGCCGGCACTCCTAAGGGAGGACTAATTTTTGATGGTATAGGCAGGCCGCATCGGCAATCCCATCCTCTATGCCCCAGTCTCGAACAAGACGTGTTAACCCTGGATGAGGTGATGTGGAATCATATCGAAAATGTTCTCTTGTTGTGTAACAACAGAATCAATGGCCCAAATGGGGCTGCCTGCCGCTTGGGTGTAAACCCCAGTACACTCAGGCACCGCATGCGTAAACTTGGCATCACGTTTGGAAAAAGAAGGGAAGTAACTGGAAATTAGCTTGGTGCAGTTCAGGAACAAAGTGATGAACAGGGGCCATGTTCTCTATGCTTGAAATTTCGTTGATCATAGGAGACTCTTGTCGGAGCTGCTTAACCATCCTTATCCGTTTAAAAAATTCATTTCTAAGACCCACCAATGATATTCAGAAAGGCCCAGAAGGAGGATGCAATGCCTCGTATTCCCCGTATGGTCAGGACAGATTCAGGCCAAAAAACCGTTTATCATGTGATGAGTCGTACTGCGCTGGATGGGCTTCCATTTAAGGCTGTTGAAAAAGATGAGTGGGTGGGTGTGATCAAGCGATTTTCAAGGGTCTATGCCGTGGAAGTGCTGGGGTTCGCAATTCTTGGGAATTGTGGGGGGCAAGGAATCTAAGAATATTGAGTTTAGCGGATTAGATGAAACTTTGATGGAATTTTTGTGAGACTTTATAGGTCTTTCAGCGATTTTTTTGTGGATCCAGGGGGCTGAAAATCAATCTCAGAAAATTTGGCGGATTCGGTTAGAATTTGCAGACAATCTAAGCATTTTGTTTAAGGGCCTTTGGGCCCTTTTTTATTTGGGCTCAAGGGGTTCTCTGATTTAGTCGTTAATGGAAAGGCATGAGAACTTCCACCAGATAGTCGGACTCTTTTGCCACAGCCATGCCATCCAGAAGGGCTTTCTCGATGGTCTCTCCGTCGCGTTTGAGCCCCAGACTTTCAAGGTGTGTTTCCAATTTCCGTCTGGAGGTGTGGATGGTCTCGTAGGGGCCCTTGTGGTGGATGCAGGCGAACTTTCCTCCCTCAAAAGGGATGCTCCCCTCTATGGGACCACTCACTTCCATGGCCACGGCGGTGATCAGCTCTTCTCCGCCGGTATCGTCCAGCCAGAACAACATCTCCACCGCCACGTCCATGGGAAGGTGCATGGTTCGATCCAGGAGTTCTTTAATGGCCAACTCCATCTCGAAAAAACCCTGGGGGGCGGACACAGTGATAGAGATGAGGTGCTTTGGTGGAACCGTTTTGAACTCTATGTCGAATGGGACGATACGATTGCGCGCTTCCATGGCGGTGGCGATGGTTTTAAGCCGATTCATAGTCCGCTTCATTTCGTCAATTTTCCGGACGGCCATGGCCTCTTTTTCTTTAAAAACCGAGATGCGCTCAGCGATGGACGAGACGCCTTTGTAGGCTTTGATCTCCGAGAGTTTCATGCCAAGGTTTTTGAGGCTGATAATCATGTAGAGCTCTTCATTCTGCTCCAGGCTGTAGTAACGGTAGCCGGTCCTGGGGTCAGTCTCGCGAGGGGTGAAGAGGCCGATCTTGTCGTAGTGGATGAGGGTCTGGCGGGAGATGTTGTGGAATCGAGCCATCTCTCCGACGGTGAAGGAAATTTTCATGGGGGGAATCCTGCTTCGGGTTTATGGGGCGGTGCTGCTTTTGTCTTGACCTTATACCTACTATACACCTTATTGCTGATCGGGTCATTAACACTTTTTGGCCGTCTGCGCCGTAAATTATGAGGTTTTTTGTGAAAGATCAGCTACACAGCCCCTGGGGAATAACCCGCTTCCTCACCTACATTACCCCATCGGTTCTCTCCATTCTTATCGTCTCCCTTTATATGGTGGTAGATGCCCTTTTTGTCTCACGGTACGCAGGGACCCTTGCCATGGCAGCGGTGAGTATCATCATGCCGCTCTTCAGTCTCTGTTTTGGTGTGGGAATCATGATGGCCGCAGGGTCTAGCGCGGTCATAGGCATCGAGATCGGCGAGGGAAAAACCGAGACGGCCCGGAGACACTTCAGCCTGGGATTTTACTTTCTGGTGGCCACAGGCCTGTTGATAATTCTCCTAACCGTAGTGACGGGCTGGGATCGTCTTGCTCGACTCCTGGGAGCCTCGGACCTTCTCATGGCCGATTGCACCCTCTATCTCAGGGCGTTTATCGTGGGCATTGCCGCAGTGCTGCTTCAGGTCTATCTGGAGTACTCTATCCGACTGGACGGTGAGCCCATCTGGTCGTTTTACGTGACCCTTGCCGGAGGATTTACCAATGTGGCTCTGGATTATCTGTTCATCGTCAAGTTAGGCATGGGCGTTGAGGGGGCGGGTATAGCCTCGACTGCGGGAATATGCGTGGCTTCATCCATGGGAGTGTTCTACTTTCTTACCCGGGGAAATGTGTTGGGGTTTACACGGCCTGTAATGGATTGGACATTTTTAAAGGATTCTCTGCTAAACGGCTTTTCAGAGATGGTCACCGAGTTCTCTTCAGGGGCGAAGACCCTTATCTTCAACCGGATGCTTCTGGCCTACGCCGGTGAAGCCGGGGTGGCGGCCATGTCCATTCTCACCTACCTCTACTTTCTTTTTTCATCCCTCTATATTGGTTTGAGCATGGGGGTCTCTCCCCTCGTGAGCGTGAGCTTCGGTGCGAAGAATGTAGAGAGACTCAGGGAATTCATGGGCCACTCCATCAAGGTTACCCTGGTGGGATCTTTGGTGACCTATCTGTTGATTCTTGGCTATGGAGACGCCATCATCACTCTCTTTACTGCCGGACGTGCCGATGTCACGGGGCTCGCCGCCGAGGGGATGTCAATTATGTCGCTGACCTTTCTGGTCATTGGTTTCAACATCCTGAGCTCAGGGATCTTCACCGCTTTGAACAACGGTAAGATCTCAGCGGTGATTTCTTTTCTGCGCAGCTTTGTCTTCACCATCGGTTTTCTGGTGGTGCTGCCACCCATCATGGGAACCTCCGGTATCTGGGCCTCCATCACCGCCGCAGAAGTCCTGACCCTTTTTATCTCCGTCTTTTTTGCTCTCAAATACCGGGTGCACTATCTTGGGAAGGAGGCCATGGCGATATGTAATTAGCCATAGAAAACAAAAAAACTATGGGCGCAAATACCGGTTGAATCGTATCAAGCATAGAGAACATGGCCCCTATTTTTCTGGAGTTTCTATAAGAGGCGGTACGCCGATATGAAGATCGACCTGGTGATGTTGGCGGATGTCGTGCCTTTGGATGCGTGGCAGAAGTACGGTGCAGGGTCTGTTGCGTGAAATGTATGATGATTTTCCTTCGATAAAGGGGGGCCTTCTTTTATTGAAATGGTATCGAAACGGGAGATATGTATCTACTGATATGAGAAACCTGGCCCCTATTTAATGGCGTTGAGTGCCTGCTTCTGGGTCGATGCCGAGACCTGGCGTTTTTCAGCCAGGTAGGAGAGAAACGACTGCCCATATCTGCCGGATGCCGTTTTCCATGAAACCCGATGTAGTGTCGGATCCATGTGCAGTAGCTTTTTAGCGTGGCGTTGGCGTAGTGGTGGTATCGAAGGACTTGTGTGACCTGATCCATTAGCTTCAGGTTGGGGATGGGGCGGAAGGGTTCCACTTTTCACTCCTTGAATAGTAGGCAGCACACGAACCTGTTTTGCATCGGTATATTAAGGCGCAAACATGGAAAATGTACCCGATAAGATGGAATTACGGCTACCTATCGCGGTATTCAAGCCCAAACATGGACAACTTCGGACAGGTATATCAATATCTGATGTGGGGCCTGGATTGGACAATCTCAAGGCAGTTAAAATGATTTTAGCAATTAATTTAGATGATTATACTTAGGGTGTGTGAATTGTCAATCGGTTCTTGATTTGTTATGCGAACCATGATCTTATTCGGAATAACTGGACTTTAAGTTCACTAGTATCGAATACCCAAACATGGAA
>JABXKT010000029.1 GCA_013619155.1 Desulfobacteraceae bacterium
TTCGGCCTCTGTACCGTACAAAAGGGAAAACCGCCGCCGCACCTCATCGTCAGAGAGCGTAGAACCGGGGCTCATCTCCGCCAGGAGGTGAAAATGATTTCCCATGATGGCATACCCCAGTACATCAGCGGCGTAGACCTTAGAGAAGAACTGAATCACACGAACCAGCTCATCTTTTTCTCCATGTTGAAAGGGGAGCCCGTCCAAGGCGGTGCGGCTGACCACATGGTAAACGGTTCTCTGGCCCGAGTCTGTCCGGACCATTCGGGGAATACGTGCCATGATGCTATCCTCTTTGGGGGATCTTTGAGTCAGATGGATACCTTTTTGAATACACAAGAGAAGGGTCGTCTCTTTTCAAAACATGGTACAACCCTCTCATATGTTCAGTAAAAGGTCAAGCATGAGGAGCATGGCCCCTTTTTATCCTATACTATATATACGACCATTTCGTGCCACTCGGCACCGCCATGGGAAGAGGCCGATTGACAGATCCATTCAAATCCAAATTTCTCATAGAAGGAAATCAGGTGCGTTTTACAAAGAAGAAAAATAGCCCTGCGGCCGCCATCTTTGGCCTGGGCCACATAGCTTCGCATCAATGCACCCGCCACCCCGCTTCCCGCCACACTCTCATCCACCACCACAGACATAATCACAAGGTTTTCTCCAAGGGGATCGTGGCCAATCATGCCCTTGATCGCTTCATCGGCAAGATCCACCTTGGATGTGGCCCCACTATTAATAAACCCCACCACGCGCCCTCTCTTTTCGGCTACCAGAAATCCTTCGGGAAAGGTGTGAATCCGCGTCTCTATACTCCCATAACTTGCCGCCTCGTCCTCTGGATACCGTGATGCTTCGATACGATGACACTCGTCCAGATCTTCCACCCGCACACTTCTTAAAACCAACGACACGTTTCATCTCCTTGCCTTCCTTCAGCGAAGGCCTCATCTAAAAACTTAATATAACTATTCAATTGTGCCTACGGCGGCCCTGCCGGGAGCTAAACTTTTGCCTGATTTAAAAAAATCGGGTTTAATAAACAGGTCTTCGTGACTATTCAGCTTTTATTAAAAAATCAGCCTCCGGCGGGTCGCTTTTTAAAAAAAGCGCTGCAAAAACTTTTCGATGACAAAAACGCATGCCTGTAAGACATTTTTTTAAACGAATGTGAAGGGTCTTTAGACCCTTCACATTTGCAAACCTGGGTTCCAAGGGCACAGTCCTTGGCCGCCGGAGGCAGTGCGACGAAAGTTTAGCCTCTGGCGGCCCTGCCGGGAGCCAACCTTTTAAAAAGGTTGATAAACAACTATTCTCAAGCCACTTTGGGTTTAAGCGAAGAATCAAAGGCGGATGTGATTTGCCCCGAGGCACGAGGGGTAAAGAGCATCCGTAACCCGCTTTCAAGGTGGCACACCTTGCAGCCGGAGGCCCGTTTCTTGATCACTTTGACCATAAAAAGCATTTTCTCAATTTAGCTACCCCTCCTCCAGGAGGGCATAGAAACGATCTTCGTCGATTACCTCGACCCCTTTTTCCTGGGCTTTTTCGATCTTCTTGGGGCCAACACTGGCCCCACAGACGAGAAAATCTGTCTTTCCCGAGACAGAGGACTGCACCACGGCCCCTTTTCTCCTCGCCATTTCCTGCATCGCCTCCCGGCTGCCCCGCATCATCTTCCCGGTGAAGACCACCCCCTTGCCCAAAAGGAGAGAATCTGCGCTTTCGGCAACTGTCCCCTGATCCGACGAAGAGGGAATAAAGACAAAACCCATCTCCAACATATGGCGCATCGTCTCCCGAACCAAAGCGAGACCCGTGCCAATATTCGTACACTTGGCCGCTTTAAATCCTCGGATATCGGCGGCCAGGAGTTCATCGCCTGTTTTCTCCATGAGTTCGGCCAAGGGGTATATGGCCAGGAGGTTTCGTGCCTCGCTCTTGCCCAAGCTGCGAACCCCAAAGGCGGCGAGAAAACGCCACGCCTCCACCGGTTCGGTACGGCTCATCCCCAGGGCATTATAAAGATTTTCCGACTGCACCGGGCCAAAACCATGCCCCTGAAAATCGATGGTTGTTAAGGTGTAGAGTTTTTCAAGGGTATCGACCCCTCTCTCCACCAATTTTTGCACCGTTTTTTTACCGAACCAATCCGCATTTCCCAGGGTTTTAAACCAATGGATGATGCGTTGCTCAGCCTTGGCACGGCACAAGGGGTTGATACAGAGAAGAAACTTATCCTCTTCGGAAAGGGGGGCCTCACACACGGGACAGACCGTCGGAATCACCACCTCATGGGCGGGGACCAAGACCCGCTCTAATTTTGGAATCACCTCCCCGCTTCGGATAATCTCAATCTGAGCACCGGGCCCCACCCTTTCACTGCGGAGTCTCTCGAGATTATGGGCGGTTACCCGCCGAATGGTGGCACCGGATACCTTCACCGGACTCACCTCCATCACCGGAGTCACCTTCCCCGTGCGCCCCACCTGCCAGGTGACCCTCTCCACGGTGGTGATGGCGCTCTCCCCCTTGGTCTTGATAGCGATCTGCCAGCGGTGATGGTGACTGGTGGCCCCCATATGGATACGAAGGGCCTCATCCACCACCTGAACCACGAGCCCATCCACCGGATAGTCCACCTCTCCCAGAACTTCCTGACGGATAGCATCCAAATTTTCGATCACATCAGGACCACTGCCCGACCAGGTGGGAAGCTCCGTATAGGGCATAAAACAGACGGCCCCGGCTTCCAGGGCCCTCTTTGAATGAACATTCAGCACATCCGAGGTGATAATCCCCACCACCATATTACGGGGATGTTCAAAATAATCCGTGAGATAGGCGCTAAAATAGCTGCGGCTCATGACAATCTCTCCAAGGCCACGGCCCCTCCCCCCGTAGGCGACCACCCCTTTTTTAAAGGCACTACTTACCTCATAGCCCTCAAACCCGTTACCCCGGGTAGCAAACACCGCCCCATCATCCCGACCCGCCAGACCATCGAGTTTGGCCATCACCTCATAGCGAATCGTCGAGATACCGATCTCCTCGGCTGCCTTCTCCACACGACGTATAAAACGCTCAAGATCCTCGGTTTTATAGGCTTTTTCTGTGGAGAGCATGGGCGTGGGGTGACGCACCTTACCCCGACCGTTAAAGGTCTCCGGCTCCACGGCCCCCAAATAAGGATGGGCGGGATTAAGGGCCCTAAGGGCCTCCACCTTCTCGTCATATACCGCATCAGAAACCACGGGCTCACCGCTTCGGTATGCCTCATTTAACTGGGTTAACACCTCAACGAGGCGTTCAATCTCATTCATAGGATCCGTTTTATGGTGTGTAAATGGTAATCAGCTTCTAAAAAAGCCGTCTATGATTAAAGTGACCAAGAGCTAGGCCTCCGGCGGCAAGGTGTACCACCTTGAAAGCAGGTAGCGAATGCACTCTGCCCCTCGTGCCTCGGGTCAGATTCCATTCGCCTTTGATTCTTCAATTAAATTGAAGTGATTTAACGAAATCTATTTGGCAAACCCGTCTTTATAAAATAGGCAAAAGCGTGGCTCCCGGCAGGTCCGCCGGGGGCCACCTTTTTTAAAAAAGCGATACGGGAAGGCGTCCCATCTATTTTTGGGAGGCCCCTTGGCAAGGCGCCCCCGAAGGGGCCCATATGGACGCTTCGGCCAGGAGAGAGATCGCCTGAAGCGCTCTCTTCCGCCCCTCTTTAAAATCTTTTGTTCCAAAGCCCTTTTTCCATAGAGGACCGGAGATATCATCGGAGACAGTCATGAGGGCCGCCAACTTCACCTTGCGGTAGCGAGCCGCCGAAAAAAAGGCCGATGATTCCATCTCCACGGCCACGGCGCCCAAGCCCTTAAACCGACCGACTCGCTCCGGGGTCTCCCGATAGAGGGCATCACAGGTCCAAGCATCCCCTTCCAGAAAAGAGATGTCTGCCCCTTGAAGGGTCTGTCGTACAAAAGCCGTTAAAGAGGTAGACGGCGCCACAAGGCGACCTAAGCTCCCCACCCCATAGTGAAGGGAGGTTCCCTCATCCACATAGGATCCGGTGAGGAGCAGGGTCTCTCCGATGGCGGGCTTTCCCGTTACAGAACCGCACCACCCCATGAAGAGAAACTCCTTTCCGCCCCAGGCCACCAGATTTTCGAGGAGCATCACCGCCTGGGGCGCCCCCATAAAGGGTCCGGCAATAAGGGTCTCCCCGGCCTGGAAGATCCGCATGGGCATGGGGACCCCTTTGATCTCCGTAGCGCCCAGGGCCTTCACCAACCCAGAGAGATCCGGCTGTGTGGCCACAAGAACAACTTTTTCAGGAATATCCGGTCCCGCAGGGGGAGTTACGATGCCTGTCGTCATCTTGAACGTCTCCTTTTTTAAAACCATTTTTGGTAACGGTTCAGCGCCAAAAAGCGATGCCTTCTATGGTTAAAGTAAATAGGAAAAGGGCCTCGGTTGTCCAGGAGATAAATCCCCTGGACCCCAGATTTATAACGACGACGGACCTTTGGTCCGTCGTCGTTACAGTAAACGTTTGTTTGGCAAGCCCGACCTTTCAAATCAGGTAAAAGCTTGGCTCCCGGCAGGGCCGCCGAAGGCTATAGCCACGTAGGCAAAAACACCTCGAAAACGAGTGACCGCTGCGATTTACCCCTCGCGCATCGAGGTAAATTACAACTGTATTCTTATTAACTTCAAATATTTATTTTTTAACCTGATTATCATCCTTTTACAGCCACACGTGCGGTAAGCGAGTTCATCTGAAATATGGTTAAAGTGGGCTTAAAAACTAAGCCTCCGGCGGCCAGGGAATAAATTCCCTGGACCCCACATGAGTGACCATGACGGGCCAAAGGCCCGTCATGGTCACTATTAAAGCCTGTTTGGCAACCTTTTACAAAAGGTTGGCTCCCGGCAGGGCCGCCGGAGGCATCTTTAACCCAGCCGCCTTCTATGGTTAAAGGGGCTAAAAAATGGGGATGGGCCCCAATAAAAAAACCACGCGACGTTGGCGTGGTTTTTTTTACTTTTCGTCGAAGATGAGCGACCTTAAAAAAATAAGGGGGCCCCGGCGCATCTTCTCTTACCACTAACCTAATATAAAACAGATTGTGGCTTTAGCACCCCTCATTTTTTATAAAATGGCCAAAATGGACATCGTAACGAAGGGGCCCGCCGCACCGGTGGCGGGCCTTAAAAAACTTACCCCATGGGGTCGAGGTTCGCCTCAAGGTCATCTTTGATATCATCGATAATATCATAGATAAAGGCAATATCATCGATGGAGAGACGCCCCGCTTTGGCGGGTGCACGATCGCTGCCATCCTTCTTCTTAAGGATGCGGGGTCCAATCTGTACCTTGGGCTCACCCTTGTCGTACTGGTTGATGGAAACAAGAAGACCGGTCTCTTCACATCGCCACTCTTTAAGTTTCTTATCTTTTTCGGGATCAAATCCAGCCATGGATGCCTCCATTTTATTTTTATTTTATTTCGCCCCGGCGCACGGGTGGATAAAAAAAACCCTTTTACGCCATGGCGGTTATTGTTACGCCGAGAGTTTTGAAAAATCGGCGATATCGGCAAAGAGAGCGGCAATGCCGGAGAGGATGGCCAGGCGGTTGGCCCGTACCTTCGCATCATCGGCCATTACCATGACATCATTAAAGAAACCATCCACGAAGGGACGAAGTCCCGCCACGGCGGAGAGGGCATGTGCGTACTCCCCATCCTTGACGGCCCGCTCCACATCGGCCTGGGTGGCAGTAAAGGCGACCATGAGCTCTTTTTCGCTCCCATGTTCAAAAAGTGCCTCGTCCACCTCGATCCCCTTGGAGAGATCCGCCTTTTTGATAATATTGACCACCCGCTTAAAGGCGGCCGCCACCGCCTCAAAATCGGCGTGCTCTTTAAGTTCTGCGAGGGCCTTCACACGCATCCAGATATCGGGGATGACATTGATTCCCACGGTGGTGACAGAGGCCACAACATCCTTGGGATACCCCTCTTCGAAGAGAAGGTGGTCGATGCGGCCTTTAAAAAATTCCACGATGGCGGCCACGGTCTCAGCCACATTCACATCAATGCGTTGGGCATAGGCAGCCACCCCTTTTTCCAGCACGGGAATCAAGGGAAATGCGAATCCACGTTTGACCATAATCTGAGCGATACCAATAGCCTGACGACG
The DNA here is from genome assembly GCA_013619155.1 of Desulfobacteraceae bacterium. Classification (GTDB taxonomy): domain Bacteria; phylum Desulfobacterota; class Desulfobacteria; order Desulfobacterales; family Desulfolunaceae; genus Desulfoluna. Next base: position 6,211 of record JABXKT010000029.1, read on the forward strand.
TAAGGCGTAAGGGTCGGCACCGCCAGTGGGGATGAGGCCTGCGGCAAAACAGCCACAGAGGGTGTCAAGCTTATCGGCCATGGCCAGGAGAGCGCCCTCTTCTGTCTGGGGCAACTCGCCGCCGGAGTAGAGAGGCTTGTAGTGCTCTTCGATGGCAGCGGCAACAGCCGGCTCTTCGCCGGATCTCTCGGCGTAAACACGCCCCATAACGCCCTGGAGCTTGGTAAACTCCACCACCATATGGCTGACGAGGTCCGCCTTGCAGAGTTCGGCGGCACGCACCGTGTTTTTTGCAGCATCGGAGGAGACGCCGGCCGCCTCGGCAAGGAGGCCGGAAAGGCCCTTGACACGATCCACCTTCTCATGGACGGTGCCCAGTTTCGCCTGAAAAAGAACCCTGTTCAGACGATCTATCCAAGTATCCAAGCTCTCCTTTAGATCCTGATCGAAGAAGAACTTCGCATCGGCCAGACGGGCCCGAAGGACTTTTTCATGACCACGCCGCACCAGGGAGATGTCTCTTACACGGGTGTTATTCACCACGAGAAAGGCATTTTTCAGCTTGCCCGTCTCATCGACGACGGCAAAGTACTTCTGGTGCTCACGCATGGAGGTGATCAACACCTCATCGGGAACCTCTAAGAAGGCCTCATCAAAGGTCCCCGCAACCACCACGGGGTATTCGATCAGGTTGGTCACCGTATCGAAGAGCTCCTCATCGGGGAGGAGGCATCCCCCGGCGTCGATAGCCGCACGAATCACCGCATCCTTGACCATGGCTCGGCGCGTCTCAAAATCGGCGATAACGCTCACCGTCTCGAGGGTCTCTAAATACGCAGCGGGATCCTCGATCACCACGGGACCAGGCGCCATAAAGCGGTGACCAAAACTTTTATTTCCGCTCTGGACCTCACAAAATTCGAAGGGAATGACCGTTTCGCCCAGCATCGCCACAATATTTTGAACCGGACGCGCAAAGGTGGTGGAGAAGTCGGCCCATCGCATCGCCTTGGGAAAGGGGATGCGATGCATCAGATCGGGAAGAATTGTCGCCAAAACATCCCCACTGACCTTCACCTCTTTGGTGATGCTGGCGCAGAGGTATCGCCCCTTCTTGGTCTCCTTGATCCCCACCGCTTCGATGGTGATGCCCAGCTTCTCGGCAAATTTGATGGCCGGCATCTTCGCCGTTCCGTCGGCGGCATACCCCACAGACTCAGGAGGACCGGTCACTTCTGTGGTTTCAGCCTTCTGACCCGGGGCCACATCGCGAACCATCACCGTCAAACGGCGAGGGGTACCATAGGTCGTCACCTCACCGGCATCGATCCTGGCCTCTTTCAGCCGGGCCGCCACCGATTTCCCTAAAAAGTCCAGGGCTGGACGAATATATCCTGCGGGAATCTCTTCCATTCCGATTTCAAAAAGTAAGGTCTTCATAACTCACCTTGTATGTCAGCCGCAAAATCTTTGCAGCAGATTTTTTTCTTAAAAGGAGGGGCAAACGCCTCATCCCTTCTCGCCATGAGATCAACCCTTACTGATTCTTCAGCATGGGAAATCCCAAGCGCTCTCGCTGCTCGACATAGCCATGAGCACAGATCCGTGCCAGCTTACGAATGCGTCCGATATAGCCGGTACGCTCTGTAACGCTGATGGCACCGCGGGCATCGAGGAGGTTAAAGAGATGGGAACACTTGATGCAGCACTCATAGGCCGGAAGAACGATCCCCGTCTCGATGATGCGTTCTGCCTCTTTTTCATACTTCTTAAAGAGATCGAGAAGCATATCCACATCGGCCACCTCGAAGTTGTAGGTGGACTGCTCCACCTCCTGCTGGTGAAAAATGTCGCCATAGGTAAGATCGTCGTTCCACTTGAGATCGTAGACACTGTCCACCCCTTGCAGGTACATACAGATCCGCTCCAGGCCATAGGTCAGCTCCACGGAGACCGGCTTCACCTCGATACTGCCCGCCATCTGGAAATAGGTGAACTGAGTCACCTCCATACCGTCGAGCCATACCTCCCACCCGAGACCGGATGCCCCCAGGGTGGGTGACTCCCAGTCATCTTCCACAAAACGGATATCGTGATCCAAAGGATCAATGCCCAATACCTTGAGGCTCTCGAGATAGAGCTCCTGGACATTGGCGGGAGAAGGCTTCATCAGCACCTGGAACTGATAGTAGTGCTGCAGACGCATGGGGTTGTCACCGTACCGGCCGTCGGTGGGACGCCGGCATGCCTGGGCATAGGCGACCTTCCATGGCTCGGGTCCGAGACACCTCAGAAGGGTCGCCGGATGAAAAGTTCCCGCCCCCACCTCAAGGTCATAGGGCTGGCTTAACACACAGCCGGTGCCTGCCCAGTATTTCTGCAACGACAAAATCACATCCTGAAAATTCATCTTTAGATTCCTCAAATAACGCTATGCCTGAAAAAGATGCATCATGGGCACCTTTCACGGTCGTAAAGGTTCGCATGATATGATGGCCGTAATAAATTAAGGGTTCCCTAACGCAATACGCATCCAAATAAATGGGATCATCCCCACATACGGGGCAAAAAACAAAAGGACGTCACCGTCGTCACGGCCTGGGCAAAAATAATGCATCATAGCAAAAAAATACCGCCCATAGGCACGCCTCGGGGGATATTTCCATACACATGGATTCATCTATATTCTGCTCGAGCCCTTACATGACCATCTTATTTTAACCCAAGAAAACTACATGATACGGTGGCGATAGTCAATCAAAAGGCGAAGAACCCTGATTCCGTGTGATTCCAGGGGTGTGCATTGCGCAATACGTCAACAGCTTCCCATTAAAAAACGGGTCCCCACAAAAAACGGGTCCATCATGGGGGCGTATCGATGGTCAAACCCTGCCATGCTACCGTAGCCGGAAGCATCCGAGCCCCCGGCGATGCGGCGATTATCTCACCCCAGGCGCACCTCACCTCATCCATGGCCGCCGCCTCGCCCAGGGCCCAGAGGCACCCGCCGCCCCCCGCTCCGGTGAACCGAGCACCACACCCCAGGGCCACGGCGGCCTCTGTCAATTGCCGTCCCCGTTCATCCAGGACATCCGGGGTCATGGATAGTCGAATCTGGGTCTCCCGGTTCATGATCTCGCCGGCCAGGGTCCACTGCCTTTGCTCCATGGCTGCGGCGAAGGCGTGGGTGAGCCGAATAATCTCCGGCCACTCTCCCCGATGACTACCATCGAGAAAGCCCCGTACCCACCGGCCATTCACATCCACAGAGTCGTGGGGAATGCCCCCATAGGCCACAGCCATATGAGGGGACGGATCCCCATCTTCCTCATGAAAGACGGGAATCCTCTGGTGATCTCCCTCCCCCCCCCACCGCCAGAGGGAGGCCCCGCCAAAGGCGGCGGCCATCTGATCCTGAATCCCGCAGACCACCCCGGCCACGGCGCTCTCCACCGACTGGGCGATACGGGCCGCACGCCACTTGAGGGCATCCCCATTTTCCATGCCCTCGAGGGCCGACAGGAAGGCGGCGCAAAGGGCCACAGCCGCCACCGAAGAGCCCCCTAAGGCACTGCGAGGGGGAGACGCCGAATCGATGGTGATCACCACTCCCGAGGCGTTAAAAAAAGCGGCGATGCCAAACATCAGTCCCATGGGATGGGTAAAGGGAAGAGCATCGGCGGGAAACTCCGCCGGATCAAACCCCTTGGAGACAACACGCACCCACCCCCTCTTATACGGGGCCACACGCACCCGTGTACGAAGGTCCAGGGCCATATTAAAGGTGGCGGGATGAAAGTGTCTCAAGGTGAGATGAAAGGTGGCCAGATCGAGGGTTCCGCCCATGTCCACACGACAGGGGGCAGAGGTCTCCACGGGGGAGACGATGGTATCTCTTGGAAGACGGATCATAAAAAGGCTCCTTGGGGCAAAGGGGATCGGATTTTCCATAAGAAGGAGAGACTCTTGGGCTCACGGCCCAGGTGGCGCGAGAGGAACCGCTCCAGCAAAAAGAGCCCCTCCCGTTCTGCGGCCGGACTGAATCGCAGACGAAAGGCCCCGTCCAATCCCTCACGGAGCACCCACCGTAGCTGCTTTAAGGTGCCCGGGGAGAGGGGCATATGATGACGGGATTCCGGACGGCACCGGGCGCACACCACACCGCCCCGTTCCAGATCAAAGGGGACTCGCCCCGGAGACAAGACCTCCATGGAGACGCCGCACCCGGAGCAATGGGTCAGGGACGGGGCACAGCCCGCAATATCGAGAAAGAGAAGTTGAAAGAGGATACTCACCGCACCGGGGGAGCGTAAGGCATCATGGAGAGCCATGAGAGCGGCTTCAAAGAGGGCAAAGAGGCGTTTTTGAGGTGCCCCCTCTTCGAGCCACTGAATGGTCACCTCGGCCCAATATCCGGCATAGGCGGATTTGAGGTAATCGCTACGAATGGCCTCATAGGGCGCCACAATGGAGGCCTCCTCCAGATAGGGGAGGCCCTTGCCCTGCCGTACCACGACTTCAAGGGAGGTGAATAGCTCCAAGACGCCGGCAAAACGCTTCACGCTCTTCTTGGCATTCTTGGCGAAGGCGCTGATCTTTCCCTCCCCAGGGGTGAGAAAGGTGAGGACCACGTCGTGGTCCCCGTACTCGACTTTACGAAGTAGAATAGCCGATGCCTTTCGAATGATCATCTGCGCGCCAAGGGTCATATCCGATCAAAGCCCCAGAAGATGGGTGGCAATGGTAAAGTAGCAGTAGACACTGATAATATCCACACTGGTGGTGACAAAGGGACCGGTGGCCACCGCAGGGTCCACATGGATACGCCCCAGAATCATGGGGACCAGTGAGCCCATGAGGGCGGCGATGGACATGGAGCAGAGCACGGCCAGCCCCACCGAGACGGCGAGCATGCCCGTGTTGAGCTCGGCACCAAATCGAATTTCGGCGGCCAGGGCGATGAGCCCCCCATAGATCGTCCCCAAAATGAGGCCGATACAGAGCTCTTTGCTCACCACATGCCAGAGTTCACTGGAGAGAAGGCGCCCCGTGGCCAGCCCCCTTACCACAATGGTGGAGGACTGGGTGCCCACGTTACCCCCCATACCCATGATGACCGGAAGAAAGGCGGCCAGGTAGGTGGCCTGCTTTAAGGAACTTTCGAAGTGGCCGATGATGGAGAAGGCGAGGATCCCCCCGAGGCAGCTGGCAAAAAGCCAGGGGAGCCGGATCCGGGTGCTGCTTACTACCGACTGGGTCTCCACAAACTCCTCACCCACCCCGGCCATCTTCAGAATATCCTCGGTGGCCTCCTGGCGGAAGATGTCGATGACGTCATCGACGGTGACGATGCCCATCAAACGGTTACTGTCGTCGACGACGGGAACGGCCAGGATATCATAGTGGGCCACGATCTTGGCCACCTCCTCTTGGTCCATGTCGGTGCGGACAGAGAAGATATCCGTGGTCATAAACTCTTTTAAGGGCGTTGTGGGCTTTACCACCACCAGCTGACGCAGAGAGACCACCCCCACGAGGCGCTCGTTATCATCGACCACATAGAGATAAAAAGGCATCTCGACGTCGGGGAAATCCTTTTGAAGGGATTCAATGGCTCCCTTTGCCGTAATCACCTCGGAGAGGGCCACAAAATCCGGGACCATGATGCCACCTGCGGTGTCATCATCGTAGCTTAAAAGATCCTCCACCTCTTCGGACTCTTCGTTGTTCATCTTATCGAGAACGGCTTCGGCCGTCTCTTTGGGAAGATCGGCGATGAGGTCGGCCACATCGTCTGCGGGCATATAATCGAAGACCTCGAGGAGTTCATCCACGTCCATGGTCTCGATAAAATCCGTGATGGTGTATTCGGTCAATTCGCTAAGTAGAACCGCCCGCTGTTCATAATCATCGATCATGTAGAAGAGCCTGCGTTGACTGTCCACAGAAAGATTCCGAAAGATGACCGAAAGGTCAGCCGCATGGGTTTTATTCACAATTTTTCGAAGGTTCGAGTGGGCCCCACGCCTCAACAATCGCTTAATGGTCTCTTCAAGAATTTTATTTTTCTGTTCACTCATGACATGCCTCCCTGCAATGCAGCCCCATCCATGTCTTGCCATGACAGATGGCGCTGCAACAGACAGCCCGGTGGAGATGGGCCCCCGCCTAGCTGTGCCGTGTATTTCCGCCCAAATAGGCTCCAGGCGAGAAAAAAACAGGCCGGGACGCCCTGGGGGCTCAAAGGTTTTTAGTACCCACGCGAAGGGCACCACAATTCAAAAAGATATCGACCGATACCTTGGCTCAAATCATTTGTGATACTGTTTTAGTATCCGTGTTATTCAGGGATCCTCATGGTCACAGGCCGGCCACACCGGCCGGGAATTTCAACGGGCCGGCCGTTGTAAAAAAGGGCCACCGCACACTTATCTTCCAGCAGAATATTAAAACCATCCACGGCACGAATGGAGATGCGCTCATCGGGTGCCATGGCGTAGCTCACCGGCAACCCACCGTCGGCACTCACCTTGACCTGTGCCGTTCCGGCGGAGAGGATCTCCAGAAAAAGCCCCTCCCCGACTTTTTTTAAGGGGGCCGTCTCCTCGGTTATTTTTTCAGGAATTTTTTGAACCTCGGAGGGAGGCTCGACCGGCTGTGCTACATCGGTTTCAGGAAAATTTAAAAAAAAAAGCGATGCCCCCTGTGAGACATACAATCAGACAGAGCATGAGGCACAGACGCCCCATCTTCGATTTTTCAACGGGTCTCTCAGAGGCAGGAGGATAGGCCTCTAAATAGAGAGAGACCGCCATATCGCCATCGGCACCGCATACGGCGGCGACATTTCGAAGAAAACTCTTGAGAAGGACATCCTCTGGAAGGGCCCCTCGATCGTTGGCCTCTATACTCACCACCATATACCGAGAGAGCTTGGTGGCCTCACATACCGATTCCACCGAGATATTATTTTTTAACCGGAACTCCTTAAGATAAGACCCAAAATATGGCCGTTCCGGTACCTCCTCGTTGTGATCATCCATACGCCCCCCCTTTTTTCTATCACGGATCCCATGACAGCTATTACTGAATCACCTTAATATGTGCCTCTTTTTTTAAATCACTCAGCCACTGGGTAAACTTTTTCCCCACGGCGTCTTGATAAAGCTCATCGGATATAAATGTACGAAGCGTCTCCAGGGGTTTGTTCCCCAGCGCTTCCTTATTCTCATCGTAATAGGCTTGAATATCCTCATCGGTGATGACAATTTTGGACTTCACCTCGTAGCCCACCAGACGATTGCGCTGGAGTTGAGTGCGAATCTCACGCCGATACGCATCGTAATCCATGCCCTGGCTCTTCAGCTGGGCACGCAAGTCTTCATCGGTCAGTTGATTGAGGCTCTTGACCCGCTCAATGGCACGAGATACCTCCGCCTCACCAATTTTAATATCTTTTTTATCCACCTGTTGGTCGGTGAGTCTCTTTTCGATGAGCTGGCCGATGATATCTTCGCGAAGCTTAAACCTTACCTGCATCTCTTTTTCCAGGGGGTAATTCATCTCGCGAATCTTGGGTTCATAAGGGGCCAGGGCCGCATTTAAATCGGAGAGGGTAATCACCTCGTCGTTGACCACGGCAACAATGCGCTCGATCACTTCAGATTTTTCGGCCCCTGCCACGGCGACTCCGAAGCAGATCCAGATGATGATGAGCCCCTTCAAAAAAGAGCGGCCGATAGTTTCAATCATTGACGTTATCATAGTCCATCCGATTTTGGTTAAACACCGCAGGCACCCATCTCATAAGCAGAAGAAGCGCCCCACACCCCACAAAACCATCCATTATAAATTCTATTCAAAGGGGGATCATCTCCTCTTCAAGGACCTTTTCCCACAATTTGCGGTGAACTTCAATTGAATATTTTTTATCCGCGCCCCTCCTTTTAAAGGGGCGCGGGCCCATATCACCCCTCCACCGGATTTACATAGCCCTCCACCTCTTTTAAGACCCCTTTCACCTGGGTAAGAAGCGTGTGGGTACTTCCCTTGGTGAGGCGGGCCCGAAAGAGAAGATCGGGTGTCAACTCGTACTGCCCCTCTCCCTTCGCCACCACCTCGACGATGGCATGGGGCACCCTCTGATGCAGATCCGAAAAGGAGAGGGCAAGCTGAGTGCCGGACAATTCCAATCGTTTCACACCGGCCTTCACCGCCTGGATTCTCAACATAATTTTAAGGAGAACATTGGTGGCCTCCTCGGGCATCTTCCCGTACCGGTCGGTGATCTCTTTTTTGATGTCGGCAATCTCTTTTACCCCGTGCATACGGGCCAGACGTCGATAAAGTGCCAGGCGCTGATCGATATCCGGGATGAAGGTATCGGGAAAATAGGTGGAGAAGTTGACATTGATCTCCGGTTCCAGGGCCTGGACCTTGGGCTCCCCCTTCAATTCAGAGATGGTCTCGTCCATGAGGGTCAAAAACATATCGTAGCCCACGGCGGCGATGTGCCCCGACTGCGAGGCCCCCAGGGCGGCCCCTCCACCCCGGATCTGAAGATCGCTCATGGCGATCTGAAAACCGGCGCCCAGATCGGTATGCTCCATCAGCACCTTCATACGCCGCTCGGCATCTCGGCTCACCTTCGCCTCCTCCGGTACGAAGAGATAGGCAAAGGCCTGCTCGTCCCCACGACCGATGCGCCCCCTCAGCTGATAGAGCTGGGAGAGACCAAACCGATCCGCACGGTTAATGATCATCGTATTGGCCGAGGGGATATCCAGGCCCGACTCGATGATCGTGGTGGTCACCAGCACATCAATCTGCCCATCCACAAAGGCAAACATCACCTTCTCAAGGTCCCGTTCACTCTGCTGACCGTGGGCCACGCCGACCCGCGCGGTGGGCACCAACCCACGAATACGGGTGGCCATCCCCTCGATGGAGGCGACATTGTTGTGAACAAAAAAGACCTGGCCATGACGGGAGAGCTCTTTGGTGATCGCCTCCCCCACGATGGCATCGTCATACTCTGCCACATAGCTGATGATCGCCTGCCGCTCCTCTGGAGGAGTGGAGATGACGCTGATATCCCGCATACCGGTAAGGGACATATGAAGGGTCCGCGGGATGGGGGTGGCCGAAAGGGCCAGAACATCCACGGTACTCTTGATCGCTTTTAATTTTTCCTTGTGACGCACCCCAAAACGCTGCTCTTCATCGATGATAAGAAGCCCCAGATCTTTAAAGAGGATATCACCGGAGAAGAGACGATGGGTGCCAATCACGATATCCACCCGTCCCTCACCCATGGCCGCCACAATACGCCGCTGTTCCGCGGGTTTACGGAAACGACTGAGGCTCTCCACGATGACCGGATAGCGAGAGAACCGGTCCCGAAAGGTTTTCAAATGCTGCTCGGCCAGGACCGTGGTTGGCACAAGGACCGCCACCTGCTTACCGTCTGCCACCGCTTTAAAGGCGGCCCGCATGGCGACTTCCGTCTTACCATACCCCACATCGCCACACACCAGACGATCCATGGAGCTCTCTTTTTCCATATCCTCCAGGACGTCCTCAATGGCTCCCAGCTGATCACGCGTCTCCTCATAGGGAAACGATGCCTGGAACTCATTAAAATAGGCATCGGCCGCCGAAAACCGAAAGCCCTTCTTCACCTTGCGATGGGCGTAGACCTTGAGAAGCTCTCCGGCCATCTTCTCCACATCCTTTTTCGCCTTGGCCTTCACCTTATCCCAAGACTTGCCCCCCATGCGGTCCAAAAGGGGGGTGTGCCCCTCAATCCCCATATACTTTTGGATGAGACCCATACGATCCACAGGCAGATAGAGGCGGTCCTCATCCTTATAGCTAATGGCAAGATAATCGCTGGTCATGGGACCCACTGTGATCTTCTCAAGACCCAGGTAACGTCCGATGCCGTGCTCGGCATGCACCACCAGGTCCCCCTCTTTCAGTTCCCCTAAGGAGAGCAGTTCATCACGGGCCCTTCGGCGGGCACTACGCACCACCCGGCGTTTGGCACCAAAAATTTCATCTTCTGTAATCACCACCAGACCCGCATCGGGCCAGGAGAAACCCGACGACAGACTGCCCATGGCGATACGAAGAGCGCCACCACGACAGCTGGCCTCTCGGGTATACGACCCCACCGGTGGTACGATACCATAGGGTTTCAAGAGCTCTAATAGCCGATCCACCTGGGGTTCCCGGCTGCAGAGAATCCAGGTAAGATGCCCCTCCGCCCTCAAGGTCTCCAGACGTGTCACCAGAGGTTTTAAAGGGGAGGCCTCCTTAGTGGGGTGCATCTTAAGCTCGGCAGTCAGGGCGCTATGGTCAAAAATATTTAAGTGGCGCACCGCCCCCTTCTCCCGGGGACCGGCCACCTCGAGCATGGCATACTCCAGAACCCGACACTGGGTAAACTTTGCCGTCAGCCCTTCAGCATCGAGAAAGAGCTGATCGGGAGGAACAGTCAAGCGCTGCCCCTTCTGGGCCAAGCCATAATTATCGGCGATGCGCTGAAGGAACATATCCCGACTGCGGTACATCCCGGCAGGATCGGGAACCACCATAAGGGCATTGTCCGGCAGGTAGTCCATAAAGGTATCGAGGTTAGGGTAGACCAAGGAGAGAAGGCTCTCCACGCAGGAGTCCCCCTCTTCTGCCTTGACGCGCCCCACAAGATGCTTCACCGCCTCTAAGGGGACCCCGGCATCGGCGGCCGCCCGCCGAATTCGCCCCACCACCCCTTCCATGGCCTCACGTCTCAGAATCGTCTCCCGAGCGGGCAGAATCAAGGCCTCGGTAAGAGACCCTTTCCGCCTCTGGGTGGCGGCGGAGAAGACCCGGATGGAGTCCACCATATCTCCGAAGAACTCCACACGCACCGGATCATCATGATAGGGGGAGAAAAAATCGATGATGCCTCCCCGCACGGAAAAATCACCGGGCTCCTCCACAATGGGAGTCCGCACATATCCCCCCGCCACCAAGGTGGCGATGAGCCCATGGCGATCCACCTCCTCATTGACCATCAAGAGCTCGGCATAATCGTTCATCTCCTCCTTGGGGATAAGCCGCTGCATGAGGGTATCCACGGTGGTCACCACGATCTTGGGCATGCGCCCCTCCAGCATGGCGTAGAGGGTTCGCACCCTCTTGGCGGATATCTCGGCATGGTAGGAGATCGACTTGTACGGCAGGATATTGTAGGGCGGAAAGAGGGCTGCCACCTCCTCCGGGGCCACGCCGGTGAAGAAAGAGAGATCCCCAAGAAAGGTCTCCACCTCTTTCATGGTGGGGAGCACCACGACCATAGGACCTGGGTAAATCCTGGACATCTCGGCGGTGATCAGGGCTTTTTCTGCCCCGGCCACTCCAGTGATAACCGATGAGAATCCTTTATCAGGAGGGTGAGATAGAAACCCTCGCAGGATGTTTTCTACTTGATTTTGAGCCATATTCACTGTACGGAAGTTACGGTTCGAGGGGTTTAAAGCGTTTTATAACAGCCATAAAGAAAAACGCTGTATAAAACACCTCACAAGGGATAAGGGGTGCGTTTATAGGCGCACACACCCATGACACACCGGGGACTGAAACAGTGCCGAGACGTGCCAGAGCAGCCTACAGGAAACGTCCCCATACAACAACACTGATTTTATTGTCACAAAGGCGCCCTCACATTTACGTGAGGACGGACCCGTAACAGGTGGCACACCGTGCCACAGGAAGGCCTCTTTTTGGGCCTTGAATAATGACGACGGCCCCTTAAGAAGGACCACCATAATCGTCAGAGGATAAGACCCTTCCCCAAAAAGCGCCCCCTTTGACCATCTAAAAAAAAATGCCTTCGGGGCCCTATAGAAGAGGCACAGGGCGTTCGCCGAATCGTTCGGATTCGACACTTTAAAAAAACGTAACAATACCTTTGGCGCTTTCATTCGCAAAAAGAGTTTTTTACTGGCACGCTTTTCCCAAAGGGACGAGGGACGAAGGTGCGCCAGTTATTGGAAAGTTTTTGCGAATCTTTTTGAGAAAAAAACCCGCCGGAGGCACAGCTAAATAATCACAAAAAAACATTCAATTTGGAAAAACAATTATGCATATTACAGTAATTGGCACAGGCTATGTGGGCCTTGTCACCGGCGCCTGCTTTTCTGAGATGGGGAACCATGTCACCTGTGTGGACATCGACCAGGCCAAGATCGACAACCTCAAGAGGGGAGTCCTTCCCATTTACGAACCGGGCCTTGAGACACTGGTTATCAACAACCACAAAAATGGCCTGCTTCACTTCACCACCGACCTTAGCGATGCCATGAAAAAGGCGACGATACTCTTCATCGCCGTGGGCACCCCCCCAGGAGAAAATGGCGCCGCAGACCTGCAGTATGTCCTGACCGTGGCCCGTGAAATCGGACAAAGCCTCAACCAGTATGCCGTCGTCGTGGATAAATCCACGGTTCCTGTGGGTACCGCCGATAAGGTCCGGGCAGCCATCGACGACGAACTCTCCAAACGCGGGGCATCCATTGATTTTGACGTGGTGAGCAACCCCGAGTTTCTGAAAGAAGGCGCCGCGGTGGATGATTTTATGCGCCCCGACCGCGTGGTCCTCGGCACCGATTCAGACCGTGCCGAAAAGGTGATGCGCACCCTCTACGCCCCCTTCTCCCGAGTACAGGATAAGATCGTCTCCATGGGTATCAAGGATGCGGAGATGACAAAGTATACGGCCAACTCCCTTCTGGCCACCAAGATCTCCTTTATGAATGAAATTGCCTTTATGTGTGAGAAGCTTGGTGTGGACGTGGAGAACGTCCGAAGGGGTATCGGCTCCGATAGCCGTATCGGCTATAGTTTTATTTATGCGGGATGCGGCTACGGTGGGTCCTGTTTTCCCAAGGATGTCCAGGCCCTTATCCGCACGGCAGAAGAGATTGGCTTCTCTCCCCTCATCTTAGATGCGGTGGAGTCGAGAAATGCCATGCAAAAAAAACGGATCTTTGAAAAAGTGGTCAATAAACTGGGGGCGGATCTCTCCGGGCGTAAAATCGGCATCTGGGGATTGTCGTTTAAACCGGGAACCGATGACATGCGTGAGGCTCCGGCCACGGTACTCATCACACAACTCATCGAGGCGGGTGCCACCATCCTGGCCTACGATCCCGTGGCTATGGAGGAGGCAAAGTTCTATCTTCAAGGCCCCCTTGAGAGTGGCCAACTCACCCTTTCAGATCACCAATACGATGCGATAAAAGGGGTGGACGCCATGTGTCTCGTCACCGAGTGGAAACCCTTCCGCCAGCCTGACTTTGAGGCCATGAAACGCCTCATGGCCCAACCGGTGATCTTTGACGGTCGAAATCAATACGATCCCGAGCAGTTAAAGGCCGACGGATTTTATTACGAAGGCATCGGCCGATAGAAAAGCCCCACCGTCTCTTTTCCAAAGGGGCGCCTCACAAGCGCCCCGCGCCCCCTTCTTTTTGAAAAAAACCGGACTACCCTACTGACCGGTGAGCCCCTTGCGGTTCACCCCTTTTTTCCCAAATACCCCGGGATTTACCTCTTCATAATTTGAAAAGCCCATATAGCGTTGCAGCTTCATGTTGGTGATATCTACCCGCTGAACCCCGTGGGTCATCTGGGAGTCGCATATTTTTCGAATCACACTCTTGACGCGCTTGGCCACGGCGACCTGGGCCAGACTCCTCTGGCTCAAGATGATACGCATCCCATACTCCACCTGGGCCGATTTCCTCTCTATCTCCTCCAAACCCGCCTGATCCGCCATGAAGATCGCCACATCAAAACTCAAGATAGACTGATCATTTAAAGAGGTTTGAAAATGTAGCGGGTAACTATACTCTTGGGAGGAGCACGCCACTATAATTCCCAGGAACAAGAAAAACAGCCCTATTTTTTTTATCGCCATTACACCGTCCGTATTCAATAAAAACGACCACTTAAAATCACGATTTTGTCAATCACATATCGACACAGATTAAAGATATACATGTTTATTTAAAAATTGCAAATGATCTGTTTGACGCGGGGTTCACCCATTTGTTAAAATTACATTTTATTGAATAAATGTTATTTTTTATAAAATAATGTAAAAATTCAGCACATCGGAAAAAGCCTCCGGAGGCCCTGCCGGAGGCAAACGAATAGACTCTTTTTTATTCGCCATCTCTTCATCCTAAAATCCCGAAGAGACCCTCCCACCCATCTGCCACACGATTTGCACCCTTGTCCCATATGCCAACGCCTTTAAAGGGTCAGAAATCGATTCTGGAGCCATGCCCATGACATCGGCCACCGTGACCTTGGATATCCATGGAAAAATAGGCATCTTGAGACTCAACCGTCCCCATCGGATGAATGCCGTCAACAGACGCCTCTATGAAGATCTCGCCCATCATTTGAAGGAGGCCACCCAAGCGCCCTCCCTTCGAGCCCTCATCCTCACCGGGAATCCCCTCATCCGTAACGGCATAAAAAAAGAGGCCTTCTGCGCCGGGGCCGATCTCAAAGAGCACGACCAGAAAAAACGAACCCCCGAGGAGAAACAGGCCTATATCCAAACGGCCCACGCCACCTGCCTGATGCTTCGCACCCTCCCCTTACCCGTCATCGCCGCCGTAAACGGCCCGGCCCGGGGTGCCGGGGCAGAGATGGCCCTCAACTGCGATTTTATCATCATGGCCCATAAGGCCTCCCTGGGCTTTCCCGAAACGGGGCTGGGATCTATGGTCGGGGGCGGAGTGACCCGTCACTTAGAGCGCACCGTGGGCTTACCCTCTGCCCGGGAGCTGATCTATACGGGACGTGTACTCACCGGCCCCGAATCGGTCACCAGGGGGCTAGCCCTCTCCAGCGTCCCCCTAGAAGACCTCATGGATACGGCCCTAAACCTCGCCCAATGCCTCATTGCCAAAGCGCCCCGCTCCCTTGCCTGGGCAAAAGCCCTCATAGAAAATGCACCCCAGCGCCCCCTGGCCGACGTCTACGATGATGAGACTGAGGCCATCGTCTCCTGCATGGCGACCCGGGACTGGCAGGAGGGTATCGATGCCTTCAAGAAAAATCGTCAACCCGTATTCAAAGGGGAATAAAAAAAGATGAACGCCCTGGATCACATCTTAAACGCCGACTCTGTGGCCATCATCGGCGCCTCCCGCGACGAAACCAAAAGAGGGTATCAGGCCATTGTCACCTTAAAGAAGAGCGGATTCGAAGGGGGAATCTACCCTGTCAATCCGCGGGAACGAAGAATCCTGGGATTACGCTGCTACGCCAGCGTGGAAGAGATTTTAGAGCCGGTGGATCTGGCCCTCATCACCACCCCCGCCCACACCGTGCCGAGTCTCTTAACCGCCTGCGGCCTTAAAGGCATCTCGGGGGCCGTTATCATCGCCGGGGGCTTCGGCGAGATGGGGGGGCGAGGAAAACGGCTGGAGAGGGAGATCATCGAGACCGCCTCGGCCCATGGGGTGAGGCTGGTGGGACCCAACACCTCGGGCATCATCAACGTGGAGTCGGGTCTCAACCTGGTGGGCATTCCCGATGTGCCCGGTGGAGACATCGCCTTGCTTACCCAGAGTGGCAACATCGCCCTTCACCTCATCACCGAAGCCAAGCTGAGAAGTCACAAGGGGTTCTCCTACTATATCGGGGTGGGAAATGAGTCGGATATCCATTTTGATGAGTATCTCGAATTTTTTAAAAACGACGAAAAGACCCGAGCCATTCTCATGTATGTGGAGGGGTTGCGGGATGGTCGGACATTTCTTCAACAGGTCTACAAAACCTCCCGGGAAAAACCCATCATCCTTCTAAAGAGCGGGCGCTCATCCACGGGACAAAAATCAGCCGGATCCCACACGGGAGCCCTGGCCGGTATCTCGGAGGTGGCCCGAACCTCCTTTGAACGAGCGGGCATCATCTATATCGAACACCCGGATCAACTCTTTCCCGTGGCCGAAACCCTCTCGAGTCTTCCCCCCATCAAAAATAAACAGGTGGCCATCCTGGCCGACGGGGGCGGCCATGCCACCATCGCATCGGACCTCCTCACCGACTTAGGGGTCGAGATCCCCACCCTCTCCGAGGCGACCCAGGCACGGCTACAAAAAATTCTACCCCACAACGCCGCCGTCTCAAATCCTGTGGACGTGGCCGGGGGCACCGACTCCGACCCGGAAATTTTTGCCCGATGTGCCCGGATTCTCTTGGAGGATCCCAGCATCGGCGGCCTCCTTATCGCGGGTCTCTTCGGCGGATACGCCATCCGATTTTCCGAAAGTCTTAAGTTCATCGAAGAGGACGCAGCCCATCAGATGGGGAAACTCGTCCGGAGCTCGGGCAAACCCATTATTCTCCAGAGCCTCTACAACTCTGTGAAACCTCACTCCTTAGAGCTCTTAAGATATTACGGCATTCCTGTCTACGAATCCTTGGATATTGCCACCACCTGCATCGGCCAACTCTCCCGGTACGGCCAGTACCTCTCGACCTACGAGCACAAGACAAATTTTCAATTCAACTGGGGCGAAAAAGCAAGGCCCAAGGGGGCGGATATTATCCATAATGCCCAAGAAGAGGGGCGACGTTACCTCTTTGAACACGAGGCCAAGGAGATCCTTCGCATCCACGGCGCCCCGGTCAGCCAGGAGCAACTGGCCAAGACCGCCGATGATGCGGTGGAGATGGCCCGTGAAATCGATGGATCGGTGGTCCTTAAGATCGTCTCTCCCGATATCTTGCACAAAACAGACGCCGGAGGGGTTCGCCTCAACCTGGAAAATGAAGACCAGATCCGTCACGCCTTTCATCGCATCATCGACAACGCCCGGGAGTACAAACCCAGGGCGGTGATCAAGGGGTGCCTGGTCACCAGCATGAAAAAAAAAGGGGTGGAGGTAATCATCGGAACCAAGGTGGATCGTCAGTTCGGCCCCGTGGTGATGTTTGGTATCGGAGGCATCCTCGTGGAGGTGGTCCACGACGTCTCCTTCCGGGTCTTGCCCATCTCACAGACGGCGGCAACCGCCATGATCGACGAGATCAAATCCGCCCCGATATTAAACGGTTTCCGGGGTTCACCGGCCCTTGACAAGAACGCCTTGAGTGAACTGCTTCTCATCGTCTCCGAGGTCATCGAATCCTACCCGGAGATCGAGGAGATGGATCTAAACCCGGTCATGGTCCACGACCACGGCATCGATATCGCCGATGCCCGCATTATCCTGAAGAAAGAGACGGAGGCCGCCTCCCAAAACCCTTAGAAAGCCTTCTATGGTGAAGGGGGGCGTGAAAATCAAGCCTCCGGCGGCAAGGTGTGCCACCTTGAAAGCAGATTGTTCACCCCGCTCTCTATAAAGAATCAGATAAAGTTTTTACGGCGACACGGTGTGCCGCCGTAAAACGGGCCACCGATATTTCATTTAGGGCTCTGGTAAAAAACAGATAAACAGATTTCATAAGAATGCCGGGCCTGGTTCAAAATAGCCTAAAATAGGGTAACACTATAACTATTCAGCTTGCGCCTCCGGCGGCCCTGCCGGGGGCCAACCTTTTGCCAATTTTTATGAGATGGGCTTGCCAAACAGATTTTTATGGTGACGGTGACGGGCCAAAGGCCCGTCACCGTCACCAACCTGGGGTCCAGGGGATTTATTCCCTGGCCGCCGGAGGCTTCTTTTTGATTTGAAGTGTTACCCTGATTTGAACCAGGCCGAATGCCGCTGTGGTTTTGCCAATTTTTTATGAGCGGGGGCTTGCCAAACCGGCTTTTATAGTGACTGTAAGGGACCAAGGGTCCGTTACAGTCATACACCTGGGGTCCAGGGGATTTATCTCCTGGCCGCCGGAGGCTCGGAACCATAGAAAGCATCGCTCTTTGTCTCTTTTATTTTTACCCCGACCCCTTATTTTCCAGGGCCTTATTTTTCATGATCCTCTTTTGTCGTATCGTGGAGAAACGCCAAAAAACGCCGCCACGACTTCGTATCGGCCTCTTGCTGGTATCTGTCCCCACCGAAGACGGTAAAGGCATGGCGCGCCCCACCGTAGGTAATCATCTCATGGGCGATACCGGCGGCCTCCATTTCTCTGGCCAGGGCGGCGAAGTCCACCATGGAGATCCCCCGATCGGCGCCGCCGTGCATGACGAGAACCTCAGCGCGGGTTTTAGTGTAATCTTGCCCGGAAGGGGTGGCAAGCCCCCCATGAAACAGGGCAAACCCCTTTAAATCGGCGCCGGAACGGGCCAGCTCGAGGACGGCCGCGCCACCGAAACAATAGCCCATGGCGACGACATTATCGGTATTGGCCCCTTGGGCCTTCGCCTCTCTCAAGGCCCCCATCATCAAATCTCGCATCTTCTGACGATCCGTATAAAGCTCCCCCGTGTGCTGCCTCTTGTCCTCCACCCGTGTGGGCCGGACTCCGGCTCCGAAGAGATCGGCCACGAAGACCGCATACCCCTCATCGGACAGCATCTGAGCCCGCCTCACCTCATAGTCTGTCACCCCATCCCAGTCATGCAGGAGAAGAACCAGGGGCGCCCCTTTTCCCGGGGTGATATAATACCCCTCATAATTTTCACCATTCACTCGATAGGCATGAGAGGCGCCAGTGTCGGCCCAAGCCATGGCCGACATCATAAAAACGATGACGAAAGTCAAAAGACAACGCATACAGTGTCCCTCCCTTAAAGTATGATTTATGACGATTTTATCACCCACTAAAAAATTTCATGGCCCAGTATACACGCCTACAACAATTAGGAATATTTAAAAAAAGGGGACATCTTTCGTTAAAGGGTGGCCAGATTTACGCTCTCTGAGCGGGAATCCAAAAGCAGCGAAAGCCTGCGTGAAAAAACGCTTCAAAAACTCAAATCTTAAACAATGGTCTTCTATGGTTAAAGTGATCAAAAAAGGGCCTCCAGCGGCCAGGAGATACATCCCCTGGCCGTCACCGTTACGATAAAAATCTGTTTGGCAACCTTTTGCAAAAGGTTGGCTCCCGGCAGGGCTGCCGGAGGCTATACTTTCTCGAAAGCAGGCTAGCGGATGCGCTTTGCCCCTCGTACCTCGGGTCAAATCACATCTGCATTCGATTCGAAGGAGATCTGAGATATAAGCCGTGCGTTCTAAAATTATGGCAAAATTTGGCCCCCGACATAACCAAGCGATGCGTAAGCCGAATAGTTACAACACTTTTTTAAAGCGTGTTGTCCCGATGGTGTTCTTTTTAACAGCGAAGGCTCCGTACCCGAGGAACGAGCGAGGGTACGGAGCCTTCGCGAATCAGGGTTCCAAGGGCCCAGCCCTTGGCCGCCGGAGGCTGTTTTTAAGAAAAACCGAAAACTCTCTATTTTAAGCGGCTTAGTCTCATCTCCCCACGGGGTAGATACCGCCCCAGGGGCCCCTATTTTAAGGGGTCTGATGGTAAAAAAGGGGGCAAAAGAGGGAAAATGTACCATTTTCACCACCTCTGCCCCCCTTTAACCCACCATTTACGCCATCAGACACAAATAAAAATGTCCAAATATTTCAAGGGTTTTATGCCCGTCTCCCACAGGGTGGATACCGGTGCTTATCCCAACCGCCGACTCCAGAGTCTCTCCCGCAGGCCCGAGGCCCTTTGGGTGCGTCGATGAAGGGCTTTTTCGAGAATATCCGGATCACTCCAGAGATCCACGGCCTCCTTGGCACGGGTGATTCCGGTATAGACCAGCTCCCGGGTGAGTACCGGAGAGTCGGTATCGGGCAACAAGAGGGCCACATGATGAAACTCAGAGCCCTGACTCTTATGAATCGTCATGGCAAAGACGGTCTCCACCTTCGGTAGCCTGGCACAGTGGATGTGGCGCATCTCCCCCTCTTCCTCACTGGCGGGAAAGGCCACCATCTGCTCGCCTCCCCGCAATACGGTGATCCCTGTATCCCCATTGAAGAGCCCCAGGGTGTAATCGTTTTCTGTCACCATCACCGGGCGCCCCAGATACCAGATATCCCCCGTGGAGAGGCCCAAGGTACGCTCCACCACCTGATTGATACGCACCGCCCCAAAACGCCCTTTACGCACCGCACAGAGAATCCGAAACCGATCCAAGGCCGCCAGCATAGCCGAAGGATCGGTGAGGCGGGCATACCCTTTCAGGTGATGCCGCACCCGGGCCGTTAACCAGGCCATGGGATCCTCATCATCGGTGAGACCGGCCAGGGAAAAACCCGGTGCCGTGACCCGTCTCAAGGCCGCGGCATCCCCCCGGTTGGCCGCCTCAGCGGCCTCACCGATGCCCGGGCACTCACCGAAGCGGTAGCTTTTGGTCAGGGTGGTCACCGCATCGGCAAGGGGAGAGAGCGATGCGTCCACGGGAAGCGCAACCCCCATAAGGGCCTTAAGAATCTCCCCACAGGGAGGCGATACCGCATCCCCCCGCTTACCCTCACATAGATCCCCCATCACCGAACCGGCCGCCACCGAGGCGAGCTGATTCTTGTCCCCCATGAGTATGAGACGGGTGGTCTCCGAAAGGGCCCGAACCAGCCGCCCCATGAGGGGAAGGTCCACCATGGATGCCTCATCCACGATGATCACATCGAAGGGAAGGGTCTCTGCCTTGCCAAAGAGACTCCGTTTTCCCCTTCCTAAGGTACCCAGGAGACGATGAATGGTGGCGGCCTCCCGTGGTAAGGCTTTTTTTACCGACGCATCCCCAGCCACCCGCTGGGAGGCCGCCGTCATCGACTCCATGAGACGAGCCGCCGCCTTGCCGGTGGGTGCCGCCAGGGCGATGGTGGGAGACCCTCTAAAATAACGCCGATGCTGCTCCACGATGAGGGTCAAGATATTGTACACCGTGGTGGTCTTCCCCGTACCCGGCCCCCCGGAGATGACACAGAAGCGGTTGGTAAGGGCCACGGCCGCTGCGAGTTTCTGGCGATCGAGCTCACCCTTGAGCGTTGACGGAAAGGTACGATCGAGCCCCTCTCTCAAGGCGATGAGCTCGTCACCGGTGAGACCCGAAAGACGGCTCTCCCCTGCCATATAGGCCGATACCTCCTGCTGAAAACAGTAGAGACGCCGAAAGTAAAGGCGCCTGCGCTCATCCAGTACGAGAAGGGTCGCATCCCCTTCTCCCCCGGCGGCCCCCACATCACACAGGTGCCGGGCCCAGGCCACCTCATCACCCGGCCATCCAAGCCACCCCGCGGCAAGGCCCATAAATCGTTTCAGATCGATACAGATATGTCCGTTCCGGCTCTCCCGGCTCACCAGGGCCGCGGCCAAAAAAACGGCCCGATCCTCTCCATGCCGCCCGGCCACAAACGCGGCAAAGGTCAGGTCGATGATGGAGAATCCCTGCTCCATCAAACCACCCCACCCTTTATGCTCTTCGGGTTCCTGCGTTAAATTCATTGGATCATCCCTTCCCCATTGTGATAAATAAAAAACCGTAACTATTCAGCGCTTGAACAACGGCCTCCGGATGCGCTTTGCCCCTCGTGCCTCGGGTCAAATCACATCCGCATTCGGTTCGACGTAAATTCGAGATAAGATTAAGGCACTGATCATTCGCAAACTTGAGGCCCAGGGACAGTAAAGCCGCTTAGGCAAAAAGTACTCTGGCCGCCGGAGGCGCGGCTTTTCATGCCCACTTTAACCCTAAAAGGCCTTTTCTCAGTGAGCTGAAACAAACGATGTGCCATGGCCCGCACCTCGCCGCGCAGGCACCCCTTGTGCGGCCTGACCCCTAAACCTCTTTATGCCGACAGGTCATTCGTCAACTACCCCAGCCTAAAGGCCGGAGCTTGTAAAAGCTCACGTTGACCAGTCTAAGTGCTTAGAGCACTACGTTACCTTAGTTATCACACCTTGGGGTGCTTGCCAGCTC
>JABXKT010000181.1 GCA_013619155.1 Desulfobacteraceae bacterium
TTGTGAGAACTATGATCTCATCCAGAATAATTGAACTTTAAGTTCAATAGTATTGAACACCCAAACATGGAATCATGGCCCCATGAATTTTCCACTTTATCCCCTTGAATATCCGATATCATGTCCAAAAGTCCTGTCTATAGGGGTGATACATGGAAAAATAGACGGGGGTTATTCACAATGTTATGCGTATTCAATATAAAGATCACATGAACGATTAAAAAATAGAACCAGTAAAATAATAAATAGAGGCAAGAGTAATGTGTGTTGAAGGCCAATTTATTGAGTATAAAGATTTTCATAAAGATCCTAAGCTAAATGAGAAGAGCATGTTGGCGAAGCTCTTTAGAGAAATTTCAGCATTTGCTAATGCCTCCGGTGGTCAAATCATTGTGGGGAAAGAAGACAAAACAGGGATTGAAAATGAACAGCCCGTAAACGTATATAAGTGTTTAGATAACGATAGGTTGACCTCGTCGATCAATAAAATGTCTGATAACTTGATTGTGTTTAGTGCCCATAGAAAAGGAAACTTAATTGTCATCAAAATTAAAGAATCAGATGATGTAATCTCCGCAATATCTGATGCTAAGGGTATTAATAAAGGGGATTGCTTTATTAGAGAAAATCATGAGTCAGTTAAGATTCAAGGCGAGAAGCTCAAAAAATTAATAGAAAAGAAGTTGCTGTCGGAAGACAAAAAGACAAAAGCGTTGCGGAAAATTGTTCACTATAAGATGAATAACAACATGAACCATGCTAATCAAATGAATATTTTTGATAGCATGTTTGTACTACTTGAATCTCCATATAAATACATCAACGTGGTGTTTGATGCCTTAGTCAAGAATGAGTTTTTAGGGGCATATAGACTACCGCTATCGAAATATTCAACAATGCAGGTGAGTTTAGACGTTTTTGATTCAAAGCTAACGTATCAACACCAGTTGGTTAAAAACAATAATGACGCTTTCAATAAAATAATGGAATCAGTGCATACTAGGGAGTCTTTCTTCAAGGCTCAAAGAGATGAGGTATTATGTAGTCCGCAATTAAAAGTTTATATTCTTGAATACAAGGGTGTTATAGAAGGACTTTAATAAATTGTTGCTTTCAAAAAAAAGCATACCAATTGGCTTATGGCCGACCCCAAAAAGCTGGCCATCTCTTTCGTAACTTCAACCGCCGCCCTTATCAGCTTTTTGGGTCGGCATAGCCACGCGTTAAGAAAAAATAAAGTGACGTCAAAAAAACTTATAAAAGGTTCGGGTTATAAGGAGGGGTACTGATGAAAGATAAAACCAAGAAAAACATTGATACAGCATTTATCGGTGAAGCCAAAGCCTATTTTCGACTGTTGGCCTTTGCCGAAAAAGCTGAAGAAGAAGAACTGCCTCAGGTGGCGATGCTGTTTCGGGCCATTGCCGAGGCGGAACGCATCCATGCCACCCGTCAGCTGGGATTGATTAAAGACCTCATTGTCAAAGATACGGATACCAACCTGGAAAAATCCTTCCAGAGCGAAAAAACCGTCAGTGAAAATATTTACCCGGACTTTATCAAAGATGCCGAAGAAGAAGGCGAAACCGCCGCGGCCAAAGTGTTCACCTTTGCCCGAGACGCGGAAAGCTATCATGCCAAGCTGTATGAACGGGCTATAATGGACGTGATTAAGGACAAGGTTAACGCTTACCACGTTTGTCAGGTGTGCGGTTATGTGACCCACAAAAAAATCCCCAATAAATGTCCGGTCTGCGGCGCACCCAAGGAAAAGTTTAAAACCATTGAATAAATGGTTACGTGTAAATAAAGCATATAAAATGCCAGAGCTGCTCATCAGAAATTCACTAAGTAACAGCCCATTTTGTTGGCATGAATGTGTGAAGTGCAAAGTTGGAAATCATATCCGTTTTATTAAAGGGCAGATAGAGCTGATAGAAATCAGCGGCGCTCCTGGGCCGGACTGGAAGATAATTCAGAGTGAAAAAGATGAGAGTGTAAGCATTCGTACAGATCTAGGATATTTTCATGTTTGGTACAAAAAGAATCATTACGAGATTGAGCCATGAAAATAGGAACTCTTAATCGGGTATCCGGGGGTTTTTCTCTCCCAGCCCCCACACCACACGGCATGCGGGTCTACCACGGGCACTTCCTTCGGGCGCACGATTTTTATGTGTAAAACCAACGCCACAAGAGACAGTATCTTTTTTGCGTTGCCATGGAGAAATCCGTAGTCTCTGACTCGCCGAAATTTCCTGGGCAACACATGCTGCATGATGAGGTGAATAAAATCGTCACCTTTGAGGGATGAGACTGGTTTTGCTTTCAATGTATATGTCATGGGTTCAAACCCAATGTATCCGTTGATGATTTATACGGACCATCAAGCATACCTCGCGATTGATTACCTATGGCAAGATAATTGGCCTGTCTGGCCAGGCGAAGTGTGGGGTTGGAGATGGTAGAGTCTACGACTTGATCAACAGCCGCACTGATCAGCATGCCGACAAGTCCGCCACTGCCATCCCCCGAAGACTCTTTGGCTACCGCCGTTGAGTTCCATAACAGGCGACCCGTTTTTACATCAACTAGCTTAAGCGTCGCACGAACTTTTGTTACAGATTGTATGACTTGGTATTTTTGCCCCCACTCTTCTATGGTTATATACAACACAGCGTCAGCCCCAATATGTTCGCCAATTTTATCCAGAGGAATGCCGTTCATCTCAGCAGGTGTCGGCAAGCCATTCTCTTTGAGAAAGTAGTCAATCACAAAAACCGGAAAAACATAATAACCTTTCTCTGCAAGAGGGCGTGTGAGAGTGGACAGGTAAATGTAGGGTGCATTGACTTCAATAGAGTTATTTTTGGGCGGGATGATTACAATTGACGTTGGTTTGCTTTTTTCAAATGCCGCATAGTTATAATTATTTGTTTTTGTTGCGCATCCTGAAGTGATGAGAATCATAAAAAGAAGAAAAAAATATGGCCGAGTTAATTTACTCATAACTATTTCTCCTCATTTCGCCGGGCGCGACTCAACATTCCGTCAATAAAAATTGTTGATTCGGGATATAAAGTCTGTTCTTGCTGGAATGCTCTCTTTGATTGTGAATCTTTACCCTCCACGGCGTATAAGAAGCCTAAATGAGCGTAGATACCCGGTGCCACTCTTCTACCCGTCGCTTGTGCTTTTTGAATATCGGCGTTTAGTTTTTCGATTTGTGTTGCTGGATCTGCAGACCCTGGTTTGATATAGGCATCATGAATCAACTGTTCATATTCACCCCAATAATAGATATCTTTATGGGTGGTACACCCAGTGATCAAAAATATGCTTAATAACACAAGGGGATACCACTTGTTCATATTCATATTATTTGCCCCCTTATCTTACTTTTGAATTGTCCACACGCCGTTTTGTATATCGCGTACAATGTTATTGACTGATTCCTGAATGGCAAAGTTTAATACCTTTCCATTCAGGGTTGCGTCGTAGCTTGCTGTGCCACCAAAACCAATGATTTCTCGATTACTCAATGCATATTCTCCAGCACCTTGGGTGGCGTAAACAATTTCAGATGTCAGGACATCCACAATATTGAGTGACACTTTTGCGTAAGCTACCTGGGTCTTGCCTGCGCCAAGTATCCCAAACAGTTGACGATCACCGGATACCTTCCGGCCAAATTCAGTCACATCGCCAGTTACCGTGTAACTGGCACCATGAATATTTTGCTCGGCTCCTAAAAATTTTGCTTCCTGCTCATTTTGTTGCAAATTATCGCGATCTACAACGTTAAATCGGTTGGTTTGTTGTAAGTGAGTTTTTAGTATGGTTTTGGCCTGACTGCCTAACCTATCCGTGCCCGATGAAAACAGGCCTTGCATATAACTGGAACGATTTTGAAAGTTACCAACCACCATTGTCGTTCTCGGTCCATTATAGGCGACGCCATAAGACTCCACTTTTTCTGAGACCACTGATCTGTGAGATTCTGTGGCACATCCTGAAAACACCACCAACACGATCAACAATACAAAGCGAAACCAATTTTCATATAATGGATGACTCTTTAATCGTCGCATACTATCCCCCTTATTCGAATCATTTTGCCAAACAAAAGCCGAAAGACTTAGCAAATCTACAAGTATTATTGAAGCCTCACAAAACCTCGGCGGGAAATTAAATATCTGTTTACCTGGGTATATTTTAGGAAGATGACTAATGGTGGTCACAAAACGAACTGAGAGAAGAGACTGTTCACCTGCGGAGAGAAGCAAGGCAATGCATTCAAAATCATCGATACTCTCACATTCACATTAAAGAGTTGGCTTCGACAAAAAATAAATGCGCGGGTTTAAGAAAAATGCCGATGTGATTTGCCCCGAGGAACGGGATTAAATCGCTGCGGCAAAGGGCTTTCGCGGTGTGTTTCCCTTGCCACCGAAGGCATCCCTTTTTGTACATTTTATTTTTACGCAGGTCCTTTTTTAAAGGCACAAGCAAGAAAAGCACAACTCTATTGGAAAGAGAAATAAGCGGTTGGCAGGAGTAGAAGAGGCCACTGGCAACGGTCGAAATGGAACGCTATATTTTTAAAAGGAGTCGCTCTAAATTGTAGAGTGAGGTATGAACCCAAGAGGGCGTAAAGAAACACCCCTCTGTGTCAGAGATAAAAAGCGAGGGTGTAAAGAGACACTATAAGAAATATATAGTGGTATCTATCAGAAATCAATGTGAATTTATTAAATAGTCATTCAAGCTGACCCGTTAAGACGCGCCTATGGCCATCAAAAAAATGGGCAGATGCTTGCTTGCAGACGACAAGACACCCGAAAACTTGGTAGGATGGGGAAGTGGGTTGCTGAAGCGGAGTGGCCCTGTTTTATTCACACAGGCGCCTAATTCACATAGATCAGCCCAAGCGCTTATTTTATTTGGATAAATTTAAAAATCAATTGCGTTTATTCTGCGCGGATCAGACCATATCGGGTCTGTTTCCATTTTCATGAAACGGCCCATTTTTTTGTGCATATCTTGATTTTATTTGAATTATTTCAGTCTATTGGTTGGTTTTGTTTCGGGTGAAATACGGCCATTTAAAATGGCGCCCTACGTGAATTCTATACAACTGGCAGGGGCGTGGCCCTGTTTTATTCACGTAGGGCGTCTATTTTTTGTTTTAAAATCTTATCCGACTAGGTTGCCCGCCGGGTTTTTGAGGGTATCCTGGGCCTCATAGTACCCCATGGCGACATCCACCGATCGATGGGTGGAGAGTTTCATGACATCGGGCAGGTTTTTATTCTGGCGTGCCGCCTCGGTCATAAATCCGGATCTTAAACTATGCGCTCCGAAATCATCCGGAGGCAGGCCGATCAGGCGGCAGCGTTTCTTGACGATGCGGTTGATCGATTTGGAAGAGATGCTCTCCCCCATTATTTTTCCCCCCTTCTTGATGGAGCGAAAAATTCGACCGTTCCGAATTCCCGATACACGAAGCCAGAGTTGAAGGGCTGTAAAGGCGAGTCCCTTGATGGGTACGGGGTGGGGCCTGTCGGCCGAGGTGGTTTTTGTTTTTCCCAGAAAATAGATGAACCCCTCCTGCTCAACCCCGTTTATTATATAAGTTTCAAGGACCAGGTTTTCGTAGGCAGCCATGGCCACTTCCGATGCCCTTCGTCCTCCGGAAGAGAAGGCAAAGTAGAGTAGGGCGGCGTCTCGTATATCCACAAGATTCTCAGGAATATCGGTCCGGCAGGTGGAGAGAAGGGGAAAGAGGATATCCAAGGGGATGGCCTTTTTTTTCTTGAGGGCAGGGGGATTCTTTCGCGCCTTGATCATCAGCATGATCACCGCCTCGTCCTTACACGGGTTCTCCACGCGCAAAAATTTATGCACGATGGAGAGGGTTCCAATGCGTCGGCTTAAGGTACGGATATTTTCCGGGCCCGTAATGGCCTTGGTCTTGCGGCGGATCATCTCGGCTTCTACCTCAGGTTTCATCCCCTTCACCTGGTCGGTGATAAATTCAATGACGAGACCCACCGAGACCGGATACGCCTCGGAAGCGCCGAAGGTGAGTTCGGCCCAGGCCCAGAAATATCGAATATCTGCCTGGTAGGCCCGTTTGGTATTGGCCGGAGTGTTATCTTCAAATATTTGCCCAATGCGTTCTCGCGTTTCTGGGCGTAGAGCGATCTGATCTGGGTGGGAAGGAACGATTTGGTGAACGGGTACGATGGACGTCATGACACTCTCCGCTTTTTGTACAGTTCTAAAAAATCCATTGGACCACATTTCTAAAGCGCTGGCAATCTACTTTTAAAAATAAATGAACAGATATTCTACTATATATTTATAATATAGATATATACACATAATATTTATATTTTTGTACTAAAAAGTATTTTTG
>JABXKT010000182.1 GCA_013619155.1 Desulfobacteraceae bacterium
GAGAGGATGCGAAAGAGGGGGGAGGTACCCTGGGGGGCACGGGCCACGGCCATTATCTTCATCTGTACCCGGTGCCGGTTGAAGCTGGCCGTCCCGGCGATCTCATTGACCATGGCATCGATGCGACCGGCCTGCATCAGCTGATCCCGCTCCAGGGCGCTGCCCACGGAGAGGGTCTCTACCTCGAGGCCCGCCGCCTTAAAGTACCCCTTATCCTGGGCCACAAAGACGGGCAGGGCATCGGGGATGGGCAGGAGGGCGATGCGAAGAGGGGCGGCCAGGGCCGATGGTTCTCCTGCCGTTACGCCTCCCGTGAGGGCTAGGGTGAGTAGTAAGACCCGAGCCACAGAGAGGAGGGGGGCCGGACGGTGATTTTTTTTTTCCATTGTGGACCTCATGGCATGGGATTGGAAGATGGCTTTTCTCACCACAGATGACTCTTTAAGGTCTATACAGGATTTTTATGGAAAAATGTATCTGGATGTGGAGAAAAGAGATCGGTGGGTCCCAAAAGTTGAACGGGGCTTTAATGGGGGTTCTTTGGGCATGTATAATTACTATTTGAGTATAAATAACTTGACATATCTACACTGTCATGAAAGTAAATAGAGTAACTGAAACTTGTAGGTTTCAATGGTAAAAAAAGTCTGTTTTGAGCGCCTTATCCCACGGCTCATTTGTCTTATCTTTTTGACTTTCCCTTATAGTTAGGGCTGTCATGGAGAACCATCAAGCCACGAAGGCTGATATACCGCAAAGCGGTCTGTCATTGCTTTGTGGTTTTTTTGTTTGAGTGATTTACCTTAACTAAGGAGAGAATGGTATGAAGAGATGGAATAGAATGGTGAGCTTTTTTCTGATGAGCGGGCTCTTGATGGCAGCACCCCTTTGTGCCCACGAATTTATCATCAAGCCGGTGAAAATGACGGTGAATCGGGGAGAGACTCTTCCTTTCAGTGTCCTCTCCGCCCATGTTTTTATGGTGAGTGAAGAGGTAGAGCCGGTGGATACCGTGTCGGTGACCTTGGTCTCCGAGACGGGGGAGACACCGGTTCCGGTGATGGCAAATGATCGTCTTCTGACCCTGGACGGGTCCGTCCCCGTAATGGGAGAGGGTACCGCCATCTTAAGCGGGCATCGAAAGGGGATCATCTGGACCCAGACCACCTCGGGCTGGAAGCAGGCCCCGAAGAGTGCCTGTACGGGTGTGGTGACCAGTGGGAAGTATGAAAAATTTTGCAAGACCCTCATCACCTCAGGGCATCCGGACTCGGGGTATGCCAGGGTTCTGGGACAGGCCCTTGAGATTGTTCCCGTAACGGATCCCGCCTCGGTCTCTGTCGGAGATGAGATGACGGTAAAGATCCTCTACAAGGGCAAGCCTTTGGCCACCGAGGTCTTTGCTACCTACGATGGATTTTCAAGGGACCCCAATACCTACGCCTACTACAGCAAGTCCGATGCGAAGGGGATGGTTCGGGTGAAGATGTCCCATGATGGGACCTGGATGATTCGTGTGGAGAATAAGCAGTCGGATAAGACGGCGGAGTATGACGCGAGTGTGATACGTGCCGTGCTTGTCTTTCGGGTGTGATGATGGATGTTTTACTCTTTTGTGCGAGAAGCCGCCGATGGGCGATGGTGGCCTTAGGGCTCTTTCTGGTGATCCTTACGGGTCCCCTATCGGCCATGGCCCATGGTACCGGGTTTACCCGGCTTGAGGCGGGGCACGCGGTCTCCTTTTCCTTCTACTACGCCACGGGTGAGCCTATGGCGTATTGCGCCGTGCGAGTGGATGCCCCGGGAGGGGGAGATTTGGAGTTTCAGAACGGGCGGACGGATCAACGGGGGGGATTTGCATTTATCCCTCACGGGACGGGGACGTGGAACGTCTTTGTCAGTGATGGCAGGGGCCATGCGGTACGGACAGAGGCCCTTGTGGAAGAGGGGGCCGAGGCCGTGGTCCTAGCGTCCACCCATCGAATGCCCACGCTGATGGCTGTTTTGTTTGGATTTAGCCTACTGGGAAATCTTTTTTTTACGTTTCGCCAGAGGCCAAGGACCCCTTAAAAGGCCCTTGCAGGCCTTGGGCGGGGGTGCGGTTCCTGAATGGATCAGGTCGGACGAAGGCGTCCATGGCCGCACCTTCGCCCATTTAATTGACGCAGCACTCTTAGGAGTGCCAGGCGTCTACCAGATCACTGACCTCAAACGAGGTGACATCGTCGCGCTTCTCGAGCCAGGCGGCGGTCAGGGCACGGTGCGCTTCGGTGGCGCTGCCGCGGGCGGCAAGGACGACGAAACCGGCAAAGTCAAAACGGTCGCCACCACCGCCGAAATCGAGCTCGCTGGGGTCGATCACCTCATTTAATAAGGCCTCAACGAAGAGGTCCAGGGCATCGTTGGTGTTGTCTTCGGTGAATTTAATATTGAGGGAAAAGCCCAGCTCTTGGAACTCGCCCAGGTGTAGTTTTTTTCTCAGTCTTTTTTTCATGGGGTATCGTCCTAAAAATATATGTTGTTGTCCATTGTTGATTGGGTCACTCACATGACACGAAATGGTTCCCTTGTCAAACACCTTGAGTTTGGTGGAGCGGGGGCAAAGGGTGCTTTTTATCACGAAAATTGAGCCCCTTTACGATTCGTGGTAGAGTGTGGTTTTATTTGGATGTGACCTTAAACGTGAAGGTGGACGGCCCATGCAGCGCATGATGATTACCGATTTTGACGGCACCCTGTTTCGCAGCGATCATACGATTTCGGAGACAGACCTTGAGAGTCTGCGGCAGTTGGGGGACCAAGGGGTGATTCGCGTCATCGCCACCGGGCGTAATCTCTACTCCTTTATGCGCGCGGCTCCGGCGAATTTGCCCGTGGACTACCTGGTCTTCTCGACGGGGGTGGGGATCGCCCACTACCCCGATCCGGCCGCGAATATGATTCGCGAGATGACGCTTCCCCATGAGGCCTGCCTCTATATCAAGGCGGTCTTCGACGATTTTGGCTTCGACTATATGGTCCACGGGGTGATGCCGGACAATCATCGTTTCGTCTACCGCCGGAATACCCCCAAAAATTCAGATTTTGATACCCGTCTCTCCTTCTACGAGGGCCTTTCTCGGCCTATCACCGACTCATTTTCCGGCCCTGCCTCCCAATTTCTCGCCATTGCCCATGACGCACGCGCCCGAGAACTCTTTGTGGCCGTCTCCAAGGCCCTCACCGATTTTACCGTGATTCGTGCCACCTCCCCCTTCGATGGGGTCAGCACCTGGCTGGAGGTGTTTCCCAAGGGGGTCTGCAAGAGTGAGGCGGTCTCCTTTCTTGCAGATCAGTGCGGTATTCTCGCCTCCTGCACCATGGCCGTGGGCAATGATTACAACGATGAAGATCTCCTCCACTGGTCCGGACGGGGCTTTGTGGTGGGCAATGCCCCCGATGAGCTGAAGTCCTTTTTCCCAAGCGTCTCGGATAACGATGGGTGCGGGGTTTCCGAGGCCATTGGGCTCTGGGTAGATGCTCCGGCATGATCTGTTTTTAAGCCTCTTGTTCTTGTGGTGAACGCTAAGTCATGATAGTTCAACAGTTCATATCAAATAACGTTGTTATAGTGTGCATGTATAAACCCATGTCGGAGTGAGAGTATCATGAAGATAACAAGTGTGTGGCGCACCGTGGGCCCTTTGGCTGCCGGTGTACGTGGGCGGGTTCTTTGGGCGCTGAAGAGTGTGTGGCTGACGGTGGATCGAATGGTTATTATCCCTATTATGCAGAGGCTATCGCGATTTTTCGCGCGGGATATCGAGGAGGCGCCCTCTCCCGAAGAGCCGCTTCCCCCCTGGAAGGCCAAGAGCCTGCGCGAATTTCATAGCTGGCTTCAGGAGCTGCCCGAGGGGAACGCCCCGGAAGGGTCCATGGATGCCTGCGATCTTTTTACCCTCTTATCCGAATTTACCGCCCTGCGTCAGGAGATCCATCTTCAAAATGGGGAGCAGTCCCAGTCGGTGAAGAGCGTTACCGATATGCTTGATACATATAAGGCCGATTTGGATCAGTACCAGAGGCGCTCCGAGGTGTTTGTGGATGCCGAGAAGCGGATCCTCGCCTATGCGGAAAAGAAGAGTGTCTTTCCCTTTCTGGATGTACGGGAATCTCTGGAACGAGGTCTTGAATCGAGCCGGGAACTGGCTGCCGATTTTTATTTTTTAAAAAGCACAAAAGCCCGCCATGCGGTGGTGGTGGCCGGGTATGAGTCGGCCCTTCGTCGGTTTGACCGGGCCCTTGCCATGACAGGGGTCGAGGTCATCGAGACCAAGGGTAAATTTTTTGACCCCGCCTGCATGCGCGTGGTGCAAAAAGAGAAGGATGAGGCGGCTCCGTCCGAAGCCGTACTCCGTGAGATCGTCCGTGGATTTCGCTTGAACGGTGAAGTGCTTCGGCCCGCCGAGGTGATTGTGAACGAATGAGTGGGAGGTATAGAGACGATGTCAAAGACGGATAAGGGTCGAAGGGGGAAGTGATGAAGACGTGTCCCGTGTGTCATGGTGTCTGTTCGGACCGTGGGGCGTGCCCCCATTGCCAGGCAGATTTGAATCGTT
Organism: Desulfobacteraceae bacterium; assembly: GCA_013619155.1. GTDB lineage: Bacteria > Desulfobacterota > Desulfobacteria > Desulfobacterales > Desulfolunaceae > Desulfoluna. Next base: position 4,599 of record JABXKT010000182.1, read on the forward strand.
TGTTCGAGGTGGAAGAGGCGGCTCAGGCGCATCTCGAGGAGGCTGGGGACGCCTTGCGGAGGGGTAATTATCCCCAGGGGCTCTACCATGCCAGCCGGTCGGTCTCCTTAAAGATCACCCCCAAGGGGCTGGGACTCCTCTGTGAGGCGGCCCTCTTTACCAAGGATTTTCCCCTGGCGAGGCGCTGTATGGAGCAGATGGCCCGGATGAAATCCTAGGGATGTTGGGTGCCTTTAAATCGGTGATTGACCTCTTTTATGTATCATGGCGGGGGCATGGGGACGACCCTTCCATAAGGGGTCGGTAATCCCTCCTAGGGGTGATGCGGTATAGCTCGGTCCACCCGTTGATCACCGATAAAGGGTGGCCTCTATTTTTTTTTCGTTCATTTTTAAAAAATGGGCCACCTTTCATAGAAATCCTTGACGGGTGCTGCTCTCTCCCCGGCGTTTATTTTTCCCGGCAGGAGGGGGCAGCCCCCCGTTATTTTTATCGTCTCCGGTCATATCTCCCCGCCCCGATTTTTTTGACGCCGTTCTCCTTCGGTTTGAGATGTCTGCCGGAAGGCTCTTTCTAAGATCCACTATTTTTAAGCCTTTATCAAAAGAGAGGGGTAAGGATTCAGCTGCGCCTCCGGTGGGTTGTTTTTTTAAAAAAACGTCATAAAAGCTGTTCGATAACAGGCATATATGTCTGTGAGCTGTTTTTTGTAGCGAATGTGATGGGCCAAAGGCAAAAAATAAATGCACACGTTTAAAACACATGCCGCTGTGATTTGACCCGAGGCGTGGTTTTTTTTCGAGGGCATGTCGATGTACGTACTAGTGTGATGGGGCAACCAATCGTTTTTTTAACGAGATATTGTCATTTTTGGGCCCCTTTCGAGCCGCCGGAGGCGTGAATCCGTGGGCATTATTTTGGAATCTCCATAGAGATGAAAGGGGCGAGTCGATGGTTATCGTGGGTATATCAGGAAGTCCAAGGCGAAAAGGGAATACGGAACGACTGGTTTCTGAGGTGCTCGAGGGGGCGGCCGAGGCCGGAGGGGAGACGATGCTTTTTTCCGTCGCCGACGGCGATATCGAGGGATGCACGGGGTGTATGCGGTGCCGTAAGGTGCCACGATGCAGCATCGATGACCGCATGACACTCATCTACGACGCCCTGATGAGGGCAGATGCCCTGGTGTTCTCCTCGCCGATCTATATGGGCCAGATGACCTCCCAGGCCAAGGCGGTGGTGGATCGCTTCTACGCCCTCTTGAATAATGATGGAACCCCTCGCTTTCGTCAGGGCATGCCCCTCTTTCCCCTCTTCACCCAGGCCCAGAAGCGTCTGGATATCTATTCCCCCTACTTTCATCTGTGTGAGGATCTGTTTACCCATATGGGGTTTGAGGTGATGGCACCCCTCGTGGCCGGATGCATCAATCTGAAGGGGGAGATTGAGAGCCATACGGACCTTTTGGCTTCGGCACGGAAGATGGGACGGAAGATGGGGGCCGGTGGGAGGCCCTAAGGCTAAAAGGGGGCCAGACGACAGTGAAAGAGATCCGGATGAAGATATGGGATCACTATTCAGCTTAAAAAAAAAGCCGCCGGCGGCCCTGCCGGGAGCCACCCTTTTGCAAAAGGGTGCCAAACCGATTTTTATCGTGATCATGACGGGCCCCAGGCCCGTCATGATCACATACCTGGGGTCCAGGGACCTTGTCCCTGGCCGCCGGAGGCTGGCTTTTTACGGTCACCTTAACCATAGAAGGCACCGCTTAAATCGTTAATAAAAAAAGACGCGTTACATGCCCGTATTTATGTTCT
>JABXKT010000030.1 GCA_013619155.1 Desulfobacteraceae bacterium
GGGGGGGGCTGGGGGGCGGCATCGGGGTAAAGAACACCATTCGCAGGCTTTTAAGGATCTATGGCCCCACCTGCACCATGCATATCGAGAGTATCCAGGGGCAGGGGACTCGGGTCTCCTTTGCCCTTCCACGCCATCACCCCTCGGGGCGGCCGTAAGGCAGATGCCATCGTTTTTCATCGGTGCCTTCCGGGGTGCCGATGGCGTTTCGTGCCATTCAATCGGTGCTTCATCCTCCAAAAACGACCCCTTTGGTTCTGGGGGTGGTGAGTCCCGCCTCTTTTTGCTTAAACTCATCGCGGAAAAGAGAGGCCCCGATTTTTTGAGGGGATTAACGCCTGATCTGATGGAGGATTTTTTATCATGGTGACATTTTTTGCGTGCGTTGCGGCACTGATTCTTGGCTATTTTATCTATGGCCGTTTTGTGGAAAAAACCTTCGGCGTGGACGCCTCCCGAAGGACCCCGGCCTACACCTTAGAGGATGGTGTGGACTATATGCCCCTTCCCCGGTGGAAGGTTCTCTTTATTCAGGTTCTGGATATTGCCGGCATCGGCCCTATCTTCGGCCCTATCTTAGGGGCCCTCTACGGTCCCATCGCCCTGGTCTGGATCGTTATCGGATGTATATTTGCAGGGGGCGTGCATGACTACTTCTCCGGCATGCTCTCCATACGAAACAACGGGGGCAGTATCCCCGAGGTGGTGGGCGATTTTCTCGGTATGCCGGCCCGTCAGGCCATGCGTATCTTCTCCGTGGTACTCCTCATGCTGGTGGGGGTGATTTTCGTTTTGGCCCCGGCCAAGCTCCTCACCGGTCTTACGGGGATCGATACCCAGGTCTTTATCTTTGCCATCTTCGGCTACTATTTTCTGGCCACCATCCTCCCCATCGATAAGGTGATCGGTAAGATCTACCCTATCTTGGGCGCCCTGCTTCTCATCACCACCGTGGCCACTGTGGTGGCGCTTATGGTGGGTGGATACGAGATCCTGCCCAACCTAGATATCACCACCAACGTTCATCCAGGGGATAAGCCCATCTGGCCCCTTCTCTTTATTACCCTCTCCTGCGGTGCTATCAGCGGGTTTCACTCCACCCAGTCTCCCCTGATGGCCCGTTGTGTGAAAAATGAGAAGGACGGTCGCTCTGTCTTCTACGGTGCCATGATCCTCGAAGGGATTATCGGTCTTATCTGGGCCACCGTGGGGCTCTCCTTCTACAAGTCTCCCGAAGCCTTAAGTGCCGTCATCGCCGCCGGATCTCCCTCCGCCGTCGTCGCCGAAGCCTCCAACGCCCTTTTGGGCCCCATTGGCGGTTTTCTCGCCATCCTGGGCGTGATTGTCCTTCCCATCACCAGTGGGGACACGGCCTTTCGAAGTACCCGTCTCATCCTGGCCGAGACCTTTAAGGTGAGCCAGTCCCAGACTATGAAGCGTCTCATGATCGCCGTGCCGCTTTTCATCCTGGGCTTTATCATCTCCAAGCAGAACTTTGGCATGATCTGGCGCTACTTTGGTTTCTCCAACCAGGCCCTGGCCACGATGGTACTCTGGGCCTCTGCGGTCTTCCTCGCCCGGGAGTTGAAGAACCACTGGATCGCCTCCCTTCCGGCAACCTTTATGACGGCGGTGGTGGTGACCTTTATCCTCCAGGCAAAGATCGGCTTTGGTCTGGCCATCGGTATCTCCACCGGTATCGGTGTGGGTGTCGCCGTGGCCCTTCTCTCCCTTTTTGTCTTGAAAGCCTCTGGCATGAGAATGAAAAAAGAGGCGAGCCCCTGTATGGATTAGCCCTTTTTCGTATAGAAAATTCAGGGTGTTCCTGCCCGGCTGTGTGTGACCTTTATTTCTGTGAATAGTAAAATAAGCAAAGGAGCGAGATAGGCTTGACAAGGGCGGCTCTCTGGCTTAGGATCACCCCCAAATACTTGGTGCGGAAACGCTTAATAGGGAACTCCGTGGAAATCGGAGACGGGCCCGCCGCTGTAACCGGGGACGTCCATCGCAATGAAGCCACTCTCTTAGTTTTTGATTCGTGTCGTGCACGACTAAAGAGGGGAAGGCGCGAGACGGCGGTTGATCCGGAAGTCAGAAGACCTGCCAGGTGCTATATGATATTCATTTTGTGATTGGTTTTTTCACGAAGACTCCACCGTTTTAAAAAAAGATTCGGGTGAGGGGCAGCCACCCTTAAAGCGATAAAAAAAAGGGGCTGTGGAGACAAAAAGATCTCGATATACGGGGTCTATCATATAGATTTGATGCGTCGTCGTGGTAAAGAGCGCGCATTAATGTGAGGATTGAATTCGGAATCCCCATACATGTCAGAGATGACAGGTATGGGGATTTTTTTGTTTGGGGCGGGGCCCCTCATTTTTTGCCTCTCCCATTGTTGTTTTTTTTAAATCGATCGATGGCCGGGCCCCCTAATATGGGGTGCTGCATCTTAAGAAGAACGCAGGAAGGGAATCCCGTGAAAATCGGGAACGATCCCGTCGCTGTAACCGGAAAATAGTGTGTATGGCCGTGATGATGCGGGCAGAAAAATGCCCCTTCGTCATGAAACGCCACTGTCATAAGCCTATCCTCGCCTTTTCGGACGGGCTTTTACACGATGGGAAGGCATGCCATGCACAGGGACAGATCCGGATAGTCAGAAGACCTGCCCGGCATAAAGCTGCTTGTTTTCCTATTGTCTTTCTCACATGGAGAATACCTCGCTATGGACGGGGACGCAGTGTGGTGAAAGGGTCAGCACTTAAATAGTGCGGGCGCCTTTTTTCGTCGAGGGGAATACCCCTTGCCATGGAATGTCTTAAACACACCCAAATACGTAAAAGGTAAGACCATCATGAGACGAGTAACGACCTGGATTTTGACATTGACCCTTACGACCCTTTTGGGTCTCTCCTGTGCCTCAGCAAAAACGGTGCGTCACACTGTGCGTCAGGATGTGGATGCCGTTGTGATTGCTGGATTTGGTACGAGTTACCCCGAGGCCCTTCGAGCCATTTTGGCCATCGATAAGGAGATGCGCACCGCCTTTCCCCGTGCCGAGATCCGGCACGCCTTTACCTCCAATATTATTCGGGGCATCTGGCACAAGCGAGCCGGGGATGCCGCCTGGAAAGAAGCCCACCCCACGGTTCCTCAGTGGCTCTACGAGGTGAAGGGGCCTCTCTCCACCTTCGGGCAATTGCAGGAGGAGGGCAAGAAGCGTGTGGTGGTGCAGACCACCCATATCTACGCCGGCGAAGAGTATCAGGATTTGACGGCCTATGTGGATGCCGTGGCCGGTATCGATACCCTGCGTACCAAGTGGAAGCCCTTCTCCTTTATGAAGATGGGGCGTCCCGCCCTGGGTAAGGCCGGGGTTCATCCCGATTACCATGACGACATTGAAGCGGCGGCCCGGGCCCTCTCCGGGGATGTGGCCGTGGCCAAAAAAATGGACGCACTCCTCCTCTATATGGGGCATGGCAATGATATTTTTCCCACCAGTGCCTATGCCGAATTCTCCAAGGCGATGAACAAGATGTATCCTGAGATCACCACCATCGTTGCCAATGTGGAGGGGTATCCCGGTCTGGAAGAGGCCACGGCGGCTCTGACACATATGAATACGAAAAAAGTGTACATGAAGCCCTTCATGGTCGTGGCCGGGGATCATGCGAGAAATGATATGGCCGGAGATGAAGAGGACGCCTGGAAGACGATTTTCGAGAAGATGGGCATTGACGTGACCTGTGAACTCAAAGGACTCGGAGAGAATCCGGCCTGGGCAAAACTCTACGCCGACCACGCCGTGGATGCGGTGAGCGACCACACCGCGAATTAGGCTCTTTGTGAGGGCCGGGGGGGGATGTGCCCCCCATACGGCCCTGGATGAGGTAAATTTTTTTAATCCCCCTCGTGGACTCTGGAAGTGATCATGACCACCGCCGCCACAGAGCAGATAAAAAAACCGGACGCGCCAGCCCCCTTTCTCAAAGGGGTGGGGGGACAGTTTCTATTGGGGGGCCTTCTTCTAGGGGCCGTGGCCTTCTCGGCCCGTATGGGATTCGTTCACTTCTCCCTGGGCGAGGTGTTGAGAGCCTTGATGCACGGTTTTTTAGGCTCTCAAGGCCTCAGTGAGGCGGCAGAGATCGCCCGCGTGCTGGTGTGGGAGGTGAGGCTCCCCAGAATTCTCACCTCCGCCGCCGCCGGTGCGGGCCTCGCCCTGGCCGGGGCGGTCTACCAGAATATTCTCCTGAACCCCCTGGCCGATCCGTACACCTTGGGGGTCTCCTCGGGGGCGGCCTTCGGTGCTGCCGTGGCCCTTCTCTTCGGTATGGGCACGGCGGTGGTTTCAGTTCCTCTTTTCGCCTTTATGGGGGCGCTTCTCACCCTTTTTACCGTCATTGCCATGGCCTCGCCCTCGGGGCGGTTTCTACGGTGTGGCATCGATTCATCGAATCTCATTCTTTCCGGGATCATGGTTTCGGCGATTCTCTCGGCGGGGCTGAGTTTTATGAAGTACCTGGCCGATGAGGAGGTCTCGGTGATCATCTTCTGGCTCATGGGGAGTTTTGCCGCCGCCACCTGGCGGGATGCCGCTATTTTAGGAGGCGTCACCGCCGTTGGCTTTCTCATCTTCCTCTTCTACGCCCGGGATCTGAACCTTCTCTCCCTGGGTGAGAAGGGGGCACGAAGCCTTGGGGTGGATACCTCGAAGACGGTGCTTCTTCTCCTCGTAACGGCCTCTCTTCTGGCGGCCAGCTGCGTGGCGGTCTCGGGTATTATCGGCTTTATCGGGCTTCTCGTGCCCCATATGGTGCGGTTTGTCGTGGGGCCCGATGCCCGAAAGCTCTTACCCGCCTCTCTCATGGCCGGTGCCATCCTCCTTCTTGTGGCCGATACCGTGACCCGGGCGGTGCTCCCTTACGAAGTGCCCATCGGCGTTCTCACCGCCCTCATTGGGGGACCGGTTTTTTGTGTGATTTTTCGCAAGAGCCATATGGGAGGCGGCACCTGATATGGATACGACGGCCAGCACCCTTGAGATAAAAGGGATCACTTCTCGGCGAGGTACACGCGGGGTGCTCCAGGATATCGATGCCCGTTTTGAAGCGGGGCTTTTTTACGCCATCCTGGGGCCCAACGGGGTGGGGAAGAGTACCCTGGTGGAGATCCTCGCCGGACAACGGAAACCGGATGCTGGCACCGTTCTCTTAGGGGGGACCCCCGTGGCCCGTCTCTCCCCCCGTCGGGTGGCCCAGTCTGTGGCCATGGTGGCCCAGAGTCATGAGGTGCGTTTTGCCTTCTCCGTGCGAGAGGTGGTGATGATGGGTCGACACCCCCATATCTCCCGCTTCGGCTCTCCATCAGAGGCGGATCACCAGTTGGTGGAGGCGGCCATGACCGCGGCCGATATTCATCACTTAGCCGACAGGCCCGTGACCCAGGTGAGTGGGGGAGAGCGCCAGCGCACCCTCTTTGCCAGGGCCCTGGCCCAGGATACCCCCGTTCTCATTCTCGATGAGGCCACCAGTAACCTCGATATGCGGCACACCTTACACCTTCTCTCGGTGGTTAAAAAGAGGGCAGCCCGGGAGAGGCGATGCGTCGTGGGGGTGTTTCAGGATATTAATATGGCGGCCCTCTTCTGCGACCGGCTTCTCTTCCTCAAAGAGGGGCGAGTCGCCGCCTTCGGCACCGTGGCGGAGACCCTGACGCCGGAAACCTTGGGGCAGGTATTTGGAGTGAACACACGCATGATCGATGATGATACCAGTGGCTGTCGCCAGGTACTCTTCACGCCGGGAGGATTGCATGCTTAGACAAACAGGGCGTCTCTTCGCTCATATGGCCGTCTCTATGCTGATATCCCTCTCTCTCTTGGGGACGGGGGCCTTTGCCGCAGAAATTACCGATGCCTCGGGGCGGGTGATTCACTTCGATCGTCCCTTTACCCGTATTATCTCTCTTTACAGCGCCCATACCGATAATTTCTTGGCCATGGGTGGGGTTGAGGCCCTTATCGGCGCCTCAAAAACAGAAAATGGGGCGGCGCTTCCCCGATTTTCCTACCACGATGGGACCGAACGCTTTCTGGCCGCCCGGCCCGATCTGGTGGTGATACGGCCCATGATAGAGAGGGGGTACGGAAAGCTCATGGCGAGTCTCGAGGCTCGGGGCATCACCGTTATCTCCCTTCAGCCCACCACCATCGATGAGATGATGGACTACTGGGTGACCCTCGGACTGCTCAGCGGTCATGAGGAAGAGGCCCAGGCCATGGTGGCCGAATTTGAGGCCGAGACGGAGCGCATCCGACAGATCACCGATGGCTTGTCCCATAAACGGACCGTCTTCTTTGAAGCGATGCACGGAAAGTTGCGCACCTTCTCCCATGGATCCATGGGGGCCTGGGCCCTGACCCTGGCCGGGGGGGTGAATGTGGCCGAAGACGCCACTCCGTCCAAGGGGAGTAATATTGCCATTTATGGCAAGGAGCGTCTTCTCGCCCGGGGAGGGACCATCGATGTCTACCTGGTGCAGGAGGGGCGTATGAACCGTGTCACCAGAGAGGAGATCGAAAAAGAACCGGGCTTCTCTCTCATCCGCGCCGTGCGTGAGGGTGAGATCCACTTCGTGGATGAGTCCCTGGTCTCCCGGCCCACCCCAGACCTCCTGGACGGGGTGCGGTGCATCGGAGGTATTCTCTATCCCACTCTCTTTAAAGAGATCACCCGAGGATTGGCAGACAATGGGTAACGCTACCCGTAAAGAGACGCCATCCCATGGATTTTTGACGAGGCCATCATGAGGCATGAAAAGATTGGTTTTTTGATCGGGGGGACCATGAGCGGCAGCGGAAAGACCACTCTCTCCCTGGGGATTATGGCCGCCCTGAAACGACGCGGTCTTGAGGTTGCCCCCTTTAAGGTGGGACCGGATTATATCGATCCCGGTCACCATCGGCGCGTTACCGGCCGCTCCTCCCGTAACTTAGATGGCTGGATGCTAACCCGGGAGTACTGCCGAAACGCCTTCTTCACCACCATGGAGGGCGCCGATGCGGGCGTGGTGGAGGGTGTCATGGGCCTCTATGACGGTTTTTCCGGTACCGATGAGTCCGGCTCCTCGGCCCAGATGGCCAAATGGCTGGGGCTTCCCGTGATTCTGGTGGTGAACGCGGCCAGTATGGCCCGAAGTGCCGCCGCCCTGGTCACCGGTTTTGAAAATTTCGATCCCGAGCTTCGCTTCCTCGGTGTGGTCTTTAACAATATCGGTAGCACGAGTCATCTCCGCTATCTCACCGAGGCCCTCTCCGTGCACAGCGATCTGCCCTGTCTGGGAGGGATCCCCCGGGATGAGGCCCTTCGAATTCCCGAGCGGCACTTAGGCCTCGTCACCGATGAGGAGCACATACTCTCGGAAGCGGAGACCGATCATCTGGCCGACACCGTGGAGACGCACATCGATCTGGATATGCTGCTTGCCCGGGCCGGCACCTTTGCCCTCCCGTCCGGTACCAAGAAGGCGGTTATAGCTGAAGAGGCCTCGCCCCTTCGCATCGGCATCGCCCTGGACAGCGCTTTTTGCTTCTACTACCCGGATAACTGGGAAGCCCTGGAGCGGGCCGGGGCCACCCTGGTCTTCTTCTCCCCCACCCGTGATGAGGCCCTTCCCGAAGGGCTCAGCGGGCTCTACTTCGGAGGGGGCTACCCGGAACTCTTCGCCGAAGCCTTAAGTGTAAATCGTGCCATGCGGGGGGCCGTCAAGGCGGCTTCCGAGGATGGCATGCCCATCTACGGGGAGTGTGGGGGGCTCATGTACCTTTCAGAGTCCATCACCGATTTTGATGGCGTCTCCTGGGCCATGAGCGGCTGCCTGCCCCTATCCACCGAGATGCAGGATAAGCGCTGCGCCCTGGGGTACCGGGAGATCACCTTGAAAGAGGACTCTCTTCTCGGAGCCGCCGGGACCACTATTCGGGGCCATGAATTTCACTACTCCAAACCCGTGGGAGAGCCTTCGTGTGAACGGCGCTACCGGGTTACCCCCCGCATGGATCGCCACCTCCCCGATGAGGGCTATACCCGGGGCAACACCCTGGGCAGCTACGTTCACCTCCACTTCGGAAGTACCGATGGGGTGGGACCGGCCTTTGTGGCCCGGTGCCGGGCGTATACGGGGTAAAAAATAAGGTCTCCAAAAGAGTCCGTCGGGTACGCCGTTTAAGGGTTGGGGTGCCCGACCTTATGACCTTCGCCTCCGGGCCGAAGTTGAATCCTACGATGTAAGGTCGTCTTTATTTGTGTGCCGAAGGGCACTATTTTGATGAAGGAGTTAGTGACACGATGAAACCCCAGGATATTGAAGACCTGAGCTTTGCGATGATTGGAGAGGAGGCCGGTGACCATGGCTTCAGTGAGGCCGAGTGGCCCATTGCCCGTCGTGTGATCCATACCAGCGCCGATTTCGAGTATGTGAAGAGCTTACGATTTCACCCCGAGGCCATCGAACGGGGGATTGACGCCATCCGTGGTGGAAAACCCATATTCACCGATACCAATATGGCCCTCTCTGGGATTCGTAAAGGGGAAGTCGGCTCTTTCGGGGGCAGCGTCACCTGCCTCGTCGCCGATGCCCAGGTGGCCGCCACGGCCAAGGCCGCGGGGATTACCCGTTCCCGAGCCGCCGTGGATGCCTTAATCGAACGGCTGGATGGCGGGATTTATGTGGTGGGGAACGCCCCCACGGCGCTTCTCCGCCTTCTGGAACTGGTGCGTGCGGGGCGTATTGCCCCGGCCCTTATCGTCGGCTTTCCCGTGGGATTTGTGAATGCCGCCGAGTCCAAGGCCGAGCTTTTAGAGACACCGGGAATCCCCTTTATCACCAATGTGGGCCGCAAAGGGGGCTCCAACGTGGCCGCCGCCGTGGTCAACGCCCTGGCCATTATGGCGGCGGCTTAAGAGGCCAATGTTTGAAAAATGTGGCACATCGTGCCGCTTGAATAGTGACGTTTGTGCCGCCGGCGGCCCTGCCGGGGGCCAACCGTTTGCAAAAGGTTGCCAAACAGGTTTTTATTGTAACGGTGACGGGCCAAAGGTCCGTCACCGTTACAAATCTGGGGTCCAGGGGCGACAAAGCCGCTTAGGCAAAAAATTCCCTGGCCGCCGGAGGCTTAGTTTTTTTAAAATCTGCGTGGATTTTTTTTTCACCCCGCCCCAACCAGGTAAGGGTAAGGGGCCTCTTTTCGAGAACATCGGGGGGCGCTAAGCGTTTATCGGCGTGGATGAGAAAAAGAGAAGATGCGGAGTACGTGATGAACACAGGCATTAAAATCGTTGGGCCCATCCTAATTTTGATGCATCCTGCGGTCATCGACCGCTTTAAAACCGTCGGATTTTTAACGGTCTTGTTAAGAAACGACCCAATCAATCGTTCGAGCAGCGAGCGGATACCGAGGTAGTTATGTCAGAGAACAAAGGCACACTTTATGGCATTGGCGTAGGTCCGGGAGATCCCGACCTCATCACGATGAAGGCGGTAAAGGCCATGAGAGATGTGGACATTATTTTTACCGCATCCTCAGCCAAGAACAGTTTCAGCCTGGCGGTAGATATCGCCAGACCCCATCTCCCCGAAGGCGTGGATGTGGAGATTCTCCCCTTTCCCATGACCAATGAGCAGGAGGTGACCACCAAGGCGTGGAAGGCCAATGCCGATCGTATCGCCGAGGTTCTGGCTACGGGTAAAAACGCCGCCTTCCTCACCCTCGGTGATCCCTTGCTCTACTCCACCTTTGGCTATATTCTTCAGTATATGAAGGCGGACCATGCCGAATGCCCCCTGGTGACCATCTCGGGCATTACCTCCTTTCAGGCCGCCGCCGCCCGTATCAATACCCCCCTCGTGGAAGCCGAAGAGTCCCTCGTGATTACCTCCGGCGCCTATGGCGGTGAACATATCCGCCGTGTGGCCTCAAGCTCTGAGAATGTGGTGCTCCTGAAAGCCTATAAAAATGTGGATGATATTGCCGACGCCTTGGCCGATAGCGGTCTCCTCGACCACAGCTGTGCCATTAAAAAGTGTGGGCGAGAAGGCGAGGAGATCATCTGGAATGTCAGCGATCTGCGGGAGATCAAGCCCGATTACTGGACGCTGATCTTGGCCAAACAAAACAACGGACTGAATCGCTAATATGGCCAGGCATCGCTCGGGAAAAGGCGGGTATTTAAAGCTCTGGGTCTCCTTATCGGTGACGGCCGCCATGATAGTGGCAGGGCTTGTGTGGATGGATGGGGTCACCCCCCTTGTGGTGGCCACTCGCATGGGAAAACCCCTGCTGCGACTCATCTGCTTTATCTCCATGGGGCTCGTGGTGGGGCAGGTCATCGAATCCACCGGTTGGACGCGACACCTGGCCAAGGTGGCCGGTCCTCTCTTTCGATTCGCTGGGCTTGGGGACCGCTGCAGTGCCGCCTTTACCACGGCCTTTGTCTCGGGGGTTGCCTCCAATGCCATGCTCTACGGTTTTTATAAAGATGGGAGCATCACCCGCCGGCAGCTCTTTATGGCCAATCTTCTCAATCAGTTCCCGGCCTATTTTCTTCATCTGCCCACCACCTTTTTTATCGTGATTCCCCTGGTGGGCAAGGCCGGGCTCGTCTACTTCGGATTGACCTTTGCCGCCCTTATGCTTCGCAGTACCTTGCTTCTCATCGTGGGGCACCTCACCCTCTCCGGAGAGCGAGTGGGTGAGTGCTCGGTGGACGGAAAGGCCCCTACGGCCAAGGGGTGGCACTCCGTAATGGAGGGGCTGGCGACGCGTTTTCCCAAGCGTGTGGCGAATATTGTCACCTGGGTGATTCCCATCTACGTGGCGATCTTCTTTGTCCATCGCCTTGGCTTCTTCGATTTTATGAATGAGGCCCTGGCCCATCTGGCCATCTCGAAGATCATGCCCGTGGAGTCTCTCTCCGTAGTGGTACTGGGCTTTACCGCCGAGTTCTCATCGGGATTTGCCGCCGCCGGTGCTCTTTTAGATGCCGGGGTCCTGACCGTGAAACAGACGGCCTTAGCCCTTGTCATCGGCAATATCATCGCCTTTCCCATTCGGGCGGTGAGGCATCAGTTGCCCCGATATGCGGGGATTTTTTCCCCTGTCATGGGCACCCAAATTCTCCTCATCGGCCAGTGTCTGAGGATATTTTCCCTCATGACCGCCGGCGTGCTCTACTATTTTCTCGTTCCCTAGAGGCAGAAAATAAGGACAAAAAATAAGGACGGTGTACCTGTTACTGGACATATTTTTGCGGCGCTTTTTACGCCACGACTGGGGTATTTATTATGGCGAAGAAACGAAACTTGCGAAGTGGGTTTACCACCGGTACGGCGGCCGCAGCGGCCGTGAAGGGGGCCTTGCGTCTCCTCGTGACCGGGGAGGCCCTTTTGAGTGTTCGTGTCCCCTTTTTAAGTGAGGGGCATGTGGATATTCCCCTCGTCTCCTGTGAGATGGATGGGAGTGAGGCGGTGTGTACCGTCATGAAAGATGGGGGAGACGACCCGGACGTCACGCGTCACGCCATTATCGGCGCGCGGGTGAGGATGGGGGACTCCGATGGACCGGATATTTTGCTGACCGGTGGACACGGGGTGGGGCGTGTGACACGGCCCGGTCTCGAAGTGCCGGTGGGCGAGGCCGCCATTAATCCCGGTCCCGTGGCGATGATCCACGGGGTTGTCTCTACCCTTCGGGAGGAGACGGGAGATCACCGGCCCCTGGCCGTGGAGCTCTTTGTTCCCGACGGGGAGGTGATGGCGGAGAAGACCTTGAACGGCCGTCTGGGTATCGAGGGCGGGATCTCCATCCTGGGGACGACGGGTGTCGAACGGCCCCTCTCCCATGAAGCCTATGAGGCCACGGTGCGTTCGGCCATCAAGGTGGCCAAGGCCATGGGGGGCGACCGGGTGGTCTGCACCACGGGGAGACGCAGTGAGCGTTTTGCCATGATGGTCTTTCCGGAACTGCCCGAGGTCTCCTTCGTTCAGATTGGTGATTTTTTTAAGAGCTCCATGGAGACGGCCGGAGCGCAGGAGATGGACGTGATTCAGGCCATTTTCTTTGGTAAAGCGGTGAAGATGGCCGCGGGCATTCCCCATACCCATGCGGCCAAGTCCGATCTCAACCTCCGGTTTCTCGCCGATCTGGTCTCGGAGATGGTGGATGATGAGGCGTTGGTGAAAAAAGTGGCCGAGGCCAATACCGCTCGAGAGGCCTTTACCCACCTTGCGGGTCCTTACCCTGAGGTGATCTCCCGTGTGGGTGAGCTGGCCGCCGCATCGGCGGCTCGTTTTGCCGGTAAGGGCATCCGCACCCGGTGCCTGATCTTCGATTTCGATGGTAAGGTGGCCAGTGACACCGGTAAGGAGTCGTCATGAAACAGATGATTACCGTGATGGGTTTTGGCCTGTCCGAAAAAGATCTTCCCGCGGCCTCTTTGGCCCTTATCGCAGGGGCGGATATCCTGGTGGGGGGCCGACGGCACCTCGCCTCGGTGGACCATGCCACGGCTGAAAAAATAGTGATCCAGGGGCCTATCGCCGTGATTCTGGATCGCCTGGAAGAAGAGGTGGCCAGAGATCGTCAGGTGGTGATTCTCGCCTCGGGAGACCCCTTATACTACGGCATCGGACCCTTGGTGATAAAACGCTTCGGCGCCCAAGCGGTGCGGGTGATTCCCAACATCTCGGCCGTGGCCGGTGCCTTTGCCCGTCTGGGGCTGGCCTGGCAGGACGCCGGGGTGGTGAGCCTCCACGGACGTGAACCCTCCGGGCGGGTGATCGAGACCCTGCTTCATCATGAGAAAACGGCCCTTTTTACCGACCCGACCCACAGTCCCGATCTCCTGGCCGCCTGGCTGCTGGATCAGGGCATGGATTGCCAGGCCTGCCATATCTTCGAGGCGATGGGCACCGATGGGGAGACCCATACGGAGACCACCCTCACCGCTGCCGCCGCAGGGCGGTTTAGCGATCCCAATATGATGGTGATACTGGGGGCGTTCCGCAAAGAACCGGTCCGACCCATCGGCCTGGGCATGGCCAGCGAGGCCTTTGCCCATGAGCGGGGCCTCATCACCAAGCCCGAGGTGAGGGCCGTGACCCTTTCCAAATTGGACCTCCGGCCCAACGATGTACTCTGGGATCTGGGGGCGGGCAGCGGCTCCGTCTCCATCGAGGCCTCCCGGTTTGTGAATACCGTCTGCGCCGTGGAGCAGAAAGCCCACCGCGTGACCGACATCGAGACCAATATCCGCCGTTTTGGCGTCTCTAATATTAAGGTAACACAAGGCTCTCTTCCCGAGGCGGCTTTAGGGCTTCCCGATCCGGATGTGGTCTTTATCGGAGGCGGGGGCAAGGGCCTTCAGGCGATTATCCACATGGCCGCCATCCGTATGGGAGAGAACGCACGCATGGTGGTCAACACCGTGCTCCTCCAGAGTCTCGGCACCGCCGTGGCGACCCTCGAAGATGAGGGGTTCTGTGTAGAGGTGCTGCAGCTATCTGCCAGCGTCTCCACCACCGTGGCCTGGGACATGATGCTTAAAGGAACCAATCCGGTCTTTGTTGTGACCGGAATACGAGGAGAAGGTTGATGACTGAGATAAAGTACCCCATCACATTTACAGGCGCCGGGCCCGGTGATCCTGAATTGATAACCGTGAAAGGCAAGCGCAGCCTGGAGGAGGCCGATCTGGTGATCTTTGCTGGATCCCTCGTTCCCGAAGAGCTCCTCGTCTGGACCGGTCCGGAGTGTGAGTGCTTAAGTAGCGCCTCCATGGATTTGGATGGCATGGTGGAGAAGATGGCCGAGGGCTATAGGGCGGGGAAAAAAGTGGTGCGTCTCCACACCGGAGACCCCTCTCTCTACGGCGCCATCGATGAGCAGATGCGTGATCTGGATAAGCTGGGCGTTACCTACACCGTTATCCCGGGCGTGACCGCCGCCTTCGGCGCTGCCGCTGCCATGAAGATGGAGTACACCCTCCCCGAGGTGACCCAGACCCTCATCCTCACTCGGGCAGAAGGCCGTACCCCAGTGCCCGAGGGCGAGTCCTTGGACTCTCTGGCCGCCCACGGCGCATCCATGGCCATCTACCTCTCCAGCGCCCTGGCCGAAAAGGTCTCCAAGCAATTGTCCGCCCACTACGGAGAGGACTCCACCTGCGCCGTGGCCTACCGAGTGAGTCAGCCCGATGAGAAGATTATCTACACCACCCTGGCCGAGCTGCCCGAGACCATGAAAAATGAGGGCATCCGAAAGACCGCCCTCATCATCGTGGGCAAAGGGGTGGGGGCCCATAACGCGGCCAAGTCAAAGCTCTACGACGCCACCTTCACCCACGAGTATCGGGACGGAGTGGCAAAGGGCTAGGACGGGAAAAAAGCGTGCCTCCGGTAGCGAAAGTATCGCCTCCGGCGGCCCTGCCGGGGGCCAACCTTTTAGAAAAGGTTGCCAAATAGGTTTTTATCGTGAGCATGACGGGCCTTTGGCCCGTCATGCTCACATACCTGGGGTCCAGGGGATTTATCCCCTTGCCAACCGAGGCTCAGTTTTTAAGCCCACTTTAACCATAGAAGGCTTGAGAATTTACACATTTGGGGCTCTGGGGATAATCCCCTACCCGCCGGAGGCATGGTGTGAAGCAATCGTCATTAAAAATTTGGGCCGTTACCGCCTGCGGGGCACGCCTCGGCCAAAGGCTGTGCGATGCCTTAGGCGCAGAGCTCTGCCTCGCGGAGAAGCCCTGGGCCTCCGAATTTCCCGGGGCCCATCTTGTGCCCTCCCTTCGGGAGGGGCTGGCCCACGCTTTCACCGGGGCGGAGGGGCATGTGTTCGTCATGGCCACAGGCATCGTAGTGCGGATGATCGCCCCCTTGCTGGTAAATAAGGCGCAGGATCCGGCGGTGGTGGTGATGGACGAGGCGGGGCGCTTTGCCGTGAGCCTGGTATCCGGCCACATCGGCGGTGCCAACCGTCTGGCGTCAGAGGCCGCTGCGGCTGTGGGGGCGGTGCCGGTGATTACCACGGCCACAGACACCCACGGCATCCCGTCGGTGGACGGGGTGGTCTCTGAAAGGGGGCTGGTCGTGGAGAATCCGTCTGCCATAAAGGCGGTGAATATGGCCCTTTTGGAGAAGAGAAAACCATTTCTCTGGGACCCTTTTGGATTTTATGCCGACATGGCGACTCTCTATACCCCGGTTAGTGAGAGGGCCGTAGCCGATGTGGTGGTGGACTGCACCACGGCCCCGGCAAAAGAGGGGGCGCTTCTCATCCGGCCGATATGCCTGACGGTGGGGGTGGGGTGCAACCGAGGCACCGATGTAGACGAGATTATGGCGGTTATCGGCATGGCATTTGAGACGGGAGATCTCTCGATTCTCTGCCTGAAAGCCATGGCCTCCATTGATGTGAAAGCTGATGAATTGGGGATACTGCAAGCCGCCGAGCGCTTCGGAGTGCCCCTCTCATTTTATACCAAGGATCAATTGAGCGGTACCCACGGGGTGGTCACCCCCTCTGCGGCCGCTTTAAAACATGTAGGGACGGTGAGTGTATGCGAAGCAGCAGCGATTCAGAGTGCAAGAATGGGGCCCCTTCTGGTGCCCAAGGTGAAGAGCAAAAATGTGACGGCGGCGCTGGCCAGGGCGTCCTCTACATCATAGGTATCGGTCCGGGAAGTCGGGATCATATGTCCATGCGATGCGTGGATGTCATTCAAGGCGCCGACGTCATCGCCGGGTACACCGTCTATGTGGATCTCATCAAAGAGTTTATCGACGGCAAAGAGGTGATCGCCACCACCATGAAGCGAGAGGTGGATCGGGTCAAGGCGGCCGTAGAGGCGGCCCTTGCCGGGCAGAAGGTGGCCCTGGTCTCCAGTGGAGATCCCGGTATCTACGCCATGGCGGGTCTGGCCTTAGAGATCATCAAGGAGAAAGGGGTCCATGTCGTGCGTCCCGGCGATGGAGAGCCTGGTTGTGGCGATCTCATCGTGGAGGTGGTTCCTGGTATTCCGGCTCTCTCCTCGGGAGGATCCCTTCTGGGGGCACCCCTCACCCACGATTTTGCCTGCATCAGCCTAAGCGATCTATTGACGCCCTGGGAGCTCATCGAAAAACGCCTTCGCGCCACGGCCGAAGCCGATTTTGTTATGGTGATCTTCAACCCCAAGAGCAAGAAACGCAACTGGCAGCTCAATAAAGCCCAGGAGATTGCCCTGGCGCATCGAAGTGGTGATACGCCCGTGGGCATCGTGAAAAGTGCCATGCGAGACGCCCAGGATGTGACCATCGTCCCCTTGAAAGATCTCCATGAGGCGGATGTGGATATGCTCACCACCGTCTTTATCGGCAATAGCGCCTCGGAAGGGTACCTCGATTTTATGTTTACCCCCCGTGGCTACGGAAAGAAGTACGATCTGAAATCATAAATTATGGGGTGCGCCATGGAGAGAGGGTATATTCAGGTCTACACCGGTAACGGGAAGGGCAAAACCACGGCTTCCATCGGTCTCAGCGTCCGAGCGGCCGGAGCCGGGTTCAAGGTGTTGATCGCTCAGTTTATGAAGCAGGGTCTCTACTCTGAGATCAAGGCCCTGGAGCGATTCAGCGATCTGATCACCGTGCGTCAGTTTGGGGCCGGCGGCTGGGTCCGGGGAGAGCCCTCCCAGGCGGAGAGGGATCGAGCCCGGGAGGGCTATGCCCTGCTCCAAGAGGCCCTGCTCTCCGAGGCGTATGATATGGTGGTGATCGAAGAGGGGAATCTGGCCGTGAAGTATGGCCTCATCACCTTAGAGGAGATGCTGGCGCTCATGGAGATGAAACCCATAGGGACCGAGCTGGTCATCACCGGGCGCGGTGCCCATGAAGAGGTGATGCGGCGTGCCGATCTGGTCTCTAAAATTGAACCCGTTAAGCATTACTATCCCGATCAGGGTGTGAAAGCCCGGGTGGGGATCGAAAAGTAGATTAACCATCTAGGGTCAGGATATGAGATGACGAAATCAGTAGAGGATCGAAAGAGGCCGGCCCGATGTATTGCCGTGTTTGGCACTGGTTCGGACGTGGGCAAGAGTGTGGTGACCACCGGCTTGTGCCGTCATTTTGCCGAGCAGGGGTTGAAGGTGGCTCCCTACAAGGCCCAGAACATGTCCAACAACTCAGGGGTCACCCCCGAGGGGCTGGAGATGGGCCGGGCCCAGATCATCCAGGCCGAAGCGGCCGGTGTGGTGCCATCGGTGCTGATGAACCCTGTGCTGCTGAAGCCCACGGGGGAGATGGGGTCCCAGGTAGTGATCATGGGAGAGGTGGCCGGGGATGAGTCCGCTGCCGCCTATCATGCGAAGAAGGAGGGCTACTTCAAGGTGGCCGCCGATGCCCTGGATCGCCTCCGGGAGGAGAACGATCTGGTGATCATGGAAGGGGCCGGTTCCTGCGCCGAGGTGAATCTGATGGCGGGGGATATCGTGAACTTTCGCATGGCCGATTACGCCGATGCCGACGTGATCCTCGTGGCCGATATCCATCGGGGCGGGGTCTTCGGTCAGGTGGTGGGGACCCTGGCATGCCTACCCGATCACTATGCCCGCCGCATCAAAGGGGTGGTGATTAACCGCTTTCGAGGCGATATCTCCCTGTTTAAAGATGGGTGTGCGTGGATAGAGGCCAAGGCGGGAAAACCCGTGCTGGGGGTTCTGCCCTGGTACCGGGATTTCCATATCGGTTCCGAAGACTCGGTGGTTATCGAGCAGCCCGCCGGACGAGGTGCACTCTCCGGTAAAAAACCGGCCGGGGCCGTCATTCGTCTCCCCTTTATCTCCAATTTTACCGATTTCGAGCCCCTCATGCAGCGTGAGGAGATCGAGCTCTGTTACCTCGATCGTCCCTGTGATCTCTCTGATTTTGCCTTTGTCATCATCCCCGGATCGAAGAATACCCGCAAAGATCTCGCCTGGCTGAAAGAGACGGGCTGGGACCTTAAGATCACGAGCTACGCGGCCGCTGGGGGACAGGTGGCGGGTATTTGCGGAGGGTACCAGATTCTGGGCGAAAAGATTGAGGATCCCCATGGGGTGGAAGGAGCCGCCGGTACCGAGACGGGGCTGGGCCTTCTTCCCGTGACCACCCTCATGAAGGCCCCTAAGACCACCACCCTCAGTCGCTTTACCTTCGATGGCATCGAGGGAAGCGGCTACGAGATTCATATGGGGACCACCTGCCGTCACGGTGGGGAGTCTCTGGTCTCGGTCACGGAGCGAAATGGCTGTGCGGTAGAGGAGGGGGACGGATGCAGGGTTCTTAAAGGGAAGGTCCTGGGGACCTATATGCACGGCATCTTCGACACCCCGGCCATCGTGGACGCCTGGCTTTCAGGAGCCGGGGTCGAGGTGACCCCAAGCCGGTTGGCAGGGGGGCTCGATGCCCGCATGGATGCCTATGCACGGCTTGCCGACCACACCCGAACCCATCTATCCATGGAAAAAATCGAAGCCATGGCGCAAGGAGAGGCATAAATTGGGACTATTTACCTTCGTTACGGGGGGCTGCCGGAGCGGAAAGAGCTCCCATGCCCAGGCACTTGCCGAGTCTCTCTCCACCGAGAATCGTCTCTACGTGGCCACCCTTCAGCCCATGGACACCGAGATGGAGAGGCGGGTCACCGATCATCAGGCCCAGCGTGACGACTCCTGGTACACCATCGAAGAGCCCTATGACATTGTCCGCGTCATCGAAGAGGAGCAGGGCCGAGCTGAGGTGATCCTGGTGGACTGTATCACCTTGTGGATTACCAATCTCTTCATGGCCGAGCAGAGTGAGGCGGAGATCCTGGCCTTTGTGGAGGACTTTGCCTCTGCCGCCTCTGCCTCTCCGGTTCCCGTGATCACCGTCTCCAACGAGGTGGGCATGGGCATCGTTCCGGAAAATACCCTCTCCCGCCTGTTTCGGGATATTCAAGGGGCCGCGAATCAACGCATCGCCGCACGAGCCGATACGGTGATCTTCACCGTATCCGGCATTCCCCTGACCGTTAAGGGGGGGTAAGAAAAAGCGGGCCTCGGTGGGCCCTGCCGGAGGTCGCGCAGTGAACGCTTACCTCCGGTGGCCCTGCCGGGGGCCTTTGCTTTTACAAAAGCTTGCCAAACAGGTTTTTATAGTAACGGTGACGGGCTAAAAGCCCGTCACCGTTACAAACCTGGGGTCCAGTTTTTTGGCTCCTTTGATCCTAGAAGGCATGCACTGAAATAGTGCCAGTTGCCTTAAACCATATGACCGCTTTTCTCTTTTTTTTTCGGGGAACCTTAAAAAATGTGGGTCGCCATGGGGCGCCTGTTTTTTTAAAGGAGGGGCGGTTTCCCTCACCAGAGAAATGAAGGAGAAAGCATGATCATCAAAGAGTCTCTCCTGGACCTTAAGTCCGCCTTGCAGTTTTCCACCATCCTTCCCGTGGGGTCGGGTAATGTGTTTCGCCCCCAGGGCCAGGTGGCGATGTTTCCCGTGGTGGGACTGATTTTGGGTGGCCTCCTCGCCCTGACGGACGTCCTCGCCTCCCAGCTCTGGCCCCCCATGGTGGTGGGCATTATCGATACACTGCTTCTGATGGTGCTCACCGGTGGCTTCCATCTCGATGGCCTGGGGGATACGGCAGATGGCCTCTTCAGTCATCGTTCCCGGGAGAGGTCCCTGGAGATCATGAAGGACAGTCGCAGCGGCGCCATGGGCGTTCTGGCTATGGTGGTGATCATCGCCATGAAGTGGGCGGGTCTCACCTCCATGCCGGAGCCGGGATGGTGCCGGGCGCTTCTGCTCATTGCCATTCCGGCCCTGGCTCGGGGCAGCCAGATCATCGGCATCGGGGTGCTTCCCTACGGCCGAAAAGAGGGGACGGCCCACGATCTCTTCGGGACGGAGCCCCTGATGACCCGGTTGCGGTTTATGGTCATTCCGGTGATCCTGACTCTTCTCACCGGGGGGCGGGGTGTGATCGTGCTTCTCGTCTATGGGATACTCACGGCGCTGCTCCTCGTCTGGTACAAGAAAAAAATGGGGGGCATCACCGGTGATATGCTGGGCGCCATGACGGAGATTAGCGAAGGATTTCTCTTTGTTGCGGCGGCGGCCGCCTTATGAGGGTGGGTTTACATCTTCATTTAAGTGTATACTTATAAATAATACCTCACTATTTCGCTTATGCCTCGCCCTGCCGGGAGCCACACTTTTGCCTGATTTAAAAGATTGGGTTTGCCGAACAGGCTTTTATGGTGACTGTGATGGGCATGTGGCCCGTCACAGTCACCAAGGAAAGTGGCCAGGGGCGGCAAAGCCGCTTCGGCAAAAAATTCCCTGGCCGCCGGAGGCATGTTTCTTGGTTACTTTAACCCTAGAAGGCTTGTTTTTATACTGACTTTAACCATCGAAGGCTGTTGTTCAAGCGTTGAATAGTGACACGACTACTTGCCAAGTAATGCCTGTGGTTCATGCAAAAATAAGGAGTTTAGATTATGATTATCGGTCATGGCGGCAACATCTATAAGCTGGCAGAGGAGTTGGGGGTCACCCCGGCTGAGATTACCGATATGAGCAGCAACCTCAATCCCATGGGGCCTCCAGAGGGGCTGATGGCGCATCTGGCATCGAAGCTATCCACCATTGTCAGCCTGCCCGAGGTGGATGCCGGACATATCAAGGGACTCCTGGCGGATAAGTACGGCATCTCGCCGACCACCATCCTCGCCGGAAATGGGACCACCGAGTTCATCTACGCCATCCCCAGGGCCTTGGGCACCAAGCGTGCCCTCATCGTCGGCCCCACCTATGCCGATTACCGGGATGCCTGTGAGATGTACGGTGCGAAAGCCGATTTTCTCGTGACTCAGAAGGAGGCGGCTTTTTGCATGGCGCCTGCGGACATCGCCGAGGCAGCCGACGGGTACGACACGGTCTTTCTCTGCAATCCCAATAACCCCACGGGTACCATGGTTACCGCCGAGGCGATTAAGGCCATGGCAGAATCCCGGCCCGAGGTGCGTTTTGTCATCGACGAGTCTTACCTTCCCTTCGCCTGTGATGCCTATAAAGAGAGCGTTTCGCGTTATGGCCTGGAGAATGTGGTGGTCCTAAACTCCATGAGCAAGGTGTTTCGTATCCCCGGCCTTCGCGTCGGATTTCTCATCGCCTCAGAAGCCCTCATCGCCGAATTCTCTCGGTATGTCCTCCCCTGGAGCGTCAACGCCATGGCCCAGGCAGCCGTTGACTTCATTCTCTCCGGCGGTAAGGCCATCGAGACCTTCCTGGCCACCACTCGAGATTTTGTAAAGACCGAGAGGGCGCGTTTCGTCGCGGCCTTAGACGAGATGCCGGGCATCACCCCGTATGCGGCCCAGACCTATTTTGTCATCTGCGAACTCTCATCCCCCCATACCGCCGCCGCCCTCTGGACGGCCCTTGCCGAAGAGGCCATCCTCATCCGAGATTGCACCAACTTCATCGGTTTAGAGGGCGAGTTTGTCCGCTTCTCTTTAAAGGATACGGAGACCAACACCCGGGTTCTCAGCTTTTTGGAGACATATTTAAAGTAAGGGGCGGTGTGAAAGAGCCTTCTTATGGAGAAAGGGGGCTGGAAAGTTGAGCCTGGCCGCCGGCCAGGGATGGGGCCCCTGGACCCCAGCTTATAGTGACCGTGACGGGCCAAAGGCCCGTCACGGTCACTATAAAGATCTGTTTGGCAACCTTTTGTAAAAGGTTGGCTCCCGGCAGGGCCGCCGGAGGCCCTTTTTCTGGTTGCTTTCACCATAAAAGGCATCTTTTTTTTGTAGACTTCATTTTTGCGCAGGCCCTTGCGTGGCAATCACGTATTAAAATGCCATCGGTGCCCATCCCGATCGCCTCACGCCGTCTCCTCCGCCTCGGTTTCTGATCGTGTCTCCCAGGGCATGGTCTCTACGTAGAGGGATTGGCTGGGGAAGGCAAAGCCGGCCCCTTCTCCTTCCACGATCTCTTTTATGGCGCAGATGAGCTCCTCTTTGAGCTTGAGCCAGATTCCCCACTCCGTTGTCCGTGTAAAACAGTAGATTTTCATATCGATGGAGGAGTCCGAGAAGTTGTCGATGCGGACGAAGAGAGGGGCCGAAGGGGGGTTGACGAATCCGTCGTGGTGGAGGATCCACGTCTCGATGGCCTCCCGTATGGTGCGCATCTGGTGGACGGTGGTATGGTACTCCAGGCCCACGAGCCAGGAGATGCGCCGGAAGGTCATGGAGGTGAAGTTGATGACGGTGTTGTCGGATAAGAGGGTGTTGGGGACGAAGACCGGGGCCTTGTCGAAGCGCCGGATACGTGTGGATCGGAATCCGATCTGCTCCACGGTACCCTCCACCACGCCCTTGACTTGAACCCAGTCGCCGATTTTAAACCGACGCTCTGCCAGGATGAGGATGCCGGATATGAGGTTCTTGAAGAGGTCTTGGGCACCTAAGGCCACGGCCACTCCGAAGAGTCCCAGGCCCGCGATAATGGGGCCCACCCGAATGCCCCAGATTTCGAGGATGGTGGCCGCTCCGATGAGGGCCAGGGCGACGCGTGTGGCGTTGAAGAACCAGTCCAGAAGAGAGCGGTCGAGGATCGACTCCATCTTCTTCAGCAGATGGGAGAAGGGCATTATGACGTTAAAGAAGCTCCAGAAGAGGGTGAAGACCACCATGGAGCGGATGAGTTTATCCAGGAAGAGGGCGGCGGTGCCTTCGAACCCGATATACTCCCGGGCGAAGAAGAGGCCGAGGATGATGGGCAGAAGGTTTAAAGGGGGCTCGAGGGCGGCAAGTACCTTATCGTCTAACTCTGTGGCCGTTTTACGGGTGGCCCGTTTCAGGCGGTGGAGGATGGTTCGTGAGATGGTCTTCCGAAGGGTGATGAAGCCTAAGAAGATCGCCATGGCCACGAGGACGCGGCCGATATCGATGCCCATGAGGCCATTTTTCCAGATATTCAGGATGAGATCGCCGAAGGCTTTAATGGGGGCCATGAATTTGGTGAGGTCCATGCAAGGGGTGTCTCCTGTGGGTTGTGGGGTATAGTTGAATATTTTGAGTCGTGATTTAAAAAAGCTAAAAAAGGGGCTGGGTTCAAAATAGCCTAAAATAGGGTACCACTTTTCTTCATGGTTGTTGTTACGTCTGCTATTTGAATTTAAAATTATTTGTACGTATTTTTGGTCGACTAACAATTATGATAAATTATACCAGAGGCATGGCCTTATCTCTTTGATATAATTCAATAAAGCCACTATTTAAGAGTGAGATCAAATACATAAAAATGATTTTAATACCGATATTTTTTGAATAGAAAAAGACGGAATCCCCTATATTTGAACCACGCCAAAAAAAGGAGTCCATCATCGCTTTTTTTGATGGTGACTTCAAGGGTTAAGAGTCCGGCTCCCTGGGAGCCAGACTCCTATCTTGACATTGCCATATGATTTCACTAATTGAGAATAAGGGGGTGCAATCCGCCCCCTTATGTGGAGCGGGTCCCTTTTTTTGTTTTCATGGGACGGGATTCGTTTTTACCTTGATCCATCGATACAGCTTAGCCGAAGAGGACGATTCATGTTTCCTATTTCCGAGTGGTATATTCTGCCCGCCGCCTTTCTTCTCGATCTTCTCGTGGGAGATCCCGCCTTTATTCCCCATCCCATCTGCTGGATGGGTACTCTGATCACCCGTGCCGAATCGTCATTTCGACGGTTGAAGCTCCCCACGGTGGTCTCCGGAGGGCTTTTTTGTGTGGCCATGGTGGCGACGGTCTGGATCATTGCCTCGATTGTCATGGTGGTGGCTGCCGCCATCCATACCGATCTTTTGCATGTGGTGGAGATCCTGATGCTCTGGTTTTCCCTCTCTACCCGCTCCTTGAAGGTGGCGGCTCTGGCCGTATCCGATGCCTTGCGGTTGGGGGGACTGGAGGCGGCGCGTCGCCAGGTGGGGATGATCGTGGGGCGAGATACCTCGGAACTGGATGAGCGGGGGGTTCTCAAGGCCTCTGTGGAGACGGTGGCCGAAAATCTGGTGGATGGTGTGATCTCTCCTCTCTTCTTCGCCGCCCTGGGCGGGGCTCCCCTGGCCATGGCGTATAAGATGGTGAACACCCTGGATTCCATGGTGGGGTACCGCAATGAGAGGTACATCGAATTTGGGAAGGTATCGGCCCGGGTGGATGATGTGGCCAATTTTATCCCCGCCCGGCTCTCGGTGTTCTGTGTGGCCCTGGCCCATTACGGCCTGGCGCGCCGTTGGAGAGAGGTTCTGGCCGCTGCATGGCGAGATGGGCGCAACCATCTCAGCCCCAACGCCGGGTTTCCCGAAGCCTCTTTTGCGGCGGCCCTTGAGGTGACCATGGGGGGCCCTTCCGTTTACTTCGGCAAGGTGGTAGAAAAGCCCTATATCTGTGAAGAGTACAAGGGCAATCCCTATGTGGCCTTCACCGTGGAGGCGGCGTGTCGTCTTATGGTGTGGGCGGCCGGGGTCTCCCTTCTGGGGGCTATGGGCCTTGCCTTTTTGATGAATATGGTAGCTTGATAAAGCCACCTTGTGGTATAGGATATCCTTTTTGAATCAATGATGTAGCATACGTCCCTTCGATAGATAAGGGGTGCCCTTCTGCATATCGGTGGGAGGCAGACGCTGTACTGTCGTTTACTTAGATGGATCGCCCGTGTGCTACTATATCGCCAATAGAGTCCGGAGTTCGGAACAGCTTAAGATGCGTGGTAATATCCCGTGTCGAAAGTAAAATCACAGAGACATACGTATGAATATCGCATTTGATTTGATGAAGGTAACGGAGGCTGCAGCCATTGAAGCAGCCAAGTGGGTGGGAACCGGACGTAAGAAAGCCGGAGACGGGGCGGCCGTGGCGGCTATGCGTCAGGCCTTTGCCACTATCGACCTCTCGGGCCGTGTGGTGATCGGTGAGGGCGAGAAAGACGAGGCCCCCATGCTCTACACGGGGGAAGAGGTGGGCAACGGTCGCGGGCTTGCCGTCGATATTGCCGTGGACCCGGTGGAGGGGACCAACCTCATGGCCTTAGGGCGTCCCAACGCCATTGCCGTGCTGGGTGCCTCCCCCAGGGGCTCCATGTATGATCCCGGTCCCAGCTTTTACATGAAAAAACTCGTGGTGCCCAAGGCCGCCGCAGGGGTGGTGGATATCGATGCCCCGGTGGAGGATAACCTCGACAACACGGCCCGGGCCCTGGGCAAAGATGTGCGGGACCTGGTGATTTTTGTTCTCGACAAGCCCCGCCACCTGGATCTCATCCAGCGTATTCGAGCCAAGGGGGCCCGAGTCCAGCTTCATACCGACGGCGACGTGGCCGGTTCCCTCATGGCCGTGACGCCGGGGGCGGGTGTGGATATGATGATGGGTACCGGCGGGACTCCTGAAGGGGTGATCTCCGCCTGTGCCGTGGTGGCCCTGGGTGGGGCTATTTTTGGTCGTTTGGAGCCCAAGACCGAGGCAGAGCGCCTCTCCATGGTTGAGTATGGTACCGATATCGATCGCGTTCTCTCCACCACGGATCTTGTTAATAGTGAGAAGGCCTGCTTTGTCGCCACGGGTATCTCCGGGGGGACCTTCTTAGGGGGTGTGGAAAATGATGCCTCGGGTATCGTGACCCACTCCATGGTGCTTGATGGCGGGGCCGGTCACCTTTGCATGGTGCGTTCGGTGCACACCCATATGGGCGCTTAGAGGGGCCATGAACGACCGGTTCCATCCATGGCGGTTACCCACATATCGTATCTTTTACCAATGATTCATCCAGAGGAGATATCTATGATCATGCTCAAGAGTGCCGATTTGTCCCGGAGGCGATTTGCCAATATTGTGGTCCCGGTCTGTGAGAAGAGTTCTGTCACCTCCGAGGCCAAATTGTCCTCTTTGGTGGATGACGCACTCTCTCTGCCCGAGTTTGAAGGGGCGCGCGGGGATCTTCTTGTGCGGTACGCCACAGGGGGGATTAAGGCCGAGCGCCTTCTCTTTATCGGGCTTGGCCGGGTTAAGCAGGTGGAGGAGGAGGATCTGCGTCAGATGGCCGCAAAGGGTGTGAGGCGCGCCATCGAGTTGGGGCAGTCCAAGGTGGCCATCATCATGCCGGACAAGGGGGCATTGAAGCTCCCCCGGAGTCGCCAGGTCGCTGCCATCATCGAAGGGGCCTTGATGGCCAACCATCTTTTTCAGAATTATCGTGGAAAAGAGGCCCGAAAGGTGAAGCCCCTCACGGAGATCGAGGTGCTCATTGCCAGAAATGAGGTGAATCGACTTCGCTCGGTGGCCGAGAAAGCAGCCATCGTGGTGGCCGGTACTCTGCTGGCCCGGGATTTTGTCTCGACGCCTCCTGCGGATAAGGTACCGGCAACATTTGCCACCATGGTGGAGAAGAAACTCTCCGAGGTGGCCATCTCCGTTGAGATTAAGGATGATGAGGACCTGGCCCAGATGGGGTTTGGGGCGATGCTGGGGGTGGCCATGGGCAGTGACAGCCCGGCCCGTCTGGTGGTGGCCGACTACAACCCGGCTGGTGCCACGAAGACTGTGGTACTTGTGGGGAAGGGGGTCACCTACGACTCAGGGGGGCTCAATCTCAAGCCGGCCGAGGGTCTGAAGGACATGAAGAGCGATATGGCAGGGGCCGCCGCCGTGGCGGGGGTCCTCTATAACGTGGGGGTTCTTCGGCCCGATGTCCGCGTGGTGGGTATCATGCCCCTGGTGGAGAATATGCCCTCGGGCAGGGCTCTTCGCGTGGGGGATGTGTTGACCAGCCACTCCGGCACGACCATCGAGGTGGGAAACACAGATGCCGAGGGGCGCTTGATTCTGGCCGATGCCCTCTCCTGGGGGGCCGAGACCTATGCGCCCGACCTGATGCTGGATATGGCCACCCTCACCGGGGCCTGTGTGGTGGCCCTGGGGCAGGATATTGCCGGGATCTTTACCCCGGATGAGAAGCTGGCCAGGGCGATAAAAAACTCGTCTGAGAGGGTTTTTGAACGTTGTTGGCCCCTTCCTATGCCTGAGGATGGAAAGGCCTATTTAAAGAGTGATATTGCCGATATTGCCAACGTGGCCAGCCATCGGTGGGGTGGGGCCAGTACAGCGGCTCTCTTCCTCTCCGAATTTGTGGGCAAGTCCCGCTGGGCGCATATCGATATCGCAGGGCCTGCCTTTACCCGTAAGAATGGTTCCTATACCCGTCCCGGTGGTACGGGGTTTGGGGTCCGGCTTCTCTGTGATCTTCTCTTCGATGAGGAGAGCACCCTGAAGTTTTAACGGCGGACGATACCGTCCGGTGTTTTTGTGAAAAAAGAGAATGGCCAAATTTCCTTTAAGGAGATTTGGCCTTTTTTTATGGGGCCGGATCCGGATCTTAGGGGGGCGCGATGATTATGCGATGATCCCACCTTTGGCAGGGGCGTTTTTGGGGGGAGATTTGGGATGGAAGTGGAGGCATGCCCGTCCTGAACTCTTAAAGACGGTGATAGCGGGCAGCTGGGGGCCCTTAAAGCCCATCTTCCGGCAACCGTAGGGGCATTTTGTCTCCCAGGTGATGAAGAAGTGGGTGCAGAGTTTGCAATTGATTCGTAAGGGGTGGCGTCGTGTGGGGGGGGTCTGTTTTTGTGAGGTCATGCGTATGAATCGGCATCGATAGCGTTAAGGGGCTCCGGTGCTCTCCATAAGGGGTTGGCCCAAAGGGGGCTACCCTTGGGCAGTGTGGGTGAATGCATCGTATGCAAAAATTTCTTACCACAGGTGGGGTGCTTTTCACAAAACAAAAAGAGCCGCTGGAATTAAATCCAGCGGCTCTTCTCTTTTAAATGGTGCCGAAGGGGAGACTTGAACTCCCACGGGTCGCCCCACACGGCCCTCAACCGTGCGCGTCTACCAATTCCACCACTTCGGCAAAAGACTTGTGCTTTTTTGGTTTTTTTTAAGGCGTTTTTTTGTACCGAAGGGCAACTGCTTAAAATCACCGGGGCATCTGGAATGCTTTTTTTGGGGGGATAGTCAAGAAAGGGGGGGCGGATGCCGGTGATCTTTGGGGCCGGGCACCTTGGTTCGGGTGAGTGGGCACCGAGGCGGGCCTCTTGGAAAGGGTATCATCTAAAAGTTGTATTCACCACTTTATATCACGGCCAAACTGCTACCTCTGCCGCGTTACCAGACAATTGCGGTAAAATACGACAGCTGCATGTCCGGCGCCTTGCATATCCGTCCAAAGGACGCTTGCAACTTTTAGGTATAAAAAAACCCCCCATGCTGAATCCAGCAAGGGGGGTTTTAAAAATGGTGCCGAAGGGGAGACTTGAACTCCCACGGGTCGCCCCACACGGCCCTCAACCGTGCGCGTCTACCAATTCCACCACTTCGGCAAAAGACTTG
>JABXKT010000316.1 GCA_013619155.1 Desulfobacteraceae bacterium
ACTGATGCTGATTGGCTTGCTGAAATGCTTAGATTAGGTATTTTACCTGAAGGTTATATTTACCCAAAAGAACAACGAACCGTTCGTGATTTAATGCGTAAACGCATGCAGCTTGTGCAACAAGCCACCCAGAATTTATTGTCGATTCAGGGAATGTATATGCGCCATCTGAGTTATAAAATGAGCAACAACAAGATAAAACAGTTAACCCCGGCTGCAATAGAAAGCCATTTTCCATTCGCAAATACGGCACAGGCAACTATTTGTAATCTGGCCGTGATGAAGTGTCTAAAAGCGCAAATCAAACTATTAGAAAAAATCGTATTAGCACAAGTTCAATTAACTCAAGATTTTCAACAACTGATCACGATTGACGGTATTGGCAATATTCTCGCGCTCACTATCATGTTAGAAACGGGCGATATTAGCCGTTTCAATAAAGTTGGGAATTACGCTTCCTATTGCCGCTGTGTCAGTGGTGCTCGTTATAGCAATGGTAAAAAGAAAGGTAAAACCAATGCCAAAAATGGTAACAAATACTTAGCTTGGGCTTTTGTAGAAGCCGCCAATTTTGCCATTCGTTATAACAAAACCGTTAAAAGCTATTATCAACGAAAATTAGCTAAAACTAATCAAACGATTGCCATTAAAACAGTGGCACATAAATTAGCCAGAGCCTGTTTTTATGTGTTGCGAGATAAAGTACCGTTTGATGCAGAAAAAGCATTTTGTTAAGAATTTGGCATCGTTCATGAGTTACCCCGAGGGTTGGTATAACCATCAGACCTGATTGAGCCTTGAACGATACCATCTCATTTGTTGTAAAAAGATATGCCCAAGGTTAAAGCCACAACGGGTTGGACGGTTTGAATAAAACCGAGCCATAGATCTGTTAAGTTGCAGAAATAGCTGCAAAGAACTGGATTAACCTTGGCACTAAATAATTACTGAGGCTTATAAAGCCAAGAGCAGTAGCCATACAACATTGCATGACTACACCGCTTTAATTCAGATGGGTGACTGGTGCATATTGACACCAACATTGTGATTTTTAGGTGCGTATTAATAAGCAACAAATTAGCGGTTCATGTACGATTTAAACTTGGTTAAAAAAACATCCAAGGAAACTTGCATATCAGCTTGACCGGAACTAACTAATGGGTGACCCTCAAAACACTACTGTTGATTAAAGCAAAGCTTGGCTAAACTTTTACTGGGAAGACATCTAGCTTACTTCGAGAATGCATATGTTTGTCCGCCGTTGGTT
>JABXKT010000031.1 GCA_013619155.1 Desulfobacteraceae bacterium
GAAATAACAAAAATAGGAACTTGGGATTTAGACAAAGAAATATTGATAAAATCCCAAACTAATTTCTTGCATTTATTGTAACAACCAAAATGCACAACAAGTCCCTTTAAGGGACCGCTTGGGGCTGCGCCCCAGTTCCCTCGCTCCGCTCGGCGGCCCCTAAGCTCAAGCGTTGAGCCTGTAGAATAAGTCTGTTTTTCAAAATATAGCGTTAATTTATGAGAGGACGTTGAATTTTGGCAAAGTAACAGCCAAAAACATCGTCAGATTTTACGCAGCTGTCAGTTTTTTGACTAATTTCAGTATAAAATAAATCATGAAATTTCAGCGGGGACTTATTCTACAGCCTCGTTATGTATTAAAGAGATTGATAATGAGCCTTCCTTCCGTTTTATTCAAATATTTGACCATTAATCGAGCTGTTGAAGTCTTGAGCACCAAGTCTATCAGATTTACTCAGCCACAGTATTTTAACGACCCCTTTGAGTGTTTGCCATCTGTAGATATTGACTGGGCCAAGGAAATATTTATAGAGCTCGACCACAATAAGAAAAAGTTGGAGCAAGGAGTTGATAAAAAGATAGTCCTAAAGAAATTGGGTGAGTTCATAAGTGGTGTAGTCAGTATTTGCGAAGAAGATTATCAATCTATTGGAGCATTAAGTTTAAGTGAAAAGTGTGATGTACCTCTTATGTGGTCTCATTATGCAGGAGAACATACTGGCGTAGTGCTGGGCATTAAAACAGAGGACTCGCTGCTGTTACCCCATCCAAACACACAAGAGCCAAGAAAATATTGTGATATAGGCTCTGTTACATACGGTGACAAACGGTTCTCATATCCAAATCCAGAAGGTGATCATTTAGGATTTATGTTTCATAAAGATAAGTGCTGGCAATATGAGAAAGAATGGAGAGTGATTAAAGGGTTAGAAATTCTTGATCAAGTTGATGAGGAGATATATGTATCCCAATTTAATGCAAGTTCAATAGGAGCAGTGATTTTTGGGGCGTTAACATCATCTGAAGATATTACCAAGATAAAAGATATTTTGAGTGCTAATGGTTATAAGGGTGTAGGTTGCTATCAAGCTCAATTAAGTTCTGATGAATACGATTTAGATATAACAACTCTCATTGGCGCAATATTGGATAATGATGATATTCAAATGGAGGCTTATGGAAATCCTGTCGCTAATCATTTGTATAAAACAATCTCCAAAGGAAAATTGTTTAAGGCCATGGAAATAATTGACGAAAATACTGTTTTTCAGAAAGAAAAGGATTTCATTGACTTCCTCTCGGATGATTAAAATTAATCACACATAACCATGCTTTTCCAGCGGACCGCAAAAAGCCGCGCCCGCTGAAAAGCGGCGATAGCCTGGAGAGTTAAAATTGAAAGTTTCCTACGATGAGATTGAAATTGCATTTTCATTTGTAAGTATGGGAGATGAAGTCAGAAATAATGCCCTGCTTTCAAAAAAAACAGGCAAAATCTATTTTGTGTCAGAATTTGGAGACTCTGATGAGTTACCTGATGACATAGATGATCCTGATTTATATATTAGTATTCCAAATAAATATGATTTGAAGTTGGATAAGAGAATTGTATTTGAATTTGTTTCTGAGAATGTACCTGAAATGGAAGAAATAGTTTCAGAAATATTCCGAAAAAAAGGTGCATATTCGAGATATAAAGATTTTCTTATGAATATTGGTTTATTAGAAAAATGGTACGACTTTGAAAATCAAAGAGAGAAAGAAGCACTTATAAAATGGTGTTCCAAAAACGGTATCGAAGTATTCGGTTAACATGCGCTTGAATTCAGACCGGGCTATACGCGCGCCTTTTTAAACGTTGTTGTTCACTAAATTTATTAACATTTTTGAAGCCTGTGGCTTACCACGCCCGGCTCGGTTAAGCACGGCGTTATATGTAGATGTCATTCCAATTACTTAAAGAGATAAAATGAAAATAAAAATAAAAGTGGCTCACGGTTTGGAATCTACCGTAGAATCACAAAAAATTAGAAATGAAGTTTTTGTCCAAGAGCAAGGTATTCCATTAGACTTGGATTTAGATGGATGTGATGATAATTCGTACCATTCTTTAGCGTACGGCAATAATCAAGTTGTTGGTACTGCAAGACTTGAATTAACCGAAAATAACAAAGCGATATTAGCAAGAGTGGCAGTGCTAAAAGAGTTCAGGGGGTTTGGTATCGCATCAAGGATAGTAAAAGCTTTGCTTTTGCAGGCGGAAAGATTAAATGTTAGAAAAATTGATATTTATCCTCATGAATACCTAAAAGGTTTCTATGAGACCTTTAATTTTAAATATATTGAGAAATCTAAAGTGGTTGGCAATCACCAACTTATAAAAATGGAAAAGATCTTAAGATCTTAAATACACACAACAATTCAAATGCAGCGGAGCGCAAAAAAACGCGTCCGCTGATTTGCGGCGTTGAGTCTGTAGCACTGGTATCGGGTCGGGTCATGATAACTGACTGATATAGAAGTTGATAGATCTCATTTAGAGGCGTTTAGAAGGCCTATATCTCACTTTTCAGAGGCAAAACAGGCCATATAGAGCGCTCTATGCTTGAACTACCTATGAAGTGAGCCTCTTGTGTGGGTGCTCAACATGCCTTTATTCAAAGAAAATATGCTTTTAAGCCTTACAAATACCATTATTATCGGCTCCAGGGCGTTTGTTTTATAGACGTATGCGGGGTTTAAAGATCGGTTTTTTGCAATTCGGGAGAGAGTGCCCCAGCGGGTGAAGGGGATCGATGGCATTACGCTATCTGATTACCACTTATTCTCAGCCATCACTGTGTTTATCATCCTCTATTGACAACTATTTCAGATTGTAAGGAAAAAAGCCTCCGGCGGCCTTGCCGGGGGCCAACCTTTTGGAAAGGTTGCCAAACAGGTTTTTATAGTGACTGTAACGGACCAACAGTCCGTTACAGTCACACACGTGGGGTCCAGGGGATTTATTCCCTGGCCGCCGGAGGCTTAGTTTTTAAGCCCCCTTTAACCATAGAAGGCCTATATTTTGTTTTCAGATGAACTCGCTTCCCGCACGTGTGGCTGTAAAAGGATGGTAATCAGGTTACGCTATGAAGCGGTTGACGGAGGGTTGATCCTTCCCCTGATGTCGCCATTGGTTCGGTCCGAGGCGATGGTTCACAGAGCGTATCGGATTCGGATCGATTTAATGGTGATATCGAGGCTTTGACTGCTGGTGATCTCAAAATCCCACGAAGGTTGGGATTGAAGTGTCGGAGGCATGTTCTTCAGCGCCCCTGTCAGTGTATTGTCCGCAGGAATGTTATGGGAGATCTCAACGCCATTGATTCCTATTTGAAAAGCGGCTGAGGTTTCTGCCTGTTTGGAAGCGCTCGACAGTGGAACTGTGTGCAGGGTAAGAGGGATAGACTCGATATGGTCAGGCAGGCCCTCACCTGCCTGCCAAATGTTCTGTGCCGATGACGAGGGGTGCCCCAACCAGATTCCGCTGCCTTCGAGCAGGCGCAGTTTGATCCAGTAGAGGCCCGGTTGCAGGGGCGTTTCATCCAATCGACAATGCAAGCATTGTGGGGTCGTATCCCTTGGTGACAGTGATCCTTCGGCCAGGGCTTTTGCTGCTGGGCGGCCTCCGCTGTCCTGACTGATCGATATTTTCAGGTCCGTGGTGTCTGCCAGGTTGTACCAGCCGAGGGCAAGGCCGCTCAGTTTCAGGGGCTGATCAATGGTGATGGGCACCCCGAGTTGATCCCCCTTGGAGAGGCGAATTCCGGTTAAGTCGGTGCCGGAGACCATCGGAGGCGGGGTGTTTTGCCATGGCGGCTGGGGCGCATTCAGAGTGCCGTCGATGCACAGACTGTGTGGCACCCCTGGGGGCGCAGCAATAGGGTGTCGCTTGGTCTCAGTACGACTGCCGTCGAATGTGTATGTGAGGGGCTCATGGAGACTCTCGGCCTCGAGTAAGAGAGACAGCGTTGCCTGTGCGAGGATAACACGGCATGGGGCGTCGCTTTCGATTAACAGGGGCAATACGATGGAATGATCCTTCGGCTCGTCTATCTTCTCGTATTGTGTGAAGGCACGTTTCAGGGCAGGGGCCAGGAGAGTGCACAGCGCTTCACCCTGGGACTCAAAAGGGACGTGGCTTGTGTGAACGCCCGCTTCCATCCATTGCCACAGGGTCTCGGCTGCTTCGGCATTGAGCAGGCGAAGCCGAGGATTGATCGCTTGTCCCTGTATCTCTATTTCGCTCAGATCCGATGGCGCGGATTGAGTGCGCTTTTTCCCCTTTCGTTCCCCCATGGGCGGTTGATATTTTCCAGAGAGACGATGGGATAGAACGACCTGAAAGAGCCGTGCCACAAGGGGCTCGGGAAACGCGTGCCCGGATCTCGCGGTCACTGTGGCTTGTTCGCTGACCGCCTCGCCATCCACCCGGTGCACGGCCACTTTTTCATAAAGCCCGCTACGCAGGCAAAGAATGGGGGCAGGGTAGGTGAGTTCGATGTCGATTCGCTTGTCGTGTGCATCCCAGGTTTTCACCCACCCCGTGTCGGTGTGGGTGACTTCGATGGTTCTGGGTTCAAAGCGAAGTTGAAGTTGGCTCTCCGGTGAGAGACTGATGGCGCTGCAGCGCTCGTCCATGGGCATTTGAAGGTATAGCCTGCGACGAAACAGTGTGACCCCATCGGCATTGACCGGATTCGAGAGGTCCAGCACCGTGCCGGACTTCACGCGATGCTGCTCCCCACACGCTTTGTGTGTGTAAAGTCCAGGCATGTCACCCTTCTCCCGGGATTCTCTTCATGTGGCTAATATCGAGTTCCACCTTGGCCATATCCTCTTTTACGGTGTTGAGCGCGAGGGTTATTTCTGTTCGCTGCCTTCGAAAGTCGGCCAACTCGATATGCGCCGCGCTGATATCACCAAGAACTTCGGCGTATTTTATATTAAAGTGCGATGTCTTCTCATCGATGGCGATTTGGGCGGCCTCAATCGATTGTTGTGCCATCTGCACGGCGG
This sequence comes from Desulfobacteraceae bacterium, assembly GCA_013619155.1. Classification (GTDB taxonomy): domain Bacteria; phylum Desulfobacterota; class Desulfobacteria; order Desulfobacterales; family Desulfolunaceae; genus Desulfoluna. The sequence continues at coordinate 5,061 of JABXKT010000031.1, forward strand.
TTACGCTGGCGAGAATGTCTTGCTGAATTGTGCTCATCTGAACCAGAAGATCGGTATTGATCCGAGAGATCTGATCAATTTTAGTATTGAGTTCGAGGCGGTTCTCTTTCATGGTCGACAAGGTGCCACGGTGGGTTGGTGTTAGCTGCTCGGAGGCGATATCGAGATGAGAAAACAGGTTCCGCTGGGTACTCGCATCCATCGCGTCTATTTCTGTGGCAAGAAAATCGTTCACCGCGTGTTTCACGACCCGTTGGGAGAGCCACTGGGCCGCGAGGCCTTGTTGGCCGGCTACGAAGCTATGGGCTTCTCCGATTAGATCGTCCACGAGGCGAAAGCCTTCGGAGCCCCGCTGTTTCGCCTTGGCAAAGGCTTTTGTTAACCCCGCTTTGCCGCTGAGATAGTCGCCGAGAAACTCGAACCAGGCTCCGACCCAGTTTTTCCAGCGAACCGTTGTGACCGCCTTTGCGGTGCAGGCCGCCCCCGTCTCATGGGGGTGATAGTCGGCCCGCAGCACGCTTACCTCCATCGGCCAGTAAAATCCTAGGTTGCTGGCATTGATCTGGTCAAAAAAGCGTGGCTTGCCCTCGCAGGCGTATATATCCAGGGCCTCTCGCAAAGACGAGTATCCTTCCTGCTGATACATGGCCGCGATCTGATGAAAAACATCTTTAAGCGCGTGGGGGGTATTTGCCGTTGGGTCGAGACGTTTCAGGACATCTTCCAGTGCCGCCTGCTGATCGAGAGTCAGGGGCTCCGGTGGCGCGTAATGGAGGCTCAGCCTGACGCTGCCGTCAACTCCGGTACGGACCTCCACCGCTTGTCCGGATTGGATGACCAGACCATAGGCAACCTCTAAGGTGCCTGTGCCTGCCTCGACGGTTATGCGACGGTTGGCCAGCGGTCGACCGGTGAGATCACGGGCGTAGAGTCGTAAATCAATATCTTGCCCTAGCCATACCGCTTGTGTTGTGCATTGCAGATCCAGCACAACCGGCTCACTGAGACCGAGAAGCGCATCGAGTTGCTTCTGCAGGCGGTCATAATCCTCGGTGAATGGATGCTTTGGGTGGGGAGAAAGATCCAGGCTGTTGTTCCAGCGTGCCGGGTTGAGGCCTAAGGCCGCCGCACAGATCTCTGTAAAGCGTTCCGGGCCGATAAAGGCCACCGATGCCACCTGCACGAGGGCGCTAAAGGCTCCTCCGGCGTCGCTTCGTGCCTTCAGAAGACGCTGAGCCAGCTTGATGCCGATATCGAGTTCCCCTGGAAACTCGATCCGTTCCGCCAATTCTTCCGCAGTGGTGATCTGGTTGAGAAATTCCAGGACCTGGCCCTGTTGAGCGGTGGTGAGATCTCCCGGTTCCACATAGACGATAGCCATAAATTAAACTCCGCGGGGCATTATTGACCTATATTAGCTTTCAGTGAAGCGATGTCGGCGCTGATTTTCTGAACATTGGCCCTGAGGCTGTTTTCGTCCAGAGGGTTGATGGCCCGCACGTTGTCGTTGATTTGTGTCAGGTTGGCGTTGATTGTCCGCCCCACACTCTCTGCCGCCTGCATACGGCCTTCGAGTACGTTGACCGCGTCCTGAACGTTCCTACTCTCCACGATCTCTTGACTGACCATATGGACGGAGTGTTGAACCGCTTCGCTTTGCTTGCCATGGCCGATATGGGCTTCCATCACCATGGCATTCGAACCCGATTGGGCGCTGCCGTGAATTTCGGCCGATTCCTGGGCGGAGATCGCCAAACGGATCTGTTCCTTGGCGGCCTGCTTGTACGGGTCGGCGCCCGGATTTATTCGTCCCACGGCCTTTTTTACGGCGCTCATGTACTTTTTTCGTCCAATGATTCCGCCTTCTTTATAGTGTTCCTGGAACAGATCTTCGAAGGCCTCAAAGGGAGATTCCCTGTCGAAGATCGGAACCAGTTCTTCGACAACCACCACTTCTATCTCTTCGGTATCCTCGACATAATGGTGGCTCCAGGACCAGAGCCAGTCGCGGAATGTTACCTGAAGACTCGCACTGCCGCGCACTCCGTCCGGTGTTCTTCGGTCGGTAGCGGGCTTGGCCATGGCAATGATGGTGGCCGGGTAGTCGCGCCAAGTACCCCAGTAGCTCGGCCCCGTGGGTGCCAATTGCCATTCGGGATTGCGTGCATGGTAGGTGTCGGCATACGTGCGCATGGCCATGGAGTCTTTGCGTTCGTACTCTGCCGCCACGACACTATAGGCCTGCATCGCCCAGTTGTCCGTGGGGGTGGCGGCCGCCATAATGGCTTGTGCTACAGTCATTTCTATCTCGGGCATCTGCCTATTTATAACGGCACTCACCTGCTCTTCTTCTGGTTGTGTGAACCCCTCGCTGTTCTCTGCCCGTAGCACAACCGTGGCGATTCCCTCGGCGTTGACTTGCACGGACAGGGAGTGGTCACCGGCCCTTGAACGGGTGTTATAAGCGCCGTGTGCACTTAGGCGACCCCAGGTGGTGATGAAGTCCACCCAGGGATAGGGTGCCGGTAAGGGGTGACCGGTCAAATCTGTGACTGTGGCGGTTATTTCACACTGTTCGGCCACGGCATAAGCCAGTTTGTTGCAGGACATGGTGACCCGATAATTGTCCAGTAGAGGCTTGATCTGCTGATCCAATTTATCCACATAGTTATCCAGATCCTGTAACTGTGTGGCGACTCTGGCCAATTGCTTATCGAGGCTTCTTACCTCTCCGTGGAGTGCATTCAGGTCCTGATCGTGTTTACTCAGGCTGATTCCGTACTCCCCGAGTACACGAATGAGTGTATTCCAATCCTTATGCTGAATCAGATGCCCGGATGCCTTGGGCGCCAGCTCTTTCAATTGTTCAATAGCGTCTATCAAGCTCATGCGTGATCTCCTTTTACCATGCTTCCTTCGATCGCGAGTTCAAGGGGGACTGCGGCGGCCTTGGCGCGCCCAAGTAATGCCCATACCCGTTCGACGAGCGCGGGATCGATGCATTGGCCTGGGGAGGATTTAAACAAGCGTATCCGCACGCCGATTTTTGGTGGCAGTGGATAGGCCATCCACAGGCGTGCCGAGGGCGGATAGGCGAAGATGGCATTGTCGAAATGTCCATCGGCCGCCCCGCGTTTGTTTTTGCCACGGAAGTGGCCCGGCAGGGGCCCGTTTTTGTCAGGGAGGTGACCCGGCAGGGGCTCGCTTTTGTCATGGAAGTGATCTGGCAGGGGCCCGCTTTTGTCATAGAAGTGATCCGGCACGGGCCCACTTTTGCCAGGGAAGTGACCCGGCATGGGCCCGCTTTTGTCATAGACGTGATCCGGCACGGGCCCACTTTTGTCATAGACGTGATCCGGCACGGGCCCACTTTCCCAGGGGAGAGGAAACAGTCGTCCCTCCCGTGACCACCAGGGACGGCCTTTCGGCGGGACATTCAGGGGGGAGGGCTCCAGTTGCAGGTAGCGCCATTGAGCGCCGGACCGGTACGAAGGCATGGCGGGCAAACCGCCGTCGACGATGCGTGCTTCGGTCGGCTTCACGCGCAGGGTTAGTTGAGTATGCGCCACATCTTCGCTGCTGGTGAAGCGACTGCCGTCGAACTGGCCCAGCTCTGCGCGTACAGACTCCGTGAATAGAATAGCGCGCACCTTGTCGCTGTTGTGGTTACGCGGATTCATTGTGATATCGGCATATCGGTTCAAGCGGCTATCATAGCGTTTCCAGCGGGTTTGTTCCCGGTCATAGCGCCAGTGCCCTCTGGGTGTTTCGCTCATCTCATCGGGGTAGATCGCCTCGGCAAGCCCCCGTTTGCTCCAGCCGTTTTTACCGAAGTCATATTGGGCCAGGTCGCGGCCATCGAAACGAAAGAGTCCCCCATCGCCTGCCGCCCACAGCATGCCGCGATCATCCAAGGTCAACGAATGGAATCTGCCGGTTCCGATATCTGGATAGGCCTCAAGGATCGTACTGCGCCCCTCGCGGGCGTAGTACCGTGCCAGTCCATGCTCGGTGGCAATCCATAGGCTGCCGTCGCGACTGAAGGCGACGTCCTGAACAGACGGTAAGGGACTTTGGGCTGTGCCAATGTCACCGGGTTCGATGGGTTGCCAGTCTAATTGCTCCTCGCTTAATGTGGCACCTTCATAGCGGAACCATAGATCCTGGTCGAAGAGCAGCAGGGCCTCTTCTGTCGCGAGATAGAGTTGCTCGCGTCGGGCATACACGGTTTGAAGGGGGATCCCGGAGAGTAATCGATTGTGCAGATCGCCCTGTGTATCCAGTATGGCCAGTCCATTGCCACCGGCACAGGCAAGACGTCCGTCAGGAAGGTCGGTGAAGGCCATGATCGATTCAGGAACGCCAGGAACAGTCTCCATGGCATAGGACTGAGTCTCATTTGGGAAGAGGGGACACCGATACAGGCCCTGATCGGTTCCCATGTAGATGTGTGCGCCATGGCTGTGCAGGCAAAGGATGGTCGTAGCCGTCACCCCTTGGGGGATGATGGAAAACTGGCGGCCATCGTATCGGTACAGCGACCATGTGCCATTTTCCTCAACGGCGCACCAGAGGGTGTGATCCACGGCCTCGACAACCAGGCGGATGTCGCCGGTAGGGGCGGGGTACACCTCGGTCCAGGGCCCGTTTGCAGACGGATCGTTGGCTGCATTCGAAGACGTCTCAAGGGGGCAGACGTAAAGTGTGTTCTCGCGCACCAACCAACTGCGTCGGGCGGGCGTCAGGCGCAACGTCTGGCCTGCTGTCACTGTGCCTCGATAGGCGAGGGCGATGCCTGTCGGTACACGGCCCGGTGTGTAACGCTCAATCGCCGGGTGCTCGGTCGCTGCCAGTGTCTCGTCGGGTGCGGTTCCCTGAATATAGAGGGTGGGGGTATGGGGTGTTTCAAGGCGCCAGCGATAAAGGGGGCTGAGTACATCGCCTTCCTGAACGCCAGGGGCGGTGATGGCCTTCAGGTCAGATTTCAGTGATATGGGTTCTTCAATGGCGAAGGACCACCGCCGCTGTGCCGCAGGTGCGGCCATATCTTCCGGCAATGCGGCTTCTACCAATCGTCGCAAGGCGGGGACTGTGGTGAGACCCAAACGATAGGCAGCGAGCAGATCGTCCACCCGCCCGCGATACTCTTCCGTGGTCTCCTTCAGGTTGGTGGGTTCGTTCCAGGGGGGCAGGTTCAGCAGTGCGCACAACTTCGCCAGATCGGTGATATAGGGATACAGCCGAAGCTCTTTGGCATCCTTGGGATCCCGCACATTGACCGGTGGCAGCTCGCGGGTGCGCCGATCGTTTTGGTAGTGATTGTCCCATGTGGCCTTATCGGCACTATCAAACCAGTGTCCTCTGAGAACATGCTGCACCTGGTTCTCCGCATCATCGATCACGATACCGGTCGCGGTGAGCCATCGGTTTAGCAGGGTTTCGTCCTCGACCTCGGGGCGGTACAGGGAGGGAAGCCGTTCACGCAGACGCTCATACCCGCTCATGTGAGTGCTCCCTTGGGTTTGACGTCCACGGCGACTTTCGTCAGTGACAGGCGTTCGAAATCTGCAAGGATCAAGGGCGCCGATGTGTCGCTATCGATAACCTGGCTTACACCGGTTGGTCGCGTGAAGACGAATTTTAGATCATAGGGGGCAAGGGACCCCGTATCGGACAGGGTGTGGGCACCCGGATTGTTGTCATAGATGCCGAGAGGCACCGCGGTGACATCGGGTAGAGGCGTGGCCAGGGCCAGCTTGCCCCAGGGCAGGGTCCGCCGCTGCGTGTCTATGTCTGACTGGGTGCTGAGATCGTTGAGATAGCTGACGGTCTCTTGCAGAGCGGCGTGTAAGGCCGGTTGATCCGGGAGTGTCTCGCTATTCGGATAACGCACCACCAGGGTCAGCAGGGTGGCGATGGCTGGATCGACTACACTCAAATTACCGAGTTGGGTCGGTTGACCGGCAATATTCAGTTTCCCCTTGATGGGATCCAGGACATCCGTCCCATCCACGTGTGCAGACACCACAGTCACATCGTCAACACCGTCGACACGCATGCTGATACCGATAAGTTTGCTGATGCTTCCCGGGGCGCTGGTGTCGAGTTTTGTGAAGTAATCGCCGATACTGTCCCGGACGCTCTGTTGAATCCCTTTCAGCTCGGGGGTCTGCAGGCCGGCGACTGTGCTTAGACGAATCTCCAGATCAACGGTTTGAGGCTGGGGACCATAGATGAACGCGACCCCGACACCGGCCGGTCGTACCTCGTGGACGGCGCTTTCCAGGCGCTGTTTTTGATCATTGGCCAGTTGGTTGTCGTGAATCATGATTTTGATCAGGCCCGGTTGACTCTCGTCAATATCGGCCAGCAGGCCTTGGCGAGTCACCGCGGTTTCAATGGCCCCCTTGGTTCCCCGTTCCGAGGCGGTGAGAAAGCTCTTGGCGCGTGTTCGCAACTCGTCGTCGGTTTCGTCACGGTCCAGGCGTGTGCTCGAACTGGGGTTGGTGACAGAATCGATACCGGCGATGGGTCTGGCCAATAGATTCAGGCTAAGGCCGGGCAGGCCATTGTTGGTTTCTAATAGATCCCTGGCGGTGACCCGCCCGCTCGGCTGCCCATCGCTGAGGACTAACTCGGCCACAGTCTCGTATCCAATCTCACCATTTTCCGTGAGGATACGGGTGCCCGAGGGGATGGTAATTTCTCCTTTGGCACTGCTGGTGCGGGTAAACTCTATCTCGGTACGGTTACGCCCGGCTGTCACCCTGTGAATGCCGAGTATGCTGACGACATGATCCAGGGCACCGCCTTCAGCGGTATCGATAAAGCCGGAGCGATAGACCGTTTCCATCTGGGCGTACATGGAGGCCGTTTCCAGGGCCACCGATTCCATCAGGGTGCGGACCACGGAGCCGGGGTACAGGTCGTTCATGTGGGTCTCGCGTCGCGTGGGAAGATAGTTCACCTCCAACACCGAACCGGCATCGGGGCGCTGCCCGCTCTCTTTCCACACCAGCGTGGTCCCGTCTCGCGACAGCAGGTAGTCGGCCGTTTTCAAAAACTGGTGAGAGCGTCCGTTGAAGAGACCATAGACCGAGGTAATCTCTGCGGCAGGTGCATTGAGCAGCACATGGCTGAACGGTTCACGGGCACCGGGTGGGGGGTAGGCATGGGGCTCGCCGCTGACGCCGCCAAGGAGGCGATTCAACAGGTGGTCGGCAATTTCCGGATATGTTTTTCTGCGAAAACTCATGATAGTCCGTCCTATTTAAACCGCCAGGTCTATGCTGAAAGGTCCGATTTTCACCAGTGTGCTCACACCGACCGGCTGAACGCGTAACAGGATATCCACCGCGCTACGCCTGCCCGTCGTGGGCGTCACTTTTAGCTCTATTATTTCTTGAATGCGCGGTTCGTGCTGCAGGGAATCGAGAACATATAATTTAAGTAGGTTGTGGGTTGTGGCGTTATTCTCACGGCCGATCAGTTCGTGGACCCGCGCTCCATATTGGGGATGACCGAGGGCCGTCAATTCACCACGGGGGGTGAGCAGACGCAGTATGACGGCCTGGGACAGGTTGTCTTTGCCGTCGCGCGTGGTGAAGTCCCACGCGACTTCCCGCCCATTTGGGGCCACGGTCATTCGTTCGGTGATTCGATACACCGGGCGTAATGCCTGGTGTACGGCGTGGATTGCCAGATCACGTAAGAGGTGGTCGGTTTTTTTTTCGCGTATTGGCATTGTTTATCTCATCCGATATTCACTGTGCCCACAGCCACAACCGTTCCCGCCGGAAGGTCTGCCGGGTCGTTGCAGGTAAGGGCCGTGTCTCCGTTGCGCCCTGCGGGCTTGCCGTTGATGAACACTGTGGGGGATCCGAGCATAATCGTCGCTTTATTTGTCGGAGGTTTCTGAAAGGGGCCGCTCTTGGGTATGTGTGACGGCGTATTTGTAGCGGTAGATCCCGCTGTTGCCGCCGGTTTCCCTTCGATATTGACGTCTGGACTCAGCTCACCATCGATGCTGCCGTTGAAGGGGCTGGGCAACGGCGTGGGCACAGGACCCCCTGGCGAAGGCACCATCTCGATATGAATATCGGAGGCCATAATCTTGTCGTTTTGTTTCGCTCCGGGTTGTCCCATAAAAAGACCTAATTTAAGTTAATAATTGCGCCCTTCAGATTCAGTTCGCCAGCGGCCTCAATGTCTACATTGGCTGAGCCTTTAAGGCTTAGTGTGCCATTACTTTTCAGTGTGACCGCACCGCTCCGGTCGATGCTTAAGGCCGCATTGCCGCCCACACCCAGTGTCACAACCGGATCATCATCTTGGAGCGTCAGTTCCAACGCCCCGCCGATATTAAGCTTAAGGCTCATGGGACCGGTTTCGTTCAACTCCAGATGCAGCGCGGAGTCGGGATCATCCTGGGCCGGGAGGTTAAAAACAACCTGCCCGGCCGCGTTTTTCGGCGGCCTGTCCTCGTCGTTATAGAGGGTGCCGATGATCACCGGGCGGTTGAGATCGCCTCCCACAAACTGCACTAGCACCAGGTCCCCCACATCCGGAACGCTTGCGAAGCCTTTGCGCGGCGTTAAAAGAGGCACCTTTTTCAGCACCAGTTGGCTATCGCGCAGTGCCAGGTCGCAGGAATAATTGTCGGGATCCGCGGGGTATACCTCCTGCACGGTGGCAAGCTCTGCCGTGCGCTGGCTGGCCATCTCCTGGCGAATGAGCTTACGCAGGGTGTCGTAGAGTTCGCTCACGCCGCCACCCCGCTCAACTCCGTGATGAATCCCCGGTTGTCGTAGCGATGACGCACCCGAGTGATGATGTAGCTGCCGTTACCTCGCCCGCCGGGGCACGCGGTGAGGTCAAATGTTTGGCCCAGGCCAAGTTCGGCACAGCCAGGAACGCTTGCCTTCACGACATGGCGCAACTGCTCTGCCCTGGTTTCGAGGGCATCGCTATACGATTGAGCGGCCTCCTGATTGCGCAGCGCTCCGTTTTGGTATAGCCGTTTGGGCTGGCCCTCTCCCGCTGTGGCGCTTATGGGGTCCGGGCGCTTCGTCAGCCAACTCCAGGCCGGGGTCCCCTGGCTGCCGGCGCTGCCTTCTCCGCTGACCGTGACTTCGCCAAACAGGTCTCCTCGCTCGCTGACGCGAAGGCTTATAAGATCGGTGCCGTAGCCATAGCTTCGATTTCCCGATTCGCCCGGTTTTTTGAAATTGAGTTTGTTGTCCGAATCTGTCCACACCCAGGCCCCCGCATGGGCTGCGAGCACTGAGGACCATTCCCACAGGGAGCGGCTGTCGTCTATGGCGAGGAAGGGATATTGGGGCCCGTTTTCGATGGTGCCGGACTCCAGGGAGGCCTCTTCTGCCCATTGTTTCAGTATATCGCCTAAGCCTTGGTTCTCGAAGCTGAGGTATTGACGACTCTGGGCGAGGGCATGGCCTCCGCAGCAAAGCAGGATTTCTAGGACGTTTTGGCCGCCCTCGTTTAGCATCAGCACTGTGCCGGTGAACACGCCGTGAAGGGTGTCGTCATACCCGAGTGCCACCTTGAGTTCATCACCGAGTGCAAGCTTCGGAGCCTCGGCACCGATGGCCAGGTGAAGGCGGGCCGTGGACAGATAGGGTGCGGGGGCCAATATCAGTTCGGCGGAGCGCAGGTGCTTGGCCCACTGGTCGTCCTGGGGAGCGCCCAGGAGGCTGGCGGCCATGTCAAGCGGGATATCGCCACTACCGCCTCCATCCGGTGTGCTTATCTTGCACACCGGACGGAAGCCGGGAGAGGTCTCTTGTTGGCTTTCGAAGGGTAGAGTCATCAGGCTATTCTCTCGTTGTCAGATTTGTACCAGGTGAGGTGTTTTAATACGCCATCACGCCCGATGATATTGTGGGCCTCTCTGAACACAAAGGGGAGGGTGTAAGGGCTCAGCTGATCCGATCGTATCGGCGGTGTTGCCGGTGTGCCCGGGACGGCCGGTGTGCCTGGGACAGCCGGTGTGCCCGGGACGGCCGGTATACCCGGAACGGCCGGTATGGTGGCCTTACTTGCCAGAACATGCATATGCAGGTGATTGTGGAAACTCACCCCGGTATCGCCGGCATGCATGATGGGCTGTCCTTGCACCACGGGCGTACCAATGATAGCGGCCGATGCCACGCCGCAGGATTTGAACGCATCGCGTACGCTGCCTTGTTTGCCGTGGCCGTACACGGCAAAGGTTGTGGTGGCCTTCCCCTCGACCTCTTTGTCATGATCGGCGACCGTGGTGTCGTGACGGATGATGATGAAATTCCAACTCGGTTTGGTCCCTCGCCACCAGGCACCCATGTCGGTCGCCGACTTGGTATAGGCGCTGTCGATCTGGGTACTGTTCGGCTCGATGTCGTTTTTGATCCAATCGAAGAAATCCACCACGGTTCCGCCGCGGGAGGCGAGGATCTCCTCCCCGAAATCATGGGAGAAATCGTAGGCATAGATCTGGGGCAGCCAATTGAAACGCATATGGCTGAACATGCCCTGGTTGGCCTGGCCGACAAAAATGGAGGTGTTCTGGGCATAAGGGAGCTTATAGGGCGATGTATTCCCCGGTGGATACCCGTCGAATTTTTTACGCTTCGGCGTGTAGGCGGTGCCTTCGGGATTTAATGTGGGGTTGTACGTGCCGCCATCGGTGTCCCCCTCCATGGAGGCGTATTGCTGCAGCATGAAGGAGCCAAAGCCTTGAAGGGTTCCGAGACCGATTTCCTTGCCGAGTTGACCCCAATCGTAGGTGCGGGAGATCCCCCAGGTGATCAGGGTGCCCGCAAATCCTCCGGCGGCTCCCATGAGCGACGCGTAGACGATCCAGTTTAGGTAGAATTTTTTATTCCCGCTGAAAAAGGGGTGGGCATAATCCTCCTTTGACAGGAGTTTCATCAACAGCCAGGTTGCTCCGGTCACTGTCAGGCCGATAACCGGTCCGCCGCATTCCCGGTTGAGAGGCCGCGTGTCCTCGTCGCCGGAGGATCCGCCAGGACCGCTGTAGTTCATAAGGGTCCAGAGGCTGAGCATGATGTTGTGGGCACCGCTGGCAACGGCATCGATGGTAAAGGTGTTTAGCGTATCGGACCCGAGAAGGGTCACCCATTCCAGGAATATATTCTTGCCGCTGGTTTTGGTGTGGGTGCCTTCCAGTGACCCGAGGGTGACAGAGAGGAAGGGTATCAGGGCGTACAACCATTGATTCCCGACGTCCCAACCGACTTTTTGTGTGAGGTAGGAGGGCAGGGGGGCCTCGGCGAAGCTGGTGCTTACCATTTTGGACCAGTTCCACAGGATCAGAGGAATATTGGCCGCGTGCTCCGTGGGACTGGTCACACAGGCGGTGAGATGGGCGCTGCCCTTGCTGAAATCCCTCAGCGCATCGAAGATCTGAGTCCATTTCTCAAGGAATGCGTGATCCACTACGCCGAAGGTGAAGCATTCACGTCCCGAGGATGTGGTGAATTGGGGGGCCTGGTCCCAGGTCATGCCTGCACTTGCCTGGTGTAGAACCTCATCTTTGCGCAGGGCCTTGCGCAGGATGAGTTGAGTTCGGTCCTCGCTCAGCCAGACTTCGTCGTTGGGGAAACCGGGCAGTTTACTGAGGGACCAGTACTTGAAGTCCCCGATCTCACGGCGACGTGTGCCGTACAGCCAGGAGGCGTACCAGCAGTATTTATCTCCGCTGAGGGGAGGGCGCGGCTTCGCCGCGCCGGCAGAGCCCGGTCCGAAACGTGAGAGCTTGGCCATCGATATGATGGTGCCCCCAGCGTCCAGGGCGGTCTGCAGTTTTTCCAGTAAACAGGTGAATTGGGGCAGTAGCTCTTCGAAGCCGCTCTCCTTGAGGGCGTGCATGATCATCTGAGCGAGTCGATTTGGACTGAGATTCAAACTGCACCATTGATCGAATAACGCGTTTTCCAGGTGGCCGAGCAGGGCCGCCAGGGAGATGTGCATCGTGGCCCTGCCGGACTCCATGGTATGGACGCCACTGAACAGTTCGGTGCGGGCCTGTGTGAACACCTGGCGCAACTCGTCTTTGAAGATGGTCTGGTTCAGCCCTAGGGTATGACGGATCAGGCCATGGATGCGTTCGAAAAGAACGATTAACTGCGGTTCCGAGAGAGACTGGGCCAGGGTGGCGAGTTGCTCCAGCATCTTGCCGGCAAGATTCAGTATATCTTCAGTGCTGTCCAGCTCCTGACCCAGGTCGGCCAGGGTCTGGGCGTGGGCGATGAGGGGGCCAATGATACTGCGCAGCTCATCTAAGGCACGATCCAGACGGGGTTCAATGCGGGTGCGGAGGCGTTCGCCCATAGTGGTGAACGCCCGCTGGAAGGCCGGGGTGACACTGTGGGCATACTCCGGGTTGACCAGAATCTGCTGCAGCAGGGCGATGATGTCATCACCCATGGCCTGGGTCTCATCGATACTTTGCAGCCGGTCGAGTGTTTGAGGTTGGAGCAGTAAGGATCCAAGTGCCATGATCTCTCCTAAATACTCACGCTTACCGATGCGCTTGAGTTACCAGGGCTTCCGCCAGGGGCGGCGGCCAGCATCTGTTGATATGAGGTGTTGACCCGGCTCAGTTCAGATTGCAGCTCATCGGGCAGTCGCTTGAGCCGATTGATAATGGACTGAATGGCCTCGCCGACATCCAGAACCTCTACCAAGGGGAGGATGTCCTGGGCATAGGTCTCTTCCATAGGGCCGATAATCAAGAGCTCGGGGTCCAGGCCGGTGATCATTCCGACCACGGTGGCGTAGGTCTCTTCTAATTGCTGACGCAATTCAGGGGTGATGACCAGGTCAAGGGAGAGCCCATTCAACGCCTGCTTGAGAACCTGTTTGAGGGCGGCCTCCATTGTGCGCGGATCCAGGGATCTCAATTGATTGACGAGCTGGGTGTAGAGAGTGTCGATTTCGCGGGTAAATATCTCCAGATCCAGGTTCGTGAGCCGCTCTTGTAACTGTTCCAGCTCCCGGGTGGCTTGCAAGAGGGCCCTAGGCGCTGCGAGTAGGCGTGTGAGCTTCTCGTTGATCGCCTGTAGCAAGCTGTCGATGGCGTCGCCGAAGGCTTGCAAGAGGCCTCCAAAGATTGTGAGTTGCTTAAGAAAGCCCACAACGGGTTGGCTCAGTTGGCGGTCGATGGCGGTACGCAGCCATTGTTGAAGGTCGGCCTGAGTGATGCTATCGGGTGTCAGGGCGGCAAGGACGCCGTCGGGGCGGTGGTAATTGCCGTCCCAGCGTGAAAGGCACTGGGCCAGTGCTTTGTCCGTTGTCAGCAGGCTGTTTTCTAAGCGGTTAAGCTGGCGAAATCCTCGGCTGAATTCAGGCCCGGCAGGGTCGACATGGCCGAGCCATGCCTGCAAATCGGTTTTTGCCGTTGAGGGGGGAAGCGTGTCGACCACGCGATCCAGGCTGGTTTTGCCCTTCACGATACGAGTCTGCAGGGCTTTGGCGTCGGCCTCTTTGAGCGTGTCCACAAGGGGTTTTTTGACCGCTTGATATGCGGTATTCAGGCGCCCTTCTTTGCCGTTTTCGATGGTCTCTTTGAGAGTGGCCACGGTGGCCGCCAAGGTGGCCGGGGCATCTGCAGGCAGTTTCGCCAGGATATCATCGAGCCACTGGTTTAATTGCGCATCGGGATCGGAAAGCAGGGATAGCCTGGCACAAATGGTCTGTATCACCTCATTGGAAGCGCCCAGGGTACCTGTCAGGCCTTGTATCTGGGTGAATATCGACTGGAGTCCGCTGGTGAGCGCTTGTGTTGGCAAGGCGACATCCAAGCGCTTCAACGTCTCTTCGATGCCCTGGGTCAGAGGTCCCAGAACGGCTCCCGGTCGAAATCCCTCCAACTCTTGGAGCAGTTGCTGTTGTGCCTCCACGATGGGGGCGAGGAGTGGTTTCAGATCCATCGAGTCGGCCAGGCGTTTCTTCAGGGCGTCGAACTCTTGCTCGATAAGGTCCAGGAGTTTTGTTGGCTGGAATTCATCGAGTTTCTCCCGCATGTCTCGAAACGGTTTGCCCAGTGGTTCTTCGAGCAGGTCTCGGGGCGAAAAGTTTTGCAAATGCTTAAAAATAGGTTCCGGCAGGTCACGCACAGCTTCCAGCAAAGGGATGGTACCCTGGTCGATGAGTCCGTCTAATTCGGAAATCAAGATATCACTCATGGGGGTGAGTAACCCGGGCAGTACCGTCATCGCTGCGTTGATCATCTCCGGTATGGGTGAGACCAGTGTATCGTCGTCGATGGAGTGTAAGGCGGATTTAACGGTGTCGATACCCTCGATCGTCAGGTTGCTCACGGGCTGGAAGGAGAGTTTGTCCAGTTCCCCCGCCAATTGCTGCAATCGCTGCAATTGGGTGGTGATTTCCTGAGCCGCAGGGGAGTGAAAAATACCGCTGATGGTGTCGAACACCTGTCGAATCGGTGCTTCCAATTGCTCCGGATCGAACTCCCCCAGTACCCCTTCAATGGCGTTTATTGCTTCGCCCAGAGTCTCTATTGCGGGGCCCAACCCCTGGGAGAGGGTTTGCTGGACCTCGTGGATGGCCTCCTGCATGGCCTGGGCGGCTTGATCCTGGGCGTGTTCGATATCCAGCAATTGCAAGGCCTCGTGGGCCTGTTCGAAGGCGGTGCGAACCGAGGTTGTCGCCTGCACAATGCCTTGCTCCACGATGTCGATAGCCTCTGTCGCCTCTTTGAAGATATTGACCAGGGGATCGGTGATGGCACTTATATCCACCAGTCCCAAGAGGTTCTCCAGAAATTCCTGAACCCTCCCCATTAACTCTGTAAGCGGGGCAAATGTATCGGCCTCCAAGGCCACCGGAGAATCCCCCAGGTGAGAGGTAAGATCACCCCAGCTTGCCCGGGGTTGCAGCAATACCACCAGTCGGCATATGGCGGTTTCGAGTTGAGACGGCAGATCTTCCAGTGTGTTGCGCAGGCCATCGAGTTCGCTTTGATGGGCATCCAGGGTTCGGTTTGTATTTTCCAGATCGGTGGCGGCCCTTTGTGCTGCGTCGAGATGGCTGTGGATGGCGCCTTCATCGGCATCCTGAACGGCACGCAGCAAGGCATCCAGGGCATGGGCGAGGTCATGGCCATGTGTACTGAAGTCTGCGGCCGGTATGCCCTCGATTGCCGGAGTGCTGAATGGCCGGCTGATAATCTCACTCGTATGGGTGTGTACAATCGTAACCAGGGTTGTGAGGGTCTGGTTGAGTTCTTGGATGATTTCAGTGCCGTTGAACCCATCCCATCGCACCAGGGTGTCCAGGGGATCTCGGATATCATCGATGATCGGAATGGAGCGCAAGGGGAAGTTGGCGGGACGGTGGGTGCCCACGAATTGATGCACGTACTTCAACAGGGCTGGCACGGTCATGTCCGCCGGAAGAGCCTCGACCATGGTCTTGGCCGTGTCGACCTTGTCCTGACTCAGCAATACAGGGGGAGGAGTTGGCGGGGTCGGTGCCGGGTCTCCGCCTGCCCCTGGGGGTGACTGTGGCACTTCCGGAGCGGGCACGGGGGCCAGGGCGGGCACCAGTCCACAACTCAAATCACTGGCAAAGAGTGT
Source organism: Desulfobacteraceae bacterium (assembly GCA_013619155.1). Lineage (GTDB taxonomy): Bacteria > Desulfobacterota > Desulfobacteria > Desulfobacterales > Desulfolunaceae > Desulfoluna. The sequence continues at coordinate 20,681 of JABXKT010000031.1, forward strand.
TTGCAGATCTTCAATGATGGTGAGCAGCTGGCTGAAGGTACCGCCCAGATTGCCACCCACGCCTTGGCCAATGCTCGCAACGGCGCCCAGCAGGGGCTCCATCAGCCCGCTGGTATGCCCCTTGAGGGCCGGTAAAATGCCATTAAAGGCATCGCCTATATCACCGGCAATGGCGATGTCGGGCAGCGGTAAGGACTGCAGGTGGCTAAGATAACGACTAAAGTCGCCGGGTGGTTCATCAATCAACTGTTTTACCTGCTGCGCGATCTGCAGGAAATTGCCCGTTTGTCCGCCGATATCCGCCGATAAGGAGGAGCCGTCGGTGGCTGATTGCAGTTGGTCAAGCAGTGTCGCCATGGATTAGTCTCCGAACAGTCCCTTGAGGGTGGATCCCAATTGGCCGAGTTGGTCGGATGCGCCCTTGACATCATTCAAGGCGCCGCCCAGAGGAACAGTGGGGTCCGACAGGTCGGGTATGCTTCCTAAGGCCCCCAGGGCATCCAGTGCCCCGAGCGCCGAGTCCAGCATTCCTGCGGCATTATCCAACAATTTAGTGTCGATACCCTCCAACACTCCGCCTGGGGGCGGAGGCGGGGCGCTTTCGACAAGCCAGATTCGGTAATCGATCTGATCCGGGTGGGAGGCAGCGGCCTGTATATGGAGTTGTTGGACCAGTACATATTGCATCTCGGTGCCTGTTGCGATATCCGAGACAAAGGTGAGGGGGGCCCCATCAGCATATTTTTCCCGCACGCTGGTGAGGAATTCCTGTCCCGGCCCTTCCCCAAAAACCGACCCTTCCACAACGATACGCGCGGGTTGTCGATTCATGTCCTGAAACAGGTTGCCAGTCCTGCCTGGAATATCCAGTTCGACCAGATCGCGCTTTTCCAGGATCTCCAGTCGTGTTACCCGAGGCAGTTCCCAGTTGCCAAGCATGGGGATTAAGCTCATGTGAGATCTCCCCCCCGCAGCCAGGCCTGTTCGATCAAGTCACGATTGATGCGCTCTTCGATATCCGCATCGGCGATCCATGTGCCGTTGATCGGCTTTTCCCCCGTCTGATCTGAAAGCGTTTTTTTCTTCGTACGGCTGTGTGTGGCGCTAAGGTCCATGGTCTCCGTGGCGAGGGTCTCCTGTAGTAGTGAGGGCGCACGTGGTGCCGGATTAGAGGGTGTCGGGGACGTTCTGGTGTGGGCGTGTTGAGTTTTTCCCGCCTGACTTTCACCCGTATCGTTCCACAGCGTGTTTACGTATTGAGCCAGACGTTCAAATCCGTTTTCCGGCGTTGGGTTCGTGTGGGACATGGGTTGGGATGGGCCTGGCGGTCCGGGGGATGGGGGGTATGTCGCCATGCTTTCTTGAGCGGGTGGTGGTGTGGGCATTGATTGACGGGATTCAACGGAAGTCTCCCCGTTGTTCGATGGGCTGTGCCGCTTTTGCAGCAGTGCCTCCGTCAATTGAGCGAGAAGCCCAAATCCGTTTTTCGGCTTTGGATTCGTGTGGGACATGGATTGCGATGGGCCTTGCGGTCCGGGTGATGGGGGGGGGATCGCCATGCTCTTCTCAGCGGGTGGTGGTGTGGGCATTGATTGACGGGATTCAACAGAGCGTTCCCTGGTGTTTGATAGGCTATGCCGATTTTGAAGCAGTGCCTCCGTCAATTTTGCGATCTGCTCAAGGGCCATCCAGGCGCCGGGCTTTGTTCCGGGACTGAATTTTGCTGGGGTTCGATCCTTTGAAACATTTCCCCCGTGGGCCATCTCGGATTTGGCCACGGGTGAATGCGGCTGTGATGTGCTATTTTCATTGGCGTCGTCCGAGACCGCTCTCTTCTTTTCGGACACCACCGCAAGGGGCTCCCGTGGACTGACAGGTTTCTTGAGGCGATCCTCAAATGAGGCACCTATCTTTAAATCCTCCAGGGGTAGTGCCGCCTCTTCTGACGACAGATCCACGTGCCACGCCTCTGTGGCGCCGAAGGCGTTTGTTGTTGCGGACGCTGGAAGGCTGTCGAGGGGATCGAGCATCCGCTGGAAGGCTTTGTCATCACCCATAGAACGCAAGTGAGATGCGGATGTCTTGAGCGTTTCGTTCACCCGTCTGAAGGGGGCTATAAGGTCTTGCCAGATCGAATCAGGCATGGGCCGTCTTTTGCTCCTTCAGTAACTGCAGATGCAGCAGGATTTGTCCCAGGGTGAGTTGTCCGACCTCCTCCGGTGTCCAGCCGAATTCTTGGGAGAGGAGATAGGCGGCCCGTACTAATGGATCCTCGGCTGCGGCCTGCATCTCGGCGGGTGGGGCCGAGATACCGCTGATGCGGTTGACATTTTCCAGCAGAAACTGCAACAGCCCCACGTGCATGGCATTCACCTGGGGAATGGTCAACTGGGGTTCGACTAAGGCGCTTTGGACCATCAAGGCACTGGTCAGGGCGTCGTTCTGCTTTGCCGCCCTGGAGATAAGTTGAAGGTCGCGTACTGTCAGCGGTCGCAGACGTACCCTGGCATCGGTGTCCGTTGCGGATCGGTTCAATACGTGCGGTGGGATTTCCACGTCGAAGCTGAGCGCTCCGCCCGCCAGGAGTTCATCCGCTGATAATATCATGTCTGCCCCTCAGTGCTTAGCCTTCGTCGGCGACTGTTAAATACAAGGCCTGGAAATTGATGGATTCCATGACGAAATCGTCTTCCGGCATGGTGTAGTTCCACTGGCCCACTTTAACGCCGTGCAATGTGATGGTCGAGCGAACGCCGGGCATAGCGGCGTTTTCCGCCATCAAGGTGATGTTGAATGCCGGTTGGGCCCAGGAATTAGAAGGGCGTCCATCGGCCGCTTCACCCAACAACAGGCGCAGCATGGCGCCATTGAGATAGGCACGTTTGATCGTGCCACTGACACTGACATTGCCGGGGCGCAGCTCGCTGGCATAGCGCTGACCGATTTCGTGAAAGGGCTCTATATTGGAGACAACCTCCACCGAAATGCCGGTAGCGCGGCCCACTGTGGCCAGTTCATTTCCATCGATAATCTCTTGGGCACGTTGCGCTTCGGATCCACCTGAAGCGACGGAAGACAGGGTGATGGAGCCATCGGCCCCCGTGAATACGCTGGTGTTGGCCATGGTGACGCTCTCCTTATATGTTCTTACGACAGCGCCAAAGTGACGCGGATGTAATCGATGCTGAAGGTCGGTTGCAATATGACGTTTACAACACAGCGTCCGGCAATCTCGTCCTGCCGGCTTGCCTTTACCTCGTGTTCATAAGCGACCAGGGCTTCATCGACCAGCATGGTGGCCAGGAAGCTGTCAATGGCGCCGTGCAGGGATTTACGGACGCGCTCGTTGTTGAGTCGACCGATAAAGGGGTTGGCGACGCTGCGAATCCCTGATTTGGCGTAATCGACAATGCGCCTCGTTGTGATCTGGCTGAAAGCGGCGCCCTCGCTTGTGATGCCGCGAACCACTCGAACACCCTGACGGCTCTCCAGGGGCAGAACATTCGCCTGCAACAGGCTTTTAAGTTCACCGTAGCTGAATTTCGTCCCGAGTGTGGTGACTGCCGGTAAGGTCTTGTTGGTGGGGCTGGCCTGGGGAGCCAGGGAGGCTATGAGACCTGCCACCGCAGCCGATGTGTAGTTGCCCGGTAACATCACATTCTGGCCTGCGGCCGTGTCGTAAGCCTGGACACCGGGAGTACAGAGCACCAAGCGTTTATCGGCATTTACCTGGCCACTTTCAGGGTCAATGATGGCGTCTACCGTAGTGGCATCGGCCCCGATGACGGCGATAATGTCCCGGGCATTGGTTTCGGCACTGTTCACCGCCGATTTGAGTACGGTCGTTGCGGTGGCGGTGTTTAACTCGGGCGCGATCAGCAGGTTGATGTCTTCTTTGAGCAACTCATCGACCGCTGTGGTGAAATCTGTCTGGGTCGCTCCCTGCGCTATACCGTGGGCATAGACGGTTGTCGCCCCGTTGCGAAACAGCAGTTCCATACCGCGCATGAGATTGAGGTTGCCGTCGGTGAGTGCATCAGAGGCTGCAAACACTTTATAGGCGTCCTCCAGGCTGGACAGCAATTGCGTCTTACCAAGGGTGTCGCCGTTGGATACATTGGCGGCTGTGCCGACGATGCCGACATTGCCGTAGGCGACACCTTTGGGAGCGATTAAAGCGTCTGCCTGTACCCGTATGAATGTGCCGGGGACTATTTGTTCAGCAAAATTCTCTTCCATAGTTTTCTCCTTAACCGGGCCAGTTTAGATAAATTCTATGAGGCGGATGCGGTAAAACCGGGCGTCGTTGTTGTTATGGGTGAAAAAACCGATTTCACCGGCAGGTACAGGACTGGTGGATATGACTTCAAGGGTTCGTACGCCGTCGAGTGTTGCAATCAGGCTTGTGTTATAAACTGTGATGTTGAGCACATGACGTGTGTGTAATCCGAAGCCGACATTATGTGCCGGGGTGCCGATGAAGCGGTAATTTCCAGACTCCCTGCACCCGAAAAGGTGATATTGATGTCTTTTGGAGGCGATAAAATAAAAGAGGTTCTCGGCGTTTGAGCGCCCGAAAACCAAGCCGATGCCGTCCGGACTGCCTGACTCGAATTCCACCTCGGCGATAAATCCGTGCACCTTCAGTTTTTCGCCTGAGGGACGCCATAAGAGTTGAGGACCTGATTTACGGACATTGTTGAGGCCCATCTGTCCGCCTCGTGCGGCGGCGTCTTGTGAGATACACTGCCCGGTCTGTTGGAAGTTCCATTGGGCAAGGGGAGAGCTGGCGTTAAGATCCACGTCCTCGGGGGCATAAAAGTCAGCCAAGGGGGTGTCCGTATCGCTCAATGTGCGGCTGGCGATATCCCAAAGAAAACGAGCATTGTGGGGGGTGATGTTGGTATCGACGCTGAGGTCGAGGGTCTGTATTAGATCGCTGCTGGCGGTGGGTTTGTGCTGGTATTCGAAAGAAAGGTCAAATTGGGCACATCGCGCATCGGCACACTCCGGCCGGAGTGTGATCGATTGGATACCTGCTCGGCGCAAATCACCATGCTGTTGAGTCAGTAAACCATGGACGATTTGGTCGAGGTAACTCCTCGCATTATTATCGTTGCCACCACGGATGGAGATCTGAAGGATGCCCTGTAATCGCCGTCCGTAAATGGCTCCCCGTGGTTCGGGGTGCGCGCCGATATACCCCCCGATTCCTGACGGACGGATAGCCTCAGGAAGCAGGCGCACATCACGATTCAACCCGTGTGGCGCTGACTCCGGAAGAAAGGCGGTGATAGTTGAGTCGAAGGCCTCAAGGGCAGCCTTACTAATTGGATCCAACGAATTCTCCCCGGTCTTAAACGAATACCGCAATAAGCGACAATTTAATCTTGATGATCTATAATTAGAATAGTAATAATTATATTAAAAGTTACTATCTTAATAGTTATTTAAACTTTGTCAAGTTTGAATATTTACCATATGTTGCATACGCCCATTATAGAAGCGTTGTCCGGGTAGTATTTAAGGTGAAGTAGATATTGTGCACCTTTTTCATTGATTGGAAAGTAGAGAGGGTCGCTGCTTGGCAGCCTTGAAGCGGTGTGCTTTGTCGGGGGCGTAGAGTGTCGCCATTGAGCCTGTAGCATAAGCCAAAATTAAGTATATCGTGATGTATTTATTGGGTTAATATTCGCTATGCCGTATCTCGTCACTCAGGTGAGATGAACCCATGGTATGAGAATTTATATTCACTGTATTGTGTAAAAACGCCAGCGATTCACTGCCAATGTGGCTTGGTGGGTAAGGGCGTGTTAGATCCTTGGGCAACTCATGGGGAGAGTATAAATGGGGCCACTTGATATTATTAACGAAGCACTTAAAGGCGATATCATTAGAAGAAGGATGGCCCCCTGTACTCCCCTCATCATCACCCGAAACCCGTGTCGAAAATTCTGGGATAGCAGCGAAAGAATGTACATCGGGCACTCTGTCTGGCCCTTGACAGCATCAAGGCTGTGGTTCCCCGGCCCAAATTTTCCCAAAACCACAAACGTCTTTTGAGCGGATGAAATTGCCTGCAGATGTACTATGTATCGACACGCAAGTTGACGTAACTATTCATAGCAAAATGCGCCAAGAAGATCAGGGTTGACCTTTTCTCCTATGAGAGTTATGAAAACAGTCAAAATTAAAGGGAGATGAGGCTCTCCCGGGTGTTAGACCCGAACCGCCCTTTTGGGATTATGGCTTCTGCGGAGTGAATGAACGTATCATTCGTCCTGCAGAAGCTTTTTTTTTGCTAAATATGCAAATTCTGCCTCCCTTCAAAGGGGACGGATAAAATGAGGGAACACAATGCACGAGGATACGATTAAAAAAGCACGCCGTCTTCTGATGAAACTCACGCTTTTAAAATGGGTGTTTCTTTCATCCATCATCGGTGTGAGTGTGGGCAGTGCCTCCGCCTTTTTTCTCAAGCTCTTGGAACAGGCCACCTCGTTCCGCAACGAAAATCTGTGGATCATCTTCTGCCTTCCCGTTGGGGGCTTGCTCGTTGGCATGCTTTACCACCACCTGGGCCATGATGTGGCCGCTGGAAACAATCTGATTCTACAGGAGATTCATAATCCCAAAAAGGTGATCCGGTTGCGGATGGCTCCTTTTGTCCTTCTTGGCACCGTAATGACACATCTCTTTGGGGGGTCGGCAGGCCGAGAGGGAAGTGCCATCCAGATGGGCGCCTCCATATCAGATCAGCTGACGCGGACCTTCGGCTTGGATAGGCGGGATAGGAAAATTGTCCTGATTGCAGGCATGGCCGCCGGTTTTGGATCGGTATTCGGAACCCCCCTTGCAGGGGCCGTATTTGGTCTGGAGGTGTTCGTGATCGGTCAGTTGACCTATGAAGCATTGTTTCCAGCATTTATGGCTTCAATCATAGCGGATGAGGTCGCCCGCAGTTTTTGGGGTATTGAACATTCGGCGTACGCGATACCCATGGTGCCGGAGGCGACATTTATCAACATCTTTTATGTGAGTATTGCGGGCATCTGTTTTGGACTTGCCGGCAAGGTTTTTGTCCTACTAACCGAAAGGTGGAAGGGCTTTCTCTCTTCAAAAATTCAATACAGCCCGCTTCAACCCGTGGTGGGAGGCATCGTTATCCTTTTGCTTACCTTTGGGTTGGGAACATATAAATACAATGGCCTGGGACTTGAGACCATTTCTCAGGCATTTGTTGCCCCCCTTCCCGGTTATGATTTTGCATTCAAAATTCTTTTCACGGCCATCACCCTGGGGGCGGGATTCAAAGGGGGGGAGGTCACGTGCCTCTTC
>JABXKT010000317.1 GCA_013619155.1 Desulfobacteraceae bacterium
ATAATGCTTGATCAGTTTTAATATGTGTTTCTGCTGATACAGTTGAGAAACTATCAACTTCAGCTCGTACAGCTGCCATAATATCTGCTGGTGTTTCTGCTGTAGTTGTGTAAATTGTTGTATTCAGTGCCGCACCAAAAGATGTTTCTGTAGCAGGAACAGCCATTACAATTGTGATTAGACCATTAGCGTCACTTATAGCTGTCGTAACACCAGCATCTGCTTGAATTAATGCTGCTAAGCCATCACCTAATGCTTGAGCATCACCTACATCTGCAAGTAATACTGTGTATGCGAATGAAGCAGTTGTACCACCAACGTTCATGTTTACAGAAAGAATATCATCTTCCGCAGCATCGACATTTACTTGAATTGTTAAAGCACTTGGTACAGCACGTCCAATATATAAAAGTGCTGGGGCTTTTTTACCAGCAAATACTCCTGATGCGAAATTAAATGCAGGAGAGCCTGATGCGAAACCATCTGCAAGCATTTCATCTGTTGAGGTGTAACTTTTTTGTCGTTCAGTGAATACATTGTGGGTTGCAACAAACAAGGCATTCTCGAAAGAAGCTGCTGTGATTGCACGACCAGCAAAAGTAATACTGACCCGTGTGGTGTATGGGATAAAAGTCGCCATTAATAATTTTCCTTTTTAATAGTACTATTGAAAATATTATTTTAAAATAATATAGAAATTTCTTTACTTTGTTAATTAACAGTTGTATTTTAACATTTTAAGGAAGTGTTATCTAATTTTTGTTGTGTTATGGGTTCAACTCTGCAATAATAGTGTTAGTTATATCACCTTGGTCTCCACCACTTGTTGTAGTGACTGTCCCAGTCATTGTTTCTATTGTTGTCATAATCTCTGTTTCTTTTGAAAGGTAGTTAACTTCTAGTGTAATTGCGTAACGTTCCTCCCAGTCCCCACCTTCAGTTGGTACGGACACATCCGTCACAGCACTGATCCTTGTAATACCTAGATCAAACTGACTAAAAAACTCAAACCAAAAGTTAGTTGAATGCCTTTTATTAACAAAACGTTTTAATATTAATTCTGGATCATCAGAAGCTGCTGTTATAGTAAAAGATTGAGCATTAGAAACAACTACGTCTTCAAGGTAATTATCATCTATGGAATTATAATAAACCTCTACACCATACGGTGACATGGTATTAGTCTCTGTACCTCCTGACTCAATCACTAAATACTTTGTACCTACCGCAGGAAGATCCGCATAAGTTTTGAAAATAGGAACTAAATACTTTGTACCTACCGCAGGGAGGTCCGCATAAGTTTTGAAAATAGGACGATCATCCTCTAAATTAAACATAGCTTTACCGATCTGCAATATAACGCGATCTTTAGCTTCTTTAGTTTCTAGTACATTATCATATCTTGGCATTATACATTCTCCCCTTCCCAAGTCGGTAACCAGCCTGTAGAATCCTGAAGCTTAGTTTTAGTATCTATTAACGGATCAAGATTAACTGTACTTGGAAACTGACTCAACCCATCTGTGTTAAGTGGATTATCATCTTTAAATATCACACACTCACAATGTACCACTACACCTACATTACGATAATATGGTTTTATTACGTTATACCAACCTCCTACACCAACAGGAGCTGTAGTATCATTCAATGAAAAGAAGGAATCTGGCAAATAGATACTGTCTGACATACGATCAGTACCTTCTATGCTTGAATATAACGGAGTGTTAGAGAACATTCTAAACACTTGTTTTGTCTTTATACCTTCAGGGAGATTATTAATATCCCAACTTGACATATTCTGGATCGAACACGCCAGTGCTGCACCACGTATAAAAGTGTAACTAGTAGTTGAATTCGCAAATGGGTCATCAGGTGTAGCAACACTTACATTGACATTCCTAGTTGTCATTGGATAATCCCAACGTGGAATCAATGTTGATTTCTTTCTAAGTTGTGCCATTATTTTCTCCTATTTTATCTCGTAATTAACAGATTCATAAAGAGATCCGCTATCCACGAGAATGGTGGTCGGGAATCTGCTATTCTTAGCTC
>JABXKT010000183.1 GCA_013619155.1 Desulfobacteraceae bacterium
CCTCCCACGTGCCCTCATCCGCACCCATCATTAAAGGAGCCATGATCTCTCCACTCAAAATCGATATAAAAGGCCGCTGCCCCATCATACCTTTTTACGTTTCGAAGAGAACGGCCATATATACAGCGCCTCCCCCCGCTTCCTCCCCATACGATCCGACATGAATCGGTTCTCGCCATTTTTAGGATAGGCCTAGAAGAGTACGCCCCACGGGGAATCCTCTTGACACCGGCCTTTCGATTGGTAATAAATGGCTGGTGCGACGTTCCGTCATGGATCGGTTTCCCTTAGTTTTCAACCATTAATGGTGATTAATACCCTCATTGCATACGCCGGTTTTCATATAAGGACCCTAAAAATCCCATGAGTCAGGATACAATTTATTCGAAAAAGCTACCCTCTGTCCCCCCTTTTGAATTCAATGAGAATGTGGCCGGAGTCTTCAACGACATGATCCACCGCTCCGTCCCCCTCTACCGGGAGACGGTCAAGCGCCAGGCCCAGCTGGCCGCCCGTTTTTATACAAAAGGGACGGCAATCATCGACCTCGGCTGCTCCAACGGCAACTTCGGCATGCGCCTTTTAAATGAGATGGGAAAACGCCCCTTGCGCATGATCGCCGTGGACAACTCGGCCCCCATGCTCGCCATCTACCAGAAACTCCTCGACAACCATCCGTCGGGAAATCAAATTGAGCTGATCCAGGCCAATATTCAAGATCTGGCGATGGAACCCGCCTCGGTGGTGATATTAAACCTCACCCTCCAGTTTCTCCCCATAGCCGAAAGAGATGCCCTCATCACCCGTATCCACCAAACACTCACCCCCGGTGGCATCCTTCTTATCACCGAGAAGGTGATCCATGAAGAGAGCCAACTCTCCGCGCTTCAACAGGAGTTCTATTACCGATTTAAAGGAGAGAACGGCTACTCCAACCTGGAGATCAGTCAAAAAAGGGACGCCTTAGATAACGTCTTGGTCCCGGATAGTGTTGAGACACACACGGCACGCTTCAATGCCGCTGGATTTACGAAGGTGGACATCTGGCAAAAGTGGTTCAACTTCACCAGTTTCATCTGTATGAAAGACGAGGAAGAGAGCTAACGATGGACGCGTTGCTGCATGATATGACACGATTAAATCTGGGCCCCGTTCGAGACGAGCTCACCGCCCTGATTGACGAGAAGAGAGCCCTTGTGGGCCGTGATTTTGGCAATGAAAAAAAATTCCGCACCCTTGTGGAGAGCCTGCCTGAGTTGCATGGGGAGGCCATCGATATCACAGGAAGACGGGTCAACGTTCTTCCTCGCACCGATCATGATCCGGCTGAAATAAACGCCCTTCTTAAGGGCCTAAAAGATCTACGGCCCTGGAGAAAAGGCCCCTATGGTCTCTTTGGTATCGACATCGATACCGAGTGGAACTCGGATATAAAATGGGATCGTCTGGCCCCCCATATCGCCTCCCTCGAGGGGAGACGTGTCCTGGATATTGGGGCAAGCTCGGGGTACTATATGTTCCGCATGGCCGCCCATCAGCCCGAGATGGTTCTGGGTATCGACCCCCAGATGCTCTTCTACTTTCAGTACCTGGCCCTCCAGAAATACCTGCAGATACCCGGTCTCTACTTCATCCCCGCCAAGATGGAGGAGATGCCCGTTCTTAAAGCATACTTTGACACCATCTTCTGCATGGGGGTCATCTACCACCGCAAATCCCCGGTGGACACCTTAAAAGAGATCCACGACTGCATGCGACCTGGGGGGGAGCTCGTCATGGAGACCCTCATCATCGACGGAGAATCAGAGACGGCTCTATTTCCCGTGGACCGCTACGCCAAGATGAGAAATGTCTTTTTTATACCGACGGTCCCCTGCCTTGCCAACTGGTTAAAACGGGCCGGATTTACCAATATTCGATGCGTAAACGTCTCCCCCACCACCCTTAGCGAACAGCGAAAAACAGACTGGGTCACCACGGAGTCCTTAGATATGTTCCTCGATCCAGAGGACCCCACCAAAACGGTGGAAGGATATCCCGCACCGATTCGGGCCGTGGTTCTGGCCGATGCAGGGTAAAAAAATGCAGACAATTACACGAGAGCCGACACACGAAGGAGCACAGCCTATCCATTGGCCTGCTTAACCCGATGGTCCTTGACCATCGATGGCCTTTTTTTAACCGATCCACTTTTATAAAATGCAACCACCCACAAAGGAGTCCCCATGGCTACCGCAGCAAAACGAGAAGTGACCCTTCAAAAAATGTGCGAAAACCTGGCATCCTTTGCCGTGGATAGGGAAGACATCAAACAACTTCTGACGACCCTACCCAGCGATGAGGCCATCAATCCGGTGTCCGTAGAGTATGAACTCCAGCTCTTAAAAATCATCAGCGCAGGATGGTCCATCAACGTTTACATGGACGGAAAACCTGAAAAAGAGCTGTTATCGGAAAATTTCTGGCTCATCATTCGAGAGTTCTCCAAGGGCCTTTCAGAAACCCTGAACCTCATGAGCGGCGCCGATGTCGACTATTTCGATACCCTGAAAGAGAGGCTCAACACCTACCTTTCCACCATGGAAAATGCCGGTTCCGGTGAACCCGTTCAGGTCGTGGGACCCGAATTTGCCCGTCTCTGCGGAAGCCCTGAAAATGCCTTTGTCACCTTAAACGGTGCACGAATCTTCCACCTCACCGCCACCTCCGTCGAGGAGTATATTGGATCTGTGGATATTGTCCCCGAAGAGAAGTCCGCATAAGACACATCAAAATTCAGTGCGGGCCCCGGCGGGCCAACCGAGGCGTAAGCTGAATAGTTACAAAAAAAGGTAACTATTCAGCTCAAAAAGAAGGCTTCTTTGGTTGTCAAAGCGCATGAAAAAATGCCTCCGGAAGCCAGGAGATAATCCCCTGGACCTCAGTATGCGAATGATCTCACCCCGCTCCTCGGGGTGAAATCATTCACGGAGATTCTTATAAATTAAATCCAGACCTGTTTGTCACACCTTGCTGTATAAAATCATGGCAAACGTTTGTCCCCGGTAGGGCCAAACCGAGGCGTAAGCTGAATAATTGCAAAAAAGCAATAATAAACATCATGAACACCGCCCCTTACCAAAACACCCTTAACCCCGAGGTATTATGTACGCCAGAGACCACGACCACCTGATCGCGCTGATGCGTGAACATCCAGAGACCACGCCATCCACCTTTTTAGGCGACAGCTCTTATGCCTCCCATCTCTATGATCACAGCGACGTAAGACGCTTAAAGTCGACCCTACAGGGAGACCCAGAGCCTAAAGCATTGGAGCGGTGGGGTATCTCTCCCGGAATCTGGAGGGAAGAGGTGGCCATGGCCCTTGCAGCCCTCAGCCAGAAACAATCATCTACCCGGTAACATAGGCCCCATGGCCACCAAAATCCTTGACCTCCCTTAAGGGGTTTGACACAGTCACCACGGCGCTCAAGAATATTTTTGTCCACCGTAAAGGGAAAAAGGTCTGAAATGCCGATAGGGAATCAAAAAATAGGCATCTATTTTGTTGCCATGGCCGCCATCATGTGGGGATTTGATGCGGTGGTACTCACACCCCGGCTCTACAACCTGGATGTAGGCTATGTGGTCTTCATACTCCACGCCCTCCCCTTTGCCGTGATGCAGCCCCTCCTCTTCCGGGAATATGGATGGCTCCGGAAAATGCGCCCCAGCGATCTCACCTTCCTCTTTCTCGTCGCTCTTTTTGGGGGTGCCATCGGGACACTGGCCATTGTCAAGGCTCTTTTTTTAGTAGAGTTCAAACATCTGACCGTGGTCGCCCTACTGCAGAAACTCCAGCCAATTTTTGCCATCCTCCTGGCCCGCCTGGTATTAAAGGAGCGACTCAGCCAGCATTTTATTCGCTGGAGCCTTGTGGCCATCATGGGCGGCTATTTCCTCACCTTTGAGTTCCATACCCCCTCCCTGGCCCACAACGGCAAGATGCTTCCCGCTGCTCTTTTTGCCCTCTTGGCCGCCTTCTCTTTTGGCAGCGCCACCGTCTTCGGAAAACGAATTATGGGCCTGCTCCCATTTCAGACCGCCCTTTTTTTCCGCTACGGACTCACCACCCTTATCATGTTAGGGGTCGTGCTCTCCACCGGGGCCCTCTCCCAGGTTGCCCTCACCACCCAAACCAACTGGACTTTTTTCTGTATCATCGGCCTCACTACGGGAAGTGGAGCCATTCTTCTCTACTACTATGGCCTGCGGCACATCTCCGCCGGCACAGCCACCATATGTGAACTCCTCTTTCCCATATCCAGCATCCTCTTTGACTACGTCTTCAACGGCAACAGGCTCTCCCCCATTCAATGGCTCAGCACCACCGCCATGCTCTACGCCATCTACCGCATCGGAACGGCCCCAGCCCAGCATACCAAAATCCAATCCACGGTATGAGCCGTCTGCCCGTCTCGGAGTAACCCTCTACAGAGGCCGAAAATAAAACAGATAAAAAAATGATGCCTCCGGCGGCGAGGTGAGCCACCTCGAAAGCGAGTGACCGCTGCGCTTTACCCCTCGTTCCTCGGGACAAATCACAGCAGTATTCTTATAAAATTCGTCTATCTGTTTTTTGCCAAAGCCCTAATTCATTATGGCGGGTACGATCCGCTGTATATCTAATTTTTGTAAATAGTGACGGCAATATATTGGGGTGCAAACGGCTAAAATAGGCGTTTTTCCAATTAAATCGACACGCCCGTCCAGGAGATAAATCCCCTGGACCCCAGGTTAGTGACTGTGACGGACCTTTGGTCCGTCACAGTCACTATAAAATTTTGTTTGGCAAACCCAATCTTTTAAATCAGGCAAAAGGTTGGCGCCCGGCAGGGCCAACCGAGGCAAACGTTCACCGCATTGCCTCCGGCAGCGAGGGTGGCGAATGGTCGCCTACCAAGGCGTCCCCGAGCTGTAAGGGCAAAATACATCGATACGGCGCAATTCAAAAAACAAACCACCGGAGGCATATTTGATGACCCGTGAAGCACTCAAACAAAAGGTATACAGAGCCATTGATGCCAACAAAGAGACCATAATCGCCCTGGGTGAGGCCCTCTACGCCCGCCCGGAACTGGGATATCGTGAGACCTTTGCAAGTGCAAAAGTAAGCGAATTTTTCAAAAAAATCGGCTTCCACGTCGAGGATAAAATAGCGCTCACCGGTATCAAAGCACTACCCCCCATCCAAAATCCCGGACCCGTGATCTCTATTTTGGGTGAGTTAGATGCCATTGTCTGCTCGGAACACCCCGATGCAGACCTACCCACAGGAGCCGTTCATGCCTGTGGGCATCATATCCAGGTTGCCGCCATGGCCGGGGTTGCCTTGGGGCTTCGTGAGGCAGAAGCCTTTTCCCATCTCGGCGGCACCGTTCAGTTCATAGCCGTCCCGGCCGAAGAGTTCGTGGAGATGGCCTTTCGCTCAAAATTAAAGGCGGAAGACAAAATCACCTGGTTCGGTGGAAAACAGGAGATGATCAAAAAAGGGGACTTCGATACCACCGATATCGCCATGATGGCCCACGCTCTGGATCTCGGACCACGCCCCGCCACCCTTATTGGCGCCACCGGTAACGGCTTTGTCGGTAAAGATATTCAGTTCAAGGGCAGGGCCTCCCATGCCGGAGCCGCTCCCCACGAAGGGGTCAATGCCTTAAATGCCGCCATGCTCGCCATGACCAATATCCACGCCCAGCGCGAGACGTTCAGGGACGAAGACCATATCCGTGTCCACCCCATCCTGACCCGAGGGGGCGATGCCGTCAACGTGGTACCCTCGGACGTCCGCATGGAGAGCTTCGTACGAGGCGCATCCCTTGGTGGCATACAGGACGCATCAAAAAAAGTGGACCGGGCCATCGCCGCTGGAGCCATGGCCGTGGGAGCCGATGTCACCATCCACAACATCCCCGGCTACCTCCCCCTTCTCGCCGTGCCCGAACTGGACCGCATCTACAAGGAAAACGCCCACCCATTCTGTGGCGACGAAATAATCGAGGGGCTCGCCATGGCCGGTTCCTTCGATATGGGAGATCTCTCCCACCTCATTCCCTGTCTTCACCCCTTCACAGGGGGCGTCTCCGGTAGCCTCCACACCCAGGATTTCAAGATCACCGATATAGAGACCGCCTACCTCCTTCCCGCAAAAACCCTGGCCGGCACCCTCATCGACCTCCTCTGGGCAAATGCCGAAAAAGGACGGGCCATCATTAAAAACTTCACCCCACGACTCACCAAAGAACAATACCTCGATCTTCTAGAAACGATTTCGGAGAAGCGTCAATTCAAAGGGGATG
>JABXKT010000318.1 GCA_013619155.1 Desulfobacteraceae bacterium
GATTTTAACTTTTCAGAACAATTTGTATTTCCTAATCTTGCACCTATTTTTAAACATTTTCGAGCCATATTAAATTGATTTAATTTAATATAAGTTATCAGAATAATATATTGTCATATAAGTTGCATGTTAGCCATAACGTTTAGATATTTGGTCCAACATGAGATACATTACATTGAGAACTGAGGACATTGAAGCATTAGAACAGTATCAAAAGGAAGGTGCAAATAATACAATAAGGAAACGCAGTCAATGCCTTCTATTATCCCATCAAGGGCGAACAATTATCGATTTGTCTAATATATTTGGAGTAAATAGAAGAACTATCGAGCGGTGGTTTAATAACTGGGTAAAAAACGGGATCGACTCTCTTTCTATAAAACATGGGAGAGGTGTCAAGACTCGATTAAATGGCTATGAAGATGAAGTTTCACAACAATTAAAACTCCATAACCGTAACTTAAAAAGTGTATTGACTTATTTCGAGGAACAACACAATATCTCCATCTGCAAAAAGACTTTGCAGAATTTTTTAAAAGATACTGGGATATAGCTGGAAAAGAGTTCGACGGTCATTAAAGAGCAAACGTAATAATGATCAATTTGAACTTAAACAAGGACAAATAGAAAGTCTTAAAAAATTGGAAGATAGCGGATATATTGATCTTTATTTTGGTGATGAAAGTCATTTTGGACTCACACCTAATGTACCGTATGCTTGGCAAACAAAAGAAAATCCAATATTGTTACCATCTGCAAAAGGAAAGTTTCTAAATGTAGTAGGCTTAATGAATCGCAAAAATGATCTTTATTTTGAAGTTCATGAAATCACATTTAATTCAGAAAAGTTTATTGCTTTTATGGACCGATTTGTTTCGAAAATAAAGAAGAAGACAGTTGTAATACTTGATAATGCACCTATTCATAAGTCTGTTAAATTCAAAAAGAAGATGGAAGAATGGAAAGAAAATGATGTGTTGATTTTCTTTTTGCCTCCTTATTCTCCAGAATTGAATTTGATAGAAATTCTTTGGAGAAGGATCAAGTATCAATGGTTGCCATTTAGTGCCTACATTAGCTTTCAAAATCTTAAAGAACAATTGTTGTGTGTGTTGAATAATTTTGGCTCTAAATACGACATTATATTTTAACAATTACTTAGAGTCGATTAGACCTTTTAAAATCCGAAAAAAAGCAACTCAACCAAATTTTCAAATGAAATATCTGAAATGTTGAGTGTAACTCCGACAGGCTCCT